>JAFSEA010000024.1 GCA_017435965.1 Oscillospiraceae bacterium
AAGAGTTCCCGTGACAACGACTGCACTTCCCACATTGAGGTGGACAAGTTCAGAAAAGTTTTCAAGTTTATCATCAATAACAACCTGAACGCTCTTGAAGTAGGAGCCGTCGTTGAGTTCCATAAAACCGAATACCTTTGAATCTCTGACAGTACGCACCCAACCGCCTACGGTTATTTGCTTGCCACCAAAGGCTTCAGCCGAAGAATACAACTCTTTTATGTTGGTAAGCTTCATTTTTTTCAACTCCAATATATAAATCTACATACAATATATTAAACCACAAAATGTCAAAAAAGTCCATACTAACTTTTCAAAAAAAGAGGAAACAGTCGCCATTTTTTGATGTTGACGACTGTTTTTTGCAATTTTACTTTGAGATTTTTTCAAATGCCGCTCTGAAATTATCACGATACAGCTTATCAAGACCCGGTTTAAAGGGACCGATATGACCATATTCGTTATGACAAGTAGGCTCATATCCACCCTCGGAAAGAACTCTGTCATCCACTATATATGCACAGGCATCGGTATATCCGATAAAGCATACATCTTTTCCAACAAAGGCGGAAGCTGCAGCTTTCTTCACACCGAAGCACGGCTCGCCGCCGACTGTTGCAATATAAAGACTATCCGAAAGCTTCGCTGCCTGACAATGCAGCGGCATACTGTGAGGAAGCTTTTCATAACCGCCGTTTACGATATTATAGGCATTAGACATATTGGCACTTGCCGGCATATCGGAGTACACCTTAAGCTTTTCCTCAAACCATTCAAGAGAAGCAGGCTCCATCGGAAGTTCTATTGCAAAAGCATCTGATGCAATATCAAGCTCAATAGGCTTGAGTTCTTTATTATCGACTATATCCACAACGGTTTTGCATATATCTTTTGCAAAGGCATCAACACCGCTGAAGTCTTTTCCTTCCCAATGCCAACGCTCTCCCTCCATAACTGCCGTGGGACGAGGTCTCACATCTCCGGCCGATGACTGGAAGAAAAGAGATGTACAGCCATAATAATTGGCATCAATGAGCTGACAGAGACGTCCCGGGAATTCTCCGCTTATGCGGTCGGGTGCCGGATAGAATACCGGGTGGCAAGCGTAGTTTGTCATAACAGATCGGACGTTTCCGCCCTCATCACGGACCGTGAGAACAAAAAGCTCACGGTCATGAGGATAGTCAGGTGCCGGATAGTTTCCAAACTTGCCGTCATATACTCCACGTCGGCTGATGTTGAAATCCGCATCAAAAATCCCGTATTCCGCTTTTCCTTCCTGCATTGAGCAGAGAGCGCAATCAAGAGCTTCTTTTCCCTTTTCCACAAGCAAAAGCTCATATTCATCGCAATGACTGCCGGGGTTATAGCCTCTTCCTGCCGGTGCAGTATGTGCGTGAGTGTAAGAAATGATAACAGAGCTTTTGTCAATGCCATATTTTCCTTCCGCATATTCTGCAATGGCATCGTTTAACAGTCTGTCGTGAAACAGAAGGTCAAAGGACATAAGAACAAGCTTTTTCTTCCCATCGTCAAGGACTAAAGTTCTTATATATACATCATCGTGGACAGATGTAAAGTTAATATCAAAAGCACCTGTACACGCAAGCTTCATAGACATAGGCGGTGTTATCACCTGTCTGGATATTCCAAATCTCATAGAATAAACCTCCAATTACCAATCCGTCATTCTTATCTCGGAAGTCTTATCGTCTTGTTCTTTTCGGATTCACGATAAAGAACAAACTTGTTTCCGATACACTGAACAGGATGTGCTCCCGTTGCTTCGCAAAGCTCTTCACAACAGAATCTCACATCAAGAAGTGCATTTTCCAAAACTTTTATTTTTATGAGTTCGTTTGCTTCAAGGGCGAGATCAACCATTTTTACGGTTTCTTCATCAATTCCATCTTTTCCTATCTGATATTTTGCATCAAGACCGTTTGCAAGACCTCTTAAGTATGCTCTTTGTTTTCCTGTCATTATTTATATCTCCTTTTAAATTAACAATTCTTATACATATCTGACAATTTCTTTGCAGATTCTGCCATTTTTACTATTCCATTGTATATATTTTCTTTGGTATAAGCACTCAGGTATGCATCTGCTTCCAAGGTAAGATAACCTGTATAATTGATTTCTTTAAGTGCCTTTATGATTTCTTCAAAATTTATATCCATCGAAAACGGTATCTGATGCGAATCGTGAAGCTTGTCATTATCGTGCAAATGAAGTGCCTGCAGTCTGCTTCCGAGAGCTTTTATCATCTCCACGGCAGAGGTGTCAGAGCCTTTCATTTCAGCGTGACCCACATCAAGGCAAGCCACCATAAAGTCGTCATTTAGCGCATCAACATGGGCACAGAAGCTTTCGGGAGTTGCACAAGCAGCAAAGCACGAATGGCCTTTTTCATCATCCCAATTCCACATATTTTCCGTGGCAAGCTTCACTCCATATGACTTTGCAAAAGGCAGAAACTCACGATAAATCTCCGCATTTTCTTCCGGTCCTATATAGTTATCGGGATGGATAACGCAGATTTTGCCACCTGCCTCAGCGGTACACTCAATAGCTCTCTTGAAGTATGACTGTATTTCCTCGCAGTAAGTGGGAAAGGGCGCGTGAGACTGATTGCAGACAATTCCGTTATCAAGACCAATCTGCTTAAGCCTTTTTGCAAAAGCAAGATAATCTCCCGATGCTAAAATATGGTCATTTTCAAAGAGTGTTTTATTTTCCCAATCGTATTTGCACATTGCAAACATCGAAAAATCCCATGCATCAAAACCTGCTTTTGCCACATATTCAACTGCTTTTTCTTCACCGATAATTTTTGCAGCAGAACCTATTTCTGTTGATATTTTCATATATTTTCTCCTTTGGAATCGAAAAAAGAATTATAATAATTATTTTCTCCAGAACAAGTAAAAGCTCGGATCTGCAATCAGCGAATCATCCACTAAAACCTGCATATCGCATTTTGCTATTACATCATTTTTCACTTCAACCAGACCTTTACGACCTTCTTCCTCATACTTTCCTTCTTTATATGAAGGGTCAAGAACGGCTATACGACCATCACGCTCTTCCGAAATTGCCACAACATAGTGACCTTTTTTTGTAAACACGCCGGTATAACCTTCGCGGTCACATTTTGCATGAACAACTGCGGCGCCACCGGTGCGCAAGCAATAGCGCAAACGTTCCGGGTCGTTTGTCATTTCAAAATCAAGGCCGCATTTATCTGCAAAAGCAGGGACGAACAGCTTGTAATTTGTTCCTATTCTGCGATTTGCCCCGGTATCATAAGAAAGCTGAAGTGCATCTGAAAGTTCAAATCCGCAATCCGGAATCAAACGGTCTGCCACCATAACCGCAGAACAAAGACCACAGCCCGAGGATCTGACAGTAGTTGTGCGTCCTTTTTCCTTTTCTTCACCCTCAAAATCAACTCTTGTGGTGTAAAGCCAATGAGTGTATTCTAATTGATTAACATATTTCATGAATCTCATCCCCCCGAAATTAAAAACACCAAATATCATTTTATCATTATAACATCAGATTGTGCTTTTTTCAATATTTGTCGGCATTTTGCAGCGAATCTTTTCTCATCACTCTTTTTCTTCCTTCGGATAGAGTTCGTTTTAAAAAAGCGTACTGAATTTTCAGCACGCTCAGACTATAGAAGAGACCGACAGAAAGTCTGTCGGTCTCTTGCGGTATTTATTATTCTTCTTCCATATATGCCTTGCGCTCTTCAATAATCTTCTGCTGAACATTGAAGGGAGCATCTTCATATCTCTCGAAGTTGAACTCAAAGGAGCCTCTGCCCTGTGTCATTGAACGGAGGTCGATGGTGTATGTGTTCATTTCAGCCATCGGAACTTCAGCTTCAACAACAGAGAGTCCACCTTCAGCCGGATTCATGCCGAGGACTCTGCCGCGACGCTTATTGAGGTCGCCGATAACATCACCCATGTAGCTATCCGGAATATAAACCTTAAGGCTTCCGATCGGTTCGAGGAGAACCGGATCTGCCTGCGGAAGACCTGCCTTATATGCGAGGTTTGCAGCAACCTTAAATGCCATTTCGGAAGAGTCAACATCGTGGTAAGAGCCGTCAACGAGTGTTGCCTTGAGGTAAACTACCGGGAAGCCTGCGAGAACACCCTTGGAGATAGAATCACGGAGACCCTTTTCAACTGCCGGGAAGAAGTTCTTGGGAACTGCGCCGCCGACAATCTTCTCTTCAAATACGAGGTCCTCAACGTCACCGGGCTGGAATTCAATCCAAACATCACCAAACTGACCGTGACCGCCGGACTGCTTCTTATGTCTGCCCTGAACCTTGACCTTTTTGCGAATCTTCTCACGATACGGAACTCTGGGTTCTGCAAGGTCAACATCAACATTGAATCTTGACTTAAGCTTTGCACAGAGAACGTCGATATGAATATCACCATAGCCTGTTACGACAAACTGACGTGTTTCAGAATTGTTTACAGTCTTGAAGGTAACATCCTCTTCTGCAAGACGGGTAAGACCCGATGCAATCTTTTCTTCTCCGCCCTTTGCCTTGGGGTTGACAGCAAGAGAATATGTGGGAATCGGGAAGTTGATGCCCATAAGGTGAACCTTCTTATTGGGAGCACAGAGAGTGTCGCCTGTTCTTGTGATTGCAAGCTTTGCAACTGCACCGATATCGCCTGTTGTGATTTCGCTGACATCTTCTCTCTTCTTACCGATTACGTGATAGAGGTGACCAATCTTTTCTGTTTCTCCTGTTCTCGGATTGAGAAGTGTCATATCACTCTTGACAGAGCCTGAAAGAACCTTGAAGTATGAGAACTTGCCATACTGATCGGATACTGTTTTGAATACCATAGCAAGAGTACTGTCGCTATCACCGACGGTGATTTCAACAAGCTCATTATCCTCATTTACTGCCATATCCTTGGGAGCATCAACCGGGCAGGGTGAATATCCCACAAGACCTCTGAGAAGAGCGAGAGAACCGATACCCGTATAGGCAGAGCCTGTGAATACGGGAGCAAGAGTTCCTTCCATAACACCGCGCTTTACGCCGTCCATATACTCTTCGATTGTGAACTCTTCGCCTGCAAAGTATTTTTCCATATACTCTTCACAAGTTTCAGCAACGCTTTCTGCGATCTGTGAACGAGCCATAAGAGCCTTTTCCATACAATCCGGAGGAATGGGCATTTCAACAGCAGCACCATTCTTAAGCTCATAAGCCTTCATGGGGATAAGGTCGATAATACCAATAATCTTTTCATTTACGATTGCCGGAATAACCATCGGGCAAACGGAAACGCCGAACTTTTCACGAAGCTGCTCATAAACGGTGTAGTAACGAGCATTTTCTTCATCTATCTTGGATATGTAGATCATGCGCGGAATCTTCTTTTCATTTACACGCTTCCATGCAAGCTCCGTACCAACCTGAACGCCTGTTTTTGCCGTACATACAATGATTGCGGCATCGGCAACACGCATTGCCTGGTATACTTCACCTACAAAATCAAAATATCCCGGAGTGTCAATAAAATTGAACTTATGGTCATAAGCTTCAACGGGAACTATGGAAGACGAAATACTGAACTTTCTCTTGATTTCTTCGGGGTCATAGTCCGATACTGTGTTTCCTTCCGAAACCTTACCGAGACGGTCAACGTTTTTCGTCATATACAAAAGGCTTTCCAGCAATGACGTTTTACCATCACCGCCGTGACCTAAAAGACAAACGTTTCTGATTTTTGATGCAGGGTATGCTTTCATGTGTTTCTACTCTCCTTTAATCATCTGCGAAAATTAAGCAAATGTTAATTTTTATTAATTATATAACAAATCCCAAGAAATTACAAGTAGAAATTTGTGCATTTTGCAATTTATTTAAAAATTTTTTACGGCGTCATTTTGTACATTTTCACAAACAACGTTAAAAAATACACAAAAATCGGACACACCACCGAAAAGTGATATGTCCGATCTGTTATTTATGCTTTCAATTTTGCGATGCTTTCATCGATGTTTGCAAGCAGAGCTTCTGCCTTTGCAAGCTTTTCACGTTCACCTTCAACAACATTTGCAGGTGCTTTTGCAACAAAGCCTGCGTTATTCAGCTTTCCGCTTATCATATTGATGTCTTTAAGGCATTTTTCACGTTCCTTTGAAAGACGTGCAATTTCAGCCTCTGTATCAATAAGCTCGTTCATTGGAATGAATATCTTTGCAGAACGGGAGATTACGGAAACCATCTTGGAGGTATCCCCTACTTCATCCGACATAATGACCTCGGATGCAGATGCAAGCTTTACAAAGAATGCATTGCCAAGTTCAAAGACAGCCTTTGCAGAAGCATCATCGGGAACGATTATAAGCTGTGCCTTCTTTGAGGGCGGAACATTCATTTCTGCACGGCGGTTACGGATTCCTCGGATTGCCTGCATGAGAAGCTCCATATTATCCTCTTCTGTTGCAAAGGAAAGCTCTTTTGCAAACTCAGGCCACTTGGAAATCATAATTGATTCGCCGTCGTGAGGAAGTGTCTGCCAGATTTCTTCCGTTATGAAAGGCATAAAGGGATGGAGAAGCTTCAATGTGTTTGAAAGAACGTAACAAAGAACCTGCTCGGCACACTTTCTGCTTTCAGCCTCTGCAGAATCAGAAAGTCTCGGCTTTACAAGCTCAATGTACCAGTCACAGTAATTATCACGGATGAACTCCTGAAGCTTCTGTGCCGCAATACCGAGCTCATACTTATCGATATTATCTGTAATCTCGGATACAAGAGTGTTGTACTTTGAAAGAATCCACTTATCTTCAAGAGCAAGCTTTGAAAGCTCGGGAAGCTCACACTTATCGATATTAAGGTTCATCATAACGAAACGTGATGCGTTCCAAATCTTATTTGCAAAGTTACGGTTAGCTTCAACACGCTCGGGAATGAAACGAGTGTCATTTCCCGGTGAGTTACCTGTGATAAGAGTGAAGCGGAGTGCATCTGCACCGTACTCTTCGATTACTTCAAGAGGGTCAACACCGTTATTGAGAGACTTTGACATTTTTCTTCCGAGAGCATCACGGACGATACCGTGGATAAAGACAGTCTTGAAGGGTTCAAGCTTTAAGTGCTCCATGCCGGAGAAAATCATACGTGCAACCCAGAAGAAGATGATATCATAACCGGTTACCATTACCGATGTGGGATAGAAATAGTCAAGCTCGGGAGTTTTGTCCGGCCAGCCGAGAGTTGAGAACGGCCAGAGAGCAGACGAGAACCATGTATCGAGAACGTCGTCTTCTTGACGGAGATGTGTGCTTCCGCACTTTGCACATTTTGTGGGATCTTCACGGGAAACATTTACAAATCCGCAATCCTCACAATAGAATGCAGGAATACGATGACCCCACCAAAGCTGACGGGAGATACACCAGTCGTGGACATTTTCCATCCAGTTGGTATAAATCTTTGAGAAGCGGTCGGGAACAAACTTGACCGTTCCATCGTTTACAACGCGGAGAGCTTCTTCTGCAAGGGGACCCATCTTTACAAACCACTGCTTTGATGTGAGAGGTTCAACAACGGTATTACAACGGTAGCACTGACCGACATTGTGCTTATGGTCACGAACTTCAAGGAGATAGCCTTCTTTTTCGAGGTCTGCAACAAGCTGTTTTCTTGCTTCGTATCTGTCAAGACCGTTATACTTGCCGCCGTTTTCGTTTATGCAGCCGTGGTCATCGATAACGAGGATTTCTTCAAGGTTATGACGCTTTCCGACTTCAAAGTCGTTGGGGTCGTGGCAGGGTGTGATTTTAACACAGCCCGTACCAAACTCACGGTCAACGTATTCGTCTGCAATAACCGGGATTTCACGGTTCATAATCGGGAGAATGAGAGTTTTGCCCACAAGGTGAGTGTATCTTTCATCCTCGGGATGGACTGCAACGGCGGTATCACCCATCATTGTTTCGGGACGTGTTGTTGCGATAACAACATATTCATCGGAATCCTTCACAGGATACTTGATATGCCAGAAATGGCCGTCCATCTCGCTGTATTCAACCTCGGCATCGGAAAGAGCCGTGGTACAGGTGGGACACCAATTTATGATTCTGTTGCCCTGATAGATGAGTCCCTTTTCATAGAGGCGGACAAAAACTTCTCTTACTGCTCTTGCACAGATATCGTCCATAGTAAATCTTGAGCGATCCCAATCACAGGATGCACCCATTTTCTTCTGCTGTTCAACGATTCTGTTTCCAAACTTATTCTTCCAGTCCCATACTCTTTCAAGGAATTTTTCTCTGCCGAGGTCGTGGCGTGTGAGACCTTCTTCCTCACGGAGAGCAGCCTCAACCTTAATCTGAGTTGCAATTCCTGCATGATCTGTTCCCGGAAGCCAGAGAGCAGAATAACCTTGCATACGCTTTGTTCTTGTGAGAACATCCTGCAATGTACAGTCAAGGGCATGTCCCAGGTGAAGCTGACCTGTGACATTTGGCGGAGGCATTACTATCGAGAATGCTTTTTTCTTCTCGTCAACCTCTGCGTGGAAGTATCCCTTTTCCTCCCATTCTTTATAAAGACGGCTTTCAACGTCTTTCGGATTGTAAATTTTTTCAAGCTCCTTTGCCATCAAAAAATCCTCCTTAAAATAAAAATAACCCATGCCTTTTATAAGACATGGGGCGAAAGTGCATTACTTCGCGGTACCACCCATTTTCGATGCCGAAAGCATCCTCGAAAGCATATAACGGTGCGCACCGGTGCATCTTAATTATCTCTGTTCAGACACACAGCTCCGGAGTGACACTTCCATCTCCAACCTATTGTGCTCCCAGCAAATGCACAACTCTCTGAAAGGCTTTATGAGACAGCTTTATCTCCATCTACACTATTAGTAATAGAATACAACATTATTGCACTAATGTCAAGAAAAAAAACGCTGTTAAAATCCACAAAAAATCGCACCGATATATTTGTATAATATGTCAAAAAAAGCTTTAAAATGGATTTTTTCGCTTTTAATTGTTGAAAACTCTGCAAAAAAATAGTATAATAAAGCCAGTTCAGGTTGGGAGGAGTTTGTTTTGTACAATATCGGTGACAGAATAGTGCATCCGTTACATGGAGCCGGCACCATTGACGGAATCACCTCTCGCATTATTGACGGCACAGAGCTCGAATACTATATTCTGAAGCTTCCTTCAAACAGTATGACACTTATGGTTCCTGTTGCAACAAGCACACAAATCGGCATCCGCAATGTCATTTCCCGTAAACGTGCAGAAGAGTTGCTTTTCCTTATTTCTTCAACCGAAATTGAGGAAACCGCAAATTGGAACAAGCGTTATCGTGAAAACGCCGCACGCATCAAAAGCGGAGAACATCTTGAGGTTATAAGGGTTATGAAATCCCTGATTTACCGAGACCGAAATCACGGTCTTTCCACAGGAGAGCGAAAGATGCTCCATTCGGCAAAGCAGATTCTCCTAACAGAACTCGTTCTTGCGCTCGACACCACCTATCCGGAGCTTGAGAAAAAAATAGACGGCATTATTGCCGACTCATTAAAATAGTTTGTATACAAGAGTAAAATATGATATACTAATGCTGTTCCCCATCGGAACAGCATTTTATTGTTTCAGAGGTTTTGGTTATGTTTTTTAAAAAGAAGAAAAAGACTTGCCTTGCGATAGTTCCTGCCGCCGGTTCTTCCAGCAGAATGAAGGAGTTTGGCAACAAGCTTTTTCTTGAAGTCGGCGGAATCCCTGTGATTCTGCGCACATTACAGGTTTTACAATCCTGTTCTGAGATTGATGCCATCATAATCCCCACAAGAGAGGATTCCATTGAAGAAATATCCGCATTGTGCAAAAACAATTCCATAGATAAGGTCAAAGCCGTTGTTGCAGGAGGAAAGAGCCGCACAGAATCGGTTTTAAAAGGAATACTTGCATCTGATAAGAAGTTTGATCTCATTGCGATACACGATGCTGCAAGGCCTTTTGTTTCTTTCGAAATAATTGAAAAAACCGTTTCTGCGGCAAGGTATTATCACGCCGCCGCCCCCGGTGTTTCCATAAAAGATACGGTTAAACAGGTAAAAGGCGAGCTTATAGAGAAAACCATTCCAAGAGAAACTCTCTGTGCAATCCAAACACCTCAGGTATTTGATGCCGATATCATTACTGCCGCACTGGTAAAGGCAATTGATGAAGATATTCCCATTACTGATGATTGTTCTGCAGTTGAGAATATAGGTATGAAGGTCTTTATCACGGAAGGAAGCTATCTGAATATCAAGATCACTACTCCCGAAGATATTTTGTTTGCAGAAGTTATCGCCGCAAATCAGGAAAAGAGAGGTTAGTTTTATGAGAATTGGTCACGGTTATGATGTCCACAGACTCACGGAAGGAAGAAAGCTCATTCTTGGCGGTGTTGAAATCCCCTATGAAAAAGGGCTTCTCGGTCACAGCGATGCAGACGTTCTTTTGCACGCAATATCAGATGCTCTTCTCGGTGCCGCCGCACTCGGTGATATAGGAAAACACTTTCCCCCCTCCGACCCCAAATATGCAGGTGCCGACAGCCTTGAGCTTTTGAAACAAGTAAGCGACCTTATCGCAGAAAAAGGTTATTCTGTTTCAAATATCGACTCCACGGTAATAGCAGAGAGGCCAAAACTTCTCCCCCACATTCTCACAATGCGAGAGAACATCGCAAAAGCTCTGAATGTTTCTGTTGATTGCATAAGTGTGAAGGCAACAACTGAAGAGAAGCTTGGATTTACGGGAAGTGGCGAAGGAATTGCCGCCCACGCCGTCGCACTTATAGAATGAAGAATAGAATAGAATAGAGAAAAAACTTGCAAGTCCTAAAAATGTCGGACTTGCAAGTTTTTATTTTCCGGCACGTAAGATACACTAAAAAGGTGGTATGTTTATATGTTTATCCTACCCTTGCTGACTCTTCTTTTTTCAAACTGTATCTATCTCATTCTCAGTCTGTCCTCCGGTTCTTTTCCAAAACCACTCAGCGCAAAAGAGGAAGCAGAATATCTCCGTGCGTACGCCGATGGAGATATGCACGCACGGGACGTTTTAATCGAGCGAAATATGCGGCTTGTTGCACACGTTATAAAGAAATATTATACATCTCCGCAGGAACAGGACGATCTTATCTCCATAGGCTCGATAGGTCTGATAAAAGCCATAAATACCTTCAAATACGGCAAAGGCACACGACTTGCCACATATGCCGCACGATGTATTGAAAACGAAATTCTGATGCATTTCCGTGCACAGAAAAAGAATGCTTCCGAAGTTTCCCTTTCCGATTCCCTCGACACGGATTCAGACGGAAATTCCCTTGCCATTATGGATGTGATTATGACAGAAGACATCCACCTTGACAAAGTAGAAATTGCCGATATCGTTGAAAAGCTCTATAAACTGGTGGACAAATGTCTTGATGAGCGAGAACGGCAAATTATAATAATGCGTTATGGATTGTATGAAACAATTCCCAAAACCCAACACGAAATTGCCGCAAAATGCGATATATCACGTTCGTATGTGAGCAGACTGGAGAAAAAGGCATTAAAAAAGCTCAAAGCCGCTTTTTCCGCCACCACTTCGGATTAGTAAATAAAGCACCGAACAGTTTGTTTATAAAACTGTCCGGTGCCTCGTTCTATTTCTTTGTGTAGTCAAGTACTCGTTTTAAGAGAACTGCAACTTCTGCACGTGTTGTGTTGTCGTTTGGTGCGATTTTGTCGCCCTTACCATTGACAAGTCCTGCACCTATGAGTGCCGATACTGCCTCTTTAGCGTATTCGGGGACGGAGTCGAAATCCTCATATTGCGGGCGGATGCTATCCGCCCCCACAAGTTTGTCCTTAATTACTCTGTATACCATAAGCATCATATCACATCTCTTGATGCTTTCACGAGGTGCAAACTTATTATCGCCGATACCTCTGACAAGTCCTGTGTTTCGTGCTATCGCAAGCTCACGAGCAAAGTAGTCACTCTCACTTACGTCTGCGAAGTTTTCGGTGTTGTCCGAAGTTTTTTCAAATGCACGAACAAGAAGTAGTGCAAAGTCTGCTCTTGTTATGTTATTTGCCGGCGAATAGGTTGTTGCACTTGTGCCCTTGATTATTCCCTTGTCTGCAAGAGAATTGATTGCATCTTCTGCCCATGCATGGTTTCCGAGGTCGATGAAGCCTTCGGTTGATGTTGCAGGCGGGAGGATAATATCCTCCTCTACATCGGTTGAGGGTTCATCCGGCTGTGTTGGGGTAGTTGTGCCGCCACCTGTTCCACCGCCACCGGAAGTTCCTGTATTTCCACCTGATACACCACCGGAGGTCGAACCGTAAACAGTTATAAGAACATCTGTTCCGGATACTGCCGCACCATCGTGAGCATAAATTCTCACCACATTATCACCAATCTGGGATGAGGTGGGATTCCAATTGAACTCGCCTGTTGTTTCGTCAAGGCTTGCACCTCTCGGAAGGTCTGCGGAATATGTTATATCTCCGCCGCTTACGCTTTCTGCCGTGACGTTAAAGGAAATTGCACTTCCTGCAGTTGCAGTCACATCCTGCACATTGCCGAATACCGGCATATTGTCCTCTATGGTTTTCAACGGGATTCGGAAGGTGCTTCCTGCCTCAATATTATAGGTAATTTCATCACCTACCATTGAACGAGCAAGTGATACATCTTCAATATCAAGGACTGCATTTCCGTCAGCATCACAGGTTGCACTTGCTATTCTGTATGCTGCATTTTGGACACCGTCATTTTCGATATAGATGTACTTATCGGAAAGTATTGCACCGTCAACGGGAGTGTCAAGCTTTACGGAGATTGTATTTTCGGAAACATATCCCTTTGTGAAGTCTGTAACCGTTCCGGAGAGAGATGCAGTTCCCGAGAGGTCTGCGATAAGATCGCCGTCGTTTACATACTTGTAAATTTCTCTTCCTTCTTCATCACACATATACACGCCCACAAAGCCACGGAAGGTAAACTTATCATCAACCGTGTATGTAACAGTGTTATCCGTTGCGTAAATGATGTAGTCGCATCTTCCCTCGTTATTCTTGACAAGGACTGCTTTTGCAACATCATCACTTGTTTCCGTTCCGTCACCAACAACAGAAACCGCTTCAATGGAAGCTATCTTTGAATTATCCTTATAGGGTTCATAAACCGTTGTGAAGAGAGAATCAAGGTTTTCGCCCGTTCTTCTTGCAAGGATATATTCAAAGTAGTTCATATTCGCTTTTAAGTTTGCCTTTGTTCTCGGTGCCATACCCTCAACTACTGCAACCTCTGTGAGGTCAAAGTCATTGAGCATTGTGAGCTTAAGACCGAGACTCGGCTTTTCATCAAGAGTCTTTTTGAAATCTTTTATCTTAAAGTCTGCCACAAATCCGTTTGAGGGATTCTCAACACGGCGGACATTCTCCATCCACGAGAAGCCGTTGTCATATGCTGTTGACTCATCTCCCCATTCAACGTTTTCTCCTGCATAAGTTCCCTTTTCCTGAACAATGAGTGTTTCATCGGGAAGTGTTACTTCTTCGGACTGGGAATGGAAGCTGTAGATATGGTCGTCTCCGCCCTTTACACGGAAGAAGTCAACGCCGTAGGACTCATTCTCCGAAAGCTTTACCATAACAACAGTTCTGCGGTAGATATCTGTCTGGTCATATACTCCGGAAGCATCCACATCCATAAGCTTTACCGTATCGGAATCATCGAAGTGAATCGGATTTTCCGCATAATCGAGGGTCTTCTGTGCTTTCGTGTCTACAACAACCGTGTTGTGGCTTATTGTATTGCTTACCCACATTGCTCGGTTGCGGTTCGTTCCCGTATCCTCGGGATAGCCGAGGTCGGGAGCAAAATTTAAGCCAAACGCTTCAATACCTAGGTTGAGCGCATCGTAATGTCTGTGGCTTGTTCTTGCACCGCCATAATAAATCCAGAATGCACGCTGTGTGTTTGCATTTGCACCTGATGTAGTGTTTGCATCACGATAGAGCTTACCGTCACGAAGAGTTGCAAGGCCATATCCTGTGAGGTTTACGGTTTTGCCGAAGTCATATTCCCCATGAGTGTCGATTATTTTCTGAATCTCTTTTTTCACAGCTTCGGGATTCTTTGTGAATATATCTGCGTGCATACCATCGGTTGAATTTCCGTTTGCAAAGTATGCAAGCTGACCAAGCTCAACATCGCCTGTGCGGATATACTCTTTAAGCATATTATCCGCCGTGAAGTTTGTTGCAATTGCAGCGGCAGAAGCGGCATCACCTATTTGCGGAGCGGTATTTGAATTCATGATGATATCGCCCTGAGCCTTCATCATCTTAAGGAAACGTGGATTTGCATAAAGGTCAGCTTCCGTATATCCGTCATAGCCATAAAGGAACTCGGCAAACTCAAGAGTTCTCGATACGCCAAGGCTGTTATACTCGGGAGAGGATTCGTCAGCGTGACCGTCACGGTCAATATTTGTATAGAAATAACTTGCTACGTTTCCACCCGTGTTTTTGCCGACAGTCTTCACTCCGTCCTGCATAATCCAGTCAATCCACTCCTTTGTCTCGGGCTGTGAATCAAGGACTACTGCGGCGGCGGCAAGAGCTGCCTGATGCATTCCAAAGTTTCCGTAGATATCGGCTGTCTTACAGCCTTCAAAAATCGAACGGAGAATACCGTCCTCGCAGTTTCCTCGAATAAGAGCTGCATCTGTTTTCGGATTTTCAAGGTTGTATTTTACTGCCTTCTCGGAAAGCACTTTTATAACGTAAGGGTCATCCATCATCGGCCAGAAGGCATCATAGGAGAGTGCCATTGAACGTGCAAGGTCTGTTTCCCATATACGTCCGATTGCCTTACCCTCATCAGACATACCGTGAGAGTTTGAATACTGACGGTTTGTACCACGGAGTCGTCCATACTGTGGGAGTGAATACTCGGGGTAAACGTCTGCAACACGGTCGATGATTATTGCACCTGCTCTTCCGTACTTGGGGTCACCTGTATAGAGATATGCATCACGAAGAGCCGCAAGCTTTCCGCCAACGATACTGGATGGGTACTGTGTCATTGTGGGACCCATCCATATAGCACAATGGTTATAGAAAGCAATATATGCGTGGCATTCTTCAACGCCGTTGTCGTAAGTTCTTCCGGGATGATAGCCGAAGCCATCGTCTACTCCCCAGCCCTCCGTTGTTTCACCTTCGGTGAATCTTACGGTGTCGGGATGATTTTCCGTACCAATTTCCGGATAGAGCTTATTTACAAGATAGCCTTCTTCGCCGTTTGCCACAAGCTCTGCATTTTTCTCGTGAGCAAGCTTATGTGAGAATATTCCGTTTTCATCAAGACCGAGCTTATAGAAGCCTTCAAAGTCATTTGACGGGAAAATTCTCTTGCAATCAGGGCACTGAATCTTCCAGGGCCGCAAAACTGCATTTACGGTGTAGGGCATCATACTGTACTTCTGACGGATATTAACTCCGCAGTAACGGCAGTTATACATTTCGGGGTCATTTACATATCCTACCGCCATGGAACGGGGAATGCCTTCCTGAGGAATAAGCTCCCAGATTGTTTCTTCTTTTCCTACTACCGTGTCGGCAATCTTAATAGCTGTTTCCTTCTGGCTCTTTGCCCAGTCGTATTTTGATGCATTTTCAACTGCGTTTGCACGTTTTTCATAGGTGTAATAAGTCGGTCCTCGCTTTGCAGTTCCGACGTGAACAGCAAGTTCTGACTTCCATGTTGTGCCGAGACTTGTTACGGCAACTTCAACAACGCCCTTGCCGAGAGCCTTACCTGTGATTATTCCATCATCGGAAACATCAATAGTTTCGGGGGTTTTGTTGGTATAGGAAACTGTTGCATCGGGAAGAGTTATCTTGTCTCCGTCTTTATAGACATTATATCCGATTGTTGTTTCTTCGCCTATCTGCATACCACTCTTTGCGGAATAGGGAGAAAGAGTTACTCCGTCCGTACCATCGAGGATGACATATCCCAGATACATCGTATATGCACCTTTGCGTGCCTTGACCTCAAAGGTGAGAACATATTCACCCTCTTCAGGAATTTCGATATCAAAGGATGCGTTGTCACCGATTACTGTGCCGGAGGAATCATAACAATCAACCTCACCAAGCTTGAACGCTTCACTTCTCCAAAGTTCTTCGGAAAGGTCTGCCGGTGAAAGATAGAAGTTGACAACACCTCCATAAACATACCGGCTGTAATTGAGAGTGAGTTTTACCTTGCCAACATCATCCTCACCTGCCTTGAACTTTATGGAGAACCATTGTCCAACTGCACTTATCTGTGCCTGAATACCATATGTAAGGCTATTTCGGAGTGTTGTCGAGGAAGCTCCGTCAAGGTCTGTGTGGTTGCCTGCAAATTCCCAGACATCACCTGTATCCGCATACTTTATGGGACGGATATCACTTCCGTCATATGTCCATTGACCGAGGGTAAAGTCAATCTTTCTTGACACTCCCGTAAAGGGAAGGTCTTCTCCACCGTCAACTCTGACAGCAACGGAGGCTTCCTTTGTCACACCACCGAGAACAACCGTTGTCTTTATTGTTGCAATACCGGAAGAAACAGCTGTTATCTTACCTTGTGCAGAAACTTCTGCAATTGTCTCATCAGAGCTTTCAAAGGTAATTTTCGCATCATCAAAGGATGCATCTGTTGTATCTGTATATTTTCCCGTGAGAGTTATGTCAGAAGTCTCACCAACCGATATAACCGGATTTGAAACGCTTACATCGATAGAATCAAGAACGAGAGGTCTTGCATCAAGAGTTATTGCAGACGGGTTCATAAGATATCCCGTTGCGTTCTGATGCTTTGTTCCGCTGTGTTTGAAGGTCACAACATAATCGCCTGTTTCTTCAAGACTTACACTTCCGAGAAACACACGGTTACCCGTTGCATATGCTGCATCTTTTTCGTAATAGTCCACAGTTCCGACCTTATATTTTGCATCGCAGCGCGAAGCTTCGGAGACAGAGGCAGGTGCAATATACACATCACCTATTCCGCCGGATTTGTGGGTTGCGAAGTCAAGGAGGAATCTGTATTCACCCTTATAGATTCCCTTGAGAGTGAGCGAAAGCCATTGTCCCGAGGCATCGCTGGGAGTTATGTTGAGGCATCCCGTGAGTGTTCTTGCATATGTGATATAAGGAGTTCCGCCATTTTCATACTTTGCAAGAAGGGTCGCTTCCATTCCGCAGTATTTCCAGTTGCGACCTGTTTTTTCGTATGTGTCAAGTGTGGGGATACCCACGTTGAACTGACTGTTTCCCGATTTATAGCCGAAATCGAAAAAATACATATCCTGCGGCTCAAGCTCAGGCCCCGGCTTTTCTTTTTCTGTGAGAACAATGTCCGTAATTCTCACATTATGACCATTGCCTGTTGTTGCATCTTCAATGGTAAGAATATATTCAGTTGCTTCGGAATCTGTTTCAAATCCATCAAGGGTTGTTGACGCATTTCTCGGGTCAAAAGCACCTACGAGATATTTGTCATCCATTGGGTTGCTTGCATTCTTCGGTGCAACATACACATTTACATTTGTGGAATATCCACCTGAATAACAGTTGATTGTGGGAACAAAATATGAATTTGTATTGGGAAGCTTAATCATAAGCTGGAGATACTGACCGACGGTATTAAATCCGATGGACATATATGCTCCGTAGCTCTGGTTAATTTCTACGGTTCTTGCATTACCTGCCTGAAGCTCGGCAAGAGTGCTGTCCATACTGTAGTATTTCCACTCGCCGTTGCTTTCCCCTTTTGCAACGTAGTCGGTAACTGTCGGCACCTGAACAAGTCCGCCCACGTCGTTTGCCTGACCGAGCTTGTAGGTGTATTCCGACGGAAGCATCACAACAGGCTTTTCTGTTTCTACAAGGTCAAAGCCTAAAAGTCTTACGTTGTGGCCGTTGCCCTCCGTTGCATCTTCAAAGGTTACGATATACTCTGTTGCTGTTGCATCTGTTGCAAAGGCAGAAAGCTCTGTTGAAGCATCTCTTGCATCAAACGTGCCGACAAAATACTCGTCTGCCTTCAGGTCGCTTGCACCCTTCGGGGAAATATACACATTGATACCTGTTGAATATCCGCCCGAAGCACAGTTTATGGTCGGAATAAAATACGACTCCGTTTTCGGAATCTTTACCATAAGCTGGAGATACTGACCTACGGTATTAAAACCAATGGACATATATGCACCGTAGCTCTGGTTAATTTCTACAGTTCTTGCATTCCCTGCCTGAAGCTCAGCAAGAGTGCTGTCCATTCCGTAGTATTTCCACTCGCCGTTGCTTTCCCCTTTTGCAACATAGTCGGTAACTGTCGGCACCTGAACAAGTCCGCCCACGTCGTTTGCCTGACCAAGCTTGTAAGTATATGTGACGGGGTTTTCAACTGCAGAAGCCGTAATGCCGGGAATCGCTGGGAGAAGTGCCACCACCATACACATCGCAAGAAGAAGTGATAATATTCTCTTCATTTTGATACTCTCCTTTTTTCTCGTTAAGCCGAGGTGATTTTTTCACCTCGGCTTATATGTTTTCGTTCTTAATCTGTGTACATAACACGGATATTTCCGTCGAGATTTCTGAAAATGATATATCCACGTGCTACTGTCTCTCCGTCACCGGAGGATTTTGCAGTAAACTGACCACTTCCCGTTTTTTCCGTTGCCTTTGAATAGAAGTTTCCTACTGTGGGAGTGCCACTCTTGGAGAAGAGGATACCTGCTTCAATCTTTGTGTAACCTGCAGGAGTGGTATATCCGAGGAAGTAATCTTCACCGATTACATCAAGAGCAACCGTTGGCTGTGCCTTCTTTGCACCTTCGCAAACCTCTGTGAGAGTAACATCACCGTAAACTCTGAACGAGAATGCTTTATCATAGCTTACGATATTATTACCTATCATCCAGTAAGAGAAGTTGTTGTCGGAAGATGTTACCGTCACAACATCTTCATACTTCTTATCGCTTGCAACGATATTATCACCGACTTTGACAGTATACACTTCTTCGGAATCATTGTAAAGAGCTACTGCACGGGTGAGCGCATTTATAACTGCATTATCGTCAATGCTCCACTTGTCAAACACAAAGCCTGTAAGTGACGGATTTGCAATCTTTGCATCTGCAAAGGTGCTTCCTTTTGCCACTTTTTTGGTCTCAAGAAGATTTCCGTTTCCGTTATAGAAGTAAACAGAAGCTTCTGTATCGCCCGCTTCGGGGATTTTTTCAAATACTGCGATAACGCCTGTATTTGTATTTACGGTAAAGGTCTCGGTTTCTTCCGATGAGAGCCATTTGCCTGCGGCATTTCTCCAGTATGCAAAGGTATAACCGTCATTTGCAGTTGCCGTTGCAGTAATCTTTGTGCCGACTTTTACCTCATCAACAGTTTCATAGTCGCCTTCTACCGAAACCGTTCCACCTACTTCGGCAAGAATTGTGACACTTGCAAGAGAATCGGGGGCTTCATCTATTGCCGCATCCGGTGTTGTTTCGTAAAATTTAAGATTTACGGGATTCATCTGATAGCCCGATGCACCGGAAGCCTTTTCGCCCGTGTGCTTGAAGGTAATGACATAATCGCCGGATTCTTTGAGCGTTGTCTTTAAAAGCTTTGCACTATAGCCTGTTTTGTAATTAGCCTCTGCTTCATAATAATCAATTGTTCCAATTTTGTATTCAGCATTGCATCTTGCATTTTCGGAAACCGACGCAGGTGCAAGGTAGATATCTCCTATACCTCCGTTTTTGTGTGTTGCATATCCGAAGTCAATATCATATGTACCTGCCGAAAGGTTATCGAGTGTAAGAGAGAGCCACTGACCGTTTGCGTTGACAGGAACAATATTAAGGCACCCTGTAAGCGTTCTTACAAGGTCGGAGCCTGCTTCATAAGAAGCCTTGAGAGAGCTTTCCATTCCGCAATATTTCCAGTTGCGGAGTGTTTTTTCATAAGTATCAAGTGTTGGGATTCCTATACCTGCCGTTGCGTGAACGAAATTGAATGCATACTGTTCATCGACCGGCTGAATTGTTGTCTCTTCCGTTTCGGAAAGCACAAGAGAAATTGCACCGAGATTATTTCCTGCACCGGTTGAAGCGTTTTCAAAGGTAATGATATATTCCGTTTCTGTTGCATCACTCTTGAAGGTCTCAAGTGTTACCGTGCCTCCTGTGGAATAATTCGCATAAGCATTGAAGATGCCCTTGAGATATTCTTTTGCTCTCGGGTTTTTTGCCGTCTTTGGTGCAATGTAAACCTTCATTGCATTTGATCCGGAAGCGTTTCTGTATGTGAACTTCGGTGTGTAATATGTATTGGTTTTCGGAACTTTAATCATAAGACTTGCATACTGACCGGGAGCATTGAAACCCACATTCATATAATTGTTGGGCTGTGTTACTTCAAATACCAACTTTCGTGTTCCGCTGAGTGTGTTGTTATGAAGAAATGCAAAACCTTCGCTCATACCGTAATACTTCCACTCACCGTTTGTTCCGCTTTTTGCAACATACTCTGTTACATCGGGAACTTCACGGACTGCGTTGGTTTCTTGACTCCAACCAAAGTCATAGGTATATTCAACCTTTGGAATATCTGATTCAGTAAAAACAATATTTGATATCTGCACATTGTGACCATTTCCGGTTGAAGCATCCATAAACGTAACAATATAGTCCTGCTCTGTTCCGTCTGTCATAAAGCCATTGAGAGTTGCAGAACCGCCGGTGCTGTAATTTGCATATGCATTGAAACTTCCGACAAAATACTCTTCAGCTATCGGGTTTGTCGCAGTTTCCGGTGCAATATATACCTTTATGTTGTTTGAACCCGAGGATCTGAAGTAGTTGATTGTTGGAACAAAATACTTGGGTTCTGTATCACGGATCCAAAGCATAAGCTGTCCATACTGACCAACCGCATTGAAGCTCATCTGCAAACACGGATTATTGCTGTTAACTCTGAAAACAGAGTTGTTTGCATCGTATACGGTTTTGAACGAATCGCTCATTCCATAATACTTCCAATATCCGTTAGTACCACTTGTTATGTGGTAACCTGAGCTCATTTGCGTAACAGGAACAACAGTGCCCTCGGTAACATGACCTACATCATATGTATAAATTTTCGGATTTTCAACCGCAGCAACGCTCGTTGCCGGGATAAGTCCGATTACCATACACAATGCAAGTATGATTGATAATAATTTTCTCATTTTTCTCTCTCCTTTTGCTATTTGTATTTACCTACTTTATATTATTACATTTTCGCCTTGCTTTTTCAATAACCCTATGTTAGAATAGATAAACCAAATGTTGGATTAGAGGTGGAGTTTGTGCAATTTATAACCGATTCGCAATATTATGAGAAAACCGACCACAGAGAAGACGAGCTGAGTATCTTCTTCGGCGGCAAGGAAAGGCATATAGTGGGCGGTTTTGAGTTCGGGCCTTACATACACGATTTTTACGGAGTGCAGTATTGCACCCACGGTGGGTTTACAATGTATACCAGCAAAGCCGTCATTGAGGTAAAAGCAGGGGATCTCTATGTTGTTCCGCCATACACAAGAGTGAAAAAAATCTTCACAGAAAAGTCTTCCGGCTCATACTATATCCACGTCAAAGGCTCTGAGGTTGAAAACCTTTTGTTGTCTCCCGGCTTTTCAAAAGACAACATTCTCTTTCCCCACAAGGTGACGGATACGACAGTTTCCCTTCTTGAGCAGATGATAGACCTTCTTTCAACCCATATTGAAATGACAATACCCGAGGTTGATGCTCCGATTATCCCCAAAACAATCACCTGCGGCTCTTCCGACGATGCCGCTGTGCGAAGGATGAAGAGACGTGGACTTTTTCACCTTTTTGTTGCAAGTCTTATGGAGGTTTCGGAAATCGGCGGAGACGATGAGCACAAGCTTCGCACAAAAGAGGATTATATAAGGAAGGCAACCCTTTTCATTGAGAGAAACTACAACTTTGACATAAACGTTGATGCAGTTGCAAAGCACGTGGGACTTAACCGAAGCTATCTCTATGAGCTTTTTATGGATGCTCTGGGTATGTCGGTTCAGGAGTTTATAATAAGCACCCGTATGCAGATGGCGTGTTCCCTTTTAGGTGACCCGGATTTGTCAATCAAATCAATCGCCGCCGCAGTAAGATATGACCCCATTTCATTTTCCCGTGTATTCAAAAAGAGCTTTGGCATATCCCCAACGGAATACAGAGAGAAAAACAACTTATGAAAAAGGATTCAGCAAAAATATGCTGAATCCTTTAAACTATCAAAAAAGGTGCAACCTATATTTGCACCTTTACAAAGCTATCTGCTTTAATGCTTTCCGGAGATACTTTGCACCCCATCGCCTTTATATTTACGCCTTTTTCTTTTGCAAACGCAAGGGCATCGGCAAACTCCGGATGAGTTTCCCGATTTGGTGTAAAGAGAGTGCAATAGTCCATCTGTATTATAAAAAACACATATGCTTCAACCCCCTCTCCCACAGCCTCCGAAAGCTCTTTTATATGCTTTATCCCCCGTTCCGTGGGAGCATCGGGAAAAGACGCAATCTTTTCATTTTCAAGTGTAACTCCCTTGACTTCGATGAGGATTTTTCTGCCTTCAGCCTCTATATAGAAATCAATTCTGGAATTTTTGAATTTAAATTCAGGTTTTATATAATCTATTTTTCCAAAATAGCCACCGGATATCGCCCACTCAGCAAACACCTTATTGGGTGCCTGACTGTCCATATTTATGAGATGTTCCCCTTTATAAACGGCTATAAGGTCATACTTTGTCTTTCTTTCCGGATTATCGGACTTTTCAAGAAAAACCGTTGCGCCGGGAACGAGAAGCTCTCTGCATCTGCCTGTATTTTTTACGTGGCACACCTCGGTTTTGCCATCAATTTCAACATTTGCAATAAAACGGTTTGGTCTTGAGAGAAATTCTCCCTGTAGAATATTTTTATAAGTCAAAAAAATCACCTCTTACCAAGAGTTACAGAAAGCTACTTTATTACATATATGGTATTTCTGCGGTAAGATAGATATCAACAATGCGCAATGCCCATGCTTTATACAGTTGATATTCGTGTCCCAGATAAAAGCTCCCACGTATCGTGCCCATGCCAAAAATATTTGCAAGTATACTGTTATAGTTTTCAAGCTCAGCTTCAATATACTTTTCTCCGTTTTCTTTTATGTTTTCAATGTCTTCTTTATATCTTCCGTCTCCCAATGCCTTTGTTTTCTCACAATACTCCTCCGCAACAGCCTTCCACTTTTCTGTATATTTGAAAACCACAGCATCTATATCCCGTATTTCGAACACCCGATCCAATTCATACTCATATGCACTTTCAATTTCAGCAAGAAGTTCCTGAGCTATATTTTTTGTCTGCCCAAAACTTTCAGAAACACCCGGCGTTTTTTCGGGAGTAATGCGAATTTCTGTTTCAACATAGTCCTTTCCTTTTAGGTATACTATGTAAATCTGTTCGTTGGAAATAACGTACTCCACTATTGGTTCAACGGTGTGCACATCTTCGAGAGTTGCTATACAGTCAATATCGGTTACATCAAATATGTTGCACATCACAACCGAATACCCTCTGTTTGCATCGAAATCAACATATATAACTTTGTTCTCAACTTCGCCTAAAACATACGAAAACGGTGTTGAAACCTCCCCCGTTTCAGTATTGAAATATCGAACTATTGCGGTTGCCTTTCCCGTTCCGGTTTGTATTCCCAAAGACAGAACATCATCACTTACCCTGTTTATGGACGGACACTTTGGATCACCTTTGACAGAAAGTAATTCCTTGCCATTCTTATCCTTTATATAATAATCATATGTGAAATCTTCATTGGCAAAAATACAATAGAAATCATCTTCTTCCCATATTTCTTGCTTTACAGTCACTTTTTCATCACAATTTTCGGCAACTGACACATCCAAACTTTCTTTTTCCGTTTTCGGTAACAAAAATCCGATAAAAAAGATGAAAGTGCACATCAAAACTGCCAAAAAGCCAAGCATGGCCGTTTTTTTCATTTACCCACACCTCTCAATTACTGCTTACAATTTTTCGGCAAATGCCTTTATCTTATCTTCCGAATCGGATACAATTTTGCCCTGGGCGTAGTTTGGTTTTCCTCCGCCTTTTCCTGAAAATGCTTCATTCAGAGCTTTTACAACAGGGCGTGTGTCTTCAGTTTTACTGCTTACAACATATATGTAGTTTCCCTCATCGGAGGTTGAAAACAGAAGGCACATTTTTTCGTCCTTTTCCATAAGCATATTGGCACAATGGCGAAGCTCGTCATAGGAAAGGTCTTTTGAAAATGCCAGAATGCACTTATCAAGTGTTATGGGCGAAAGCTCTGCCCACGCAAGACGTTTTGAAAGCTCGGCATTCTGATAACGCAACTGATTTATAAGTTCAAGCTGTTTGTCTGCGGCATCGGAAACGAGATTTCTCGATACCGACAAGGTTTTCATAAGCTTTTTATTCTCACGGTTAAGCATTGAATAATCTGAAAAGGCGTCAAAGCCCGCAATTACCGTGAGGCGTGTGCCACCCTTATTGGGAGTGGAATCAATCACCTTGATCATCCCGATTTCGCCCGTACTCAAAACGTGAGGAGCGCAACAAGCACAGCAGTCAATATCACCAATCGTCACAAGTCGCAGATTTTCAATATTATCAAGCTTGCTTCTGTATTCCAAATGCTCCGATTCTTCCGTTGACGGATATGAAACGGAAATCGGAAGATTTTTATAAACTGCATAGTTTGCACGTCTTTCAACTTCTTCGATGTCTTCTGCTGTGAGCACTCCGTCAAAATCCACCGTCATTTCCGATTTGCTCATATGAAAACCGACATTGTTATATCCGAAAAGAGAATGAACAATTCCCGAAAGAACGTGTTCGCCCGAGTGATTCTGCATACGTCTGAAACGGATATCGAAATTTAGTTTACCGACAACTTCACTTCCGACAGGAAAGTTCTCTTTTACCTTATGAACTACCGTATCTCCGAGAAGCTGAACATCAACGACTTCAATTCCGTTTAATGTGCCCGTATCGGCAGACTGCCCTCCGCCTTCGGGGAAAAATGCAGTTTTGTCAAGAACAACATTATATATTTCATCTTCCTTCTCACAGGAAATAACCTTTGCCGAAAACTCGCGACAATATGCATCCTTCTCATAGAGTCGTTCCGTTTTTAAAGGATTATCCATAGCTTTCATCTCCAACTATAATCAATATTTTTCCGACATATATGCCCGTATTACTTTTACAAAGCGTTCTCCGTATCTTGATGCCTTGACGTTTCCGACTCCCGATACATCGAGAAAGCCATCCAATGTTGTGGGTTTCTTTTTTGCCATATCCGTAAGAGTTGTGTTTGAAAATATCATAAAAGCAGGTACACCCTGTTCTTTTGCTATTCCCGAACGTAGTTTGCGAAGTCTGTCATATAATATCTCATCCGGCGAAAGCTCAGAAACACTCTTTTTTGCTTTTGGAGCTTTCGTCACTTTTCTTGATACCATCATAACGGTTTCTCTTCCGAAAAGAACTTTATCAGCCTCTGCCATAAGAGATAATCCGCCAAATTTTTCGTCTTTATTTATGTATGCATTGTCAATGAGGTATGTAATGATATCACCTATGTCACTTTTCCCGTAATCGGACATAATTCCATAAGTTGAAAGCGTGTCGAGTCCAAGCTCCAGAACACGTTTTTCCCGACTTCCCATAAGCGTTCTCACAACAAGCACAAGTCCGACATTATAACCGAGCTTGTTTTCAATACGCTTTATACAGGAAAGTATTTTTTGTGCTTCAACTGTTATATCCCGACCTTCAAAAACGGTGTGGCAGTTTCCGCAATTCCCACAGTTTCCTATATTCACCTGACCGAAATAGTCGAGAAGTATTCCTCTTAAGCACTTTGTGGATTTGCAATAAGCAATCATTTTTTCAAGGCGTATATAGTCCTGCTTTCGTGTGTCAACATCCGCATTTTCTCCCGATTCAATAAGAAGTTTTGCAAGAATAATATCGGACGGCGAATACAGAAGTATGCACTCTGCATCGGAACCGTCTCTGCCTGCCCTTCCCGCTTCCTGATAGTAGCTTTCAATGCTCGTCGGCATATTGTAGTGTATTACATAACCCACATTTGACTTATTTATTCCCATTCCGAAGGCGTTTGTAGCAACCATTACGGTTTTGCGGTCGTAAATAAAGTCATCTTGATTTTCCTGTCTTTCCTCGGGAGTGAGCCCTGCGTGATACCTCGTGGCATCAAATCCGTTATCCTGCAGAAGTTCGCATATTTTCTCAACATTTTTTCGTGACTGACAATAAATTATGCCGCATTTATCTTTTCTTTCGGAAATCATTTCAAGCAATGTCCGCTTCTTGTTTTTTGGCACTTCTACTTTAAAATACAGGTTTGGCCTGTCAAATCCCGTAACAACAGAGTGAGGCTTTTGAAGCTGTAATTTTTCTTTTATATCACGCCTTACTTTTTCTGTTGCTGTTGCGGTGAAAGCCGCAACAACAGGGCGTTTTGGGAGAACATTCAGAAAATCCGATATCCTGAGGTATCCCGGTCTGAAATCATTTCCCCATTCCGAAATACAATGAGCTTCGTCAACCGCAACGAGCGAGATATCTATATTCATACAAGTTTCGATAAATTCCGGCATTTCAAGACGTTCCGGTGCAACATACAAAAGCTTATACTTATCGGCAACAAGGTTTCGATAAACCTTCCTTGACTGTTCTACAGAAAGGGAGCTATTTAGGTATGCGGCAGGGATTCCATTCTCGCAAAGTTGCATAACCTGATCCTTCATAAGAGATATAAGCGGAGAGATGACAATAGTAAGTCCCGGAAGCATCAGCGCCGGTACCTGATAGCAAATACTTTTTCCTCCGCCCGTCGGCATTACTCCAAGTGCATCTCTGCCGGAGAGTATTGCTTCAACCAAAGGCTCCTGCCCGTTTTTAAAGTGCTTATATCCGAAATACTTTGAAAGAACACCATAGCAATCCACAACAAATCACTCCACGCAAAATTTCAAGGTTATTTTTTAAAATATTAACACAGATTCCCTCTTTTGTCAAAAAGACGAGAGGTCTTTTCGTCCTCGCTTCCACGCTCTCCGATTAAGGTAAAATATCATTAAATAAGTCTTGAAATGCACTAAACATTTCAAGACTTATTTGCTTTTATTCAAGCCACAAAATCATTTCAAGAAGTCTCTTTGCACATACTGCAAGTTGATTTCTCGTCACGTCTTCGGGTTTTACGTCTCTGTCAATTTTCGACGGCATACGTATGTCGTTTCCCGATATTATTTCCCGAATCTTACACGCCGTATTGCACCAGTCGGTTGTAACAAGACCGTCGTATTTCCATTCACCCCTGAGAATTCCCGAAAGAAGTTCTTCGCTTTCAGATGAATGAACGCCGTTAATCAAATTATATGATGTCATTATAAGGCGCGGCTTTGATTCTTTTATGCATATCTCAAAGCCCTTTAAATAAATCTCACGAAGTGCACGTTCCGAAACGACGGAATCCGATTCAAATCTGTTGGTTTCCTTGTTGTTGCAGGCAAAGTGCTTCGGAGTTGCTACAATTTTCTGCGACTGTATGCCCCTTACCATTGCCGCCGCCATCTTTCCCGAAACAAATGGGTCTTCGGAATAATACTCAAAGTTTCTTCCGCAAAGAGGGCTCCTGTGGATGTTGAGTGCAGGAGTAAGCCATATTGAAAGGTTATTTTATTTTGCTTCAAGTGCACCCGCAACGCCCACAGCTTCAACAAGCTCTGTATTCCACGTACACGCAAGCATTGTTGCAACAGGGAACGCAGTTGTTCTCACGCCTGTTTTTGGATTGATTCTCACTCCTGCAGGACCGTCTGCAGTCATGGGAGTCGGGATTCCGTATTCGGGGATTCCGCCCATACCATCGGTATTTGCAACTCCGGTATTTTTCTTTCCCCAAAGAAGTGTGAGAAGTTCTGCATCCGTGAGCTGCTCTATAAATTTATCAAGAGTGATTTTGCCGCACACAACATCTGAAAGCTTCTTTTTGTTTTCAGCATCGGGAATATTCATCTTGCAATCATATTCATTCTTAAATTCATATTCCGGTATATCACGCTTTGGAACATCAACATATTCTCCCGTATGTATGAGCCTTTTTCCAAGATTTTTCGGAGCACAATATTCGGTGAGTTGTTCCGTGATCTTTGTTTCTTCAAGATGATATGTATAATCAAGTTCTGTGAGATTGCGGACTGAATTTCCTGCAAATATTTTATAATCTCCCGCTTCCAGAACATATGCCGACTTGCAGATATCGCCTGTATCATCATAGGATGCCATCTGATTTATGTCAAAAGACAAAATCTGCGTTTCACACTCGCCCGGTTTAAGGAGCCTTGTCTTCCCGAAAGCACAAAGCTCAAGTGCAGGCTTTGTGAGCTTACCTTGCGGTGCACCATAATAAACCTGAACAACTTCCTTACCGCTGTATTCTCCCACATTTTTAACGGTTACAGATACAAAAATCTTTTCACCGAGCTTTGTTGCAAATAAATCCGAAAGCTCAAAATCCGTATACGAAAGACCGTATCCGAAGGGATATACAACACTTTTCTTCTTCCCCGGTATCGTTTCAAAGAAGCGGTAGCCGACAAAAATATCCTCTGTATATTTGACATAAGCTTCCGACTCGTGAAAGCCTTCGGATGAAGGATAGTCCTCAAACTTTTCGGCACAGGTGTCAACAAGCTTTCCCGAAGGCGTAACATCTCCCACAAGGACATCAGCCGTTGCAAGTCCGCCCTCCATTCCGCCCTGCCAGATTATGAGAGCAGCTTTTATTGCGCTGTTTTCCGAAAACCATGAGGTATCTATCATAGCTCCCGTATTTAACAGAACGATTACATTTTTAAAATTCGATGTGACGGCACAAACCATTTTCTTTTCATTGTCACTCAATGCAAAGTATGTATCTTCACCGTCGTTTCTTCTGTCTTCATTTTCACGGGAATAACGGTTTATTGTGATGATTGCCGTATCGGTAAATGCCTTTGCCTCCGAAAGAAGCTCTTCGGGAATTTCAAATTCATCGAAAAGACCGTTCTTTTCACCCTCGGCATATGCCTTAAGACAGGCTATCTCATAATATGCAGAAAGCTTATCAAAAACCTCCACTTTATCACTTTTGAGTTTCAGTCCTTCATAAATATTTCTGACATACTCACAATGTACATCTCCGCTTCCTCCGCCGCCTTTGACATAATCTATCTGTGCCTTGCCAAAGATTGCAACTTTGCTTCCTTTTTTTAGCGGCAGAGTTTTTTCCTCATTTTTAAGAAGAACAATTCCCTCTCCTGCAGCTTCTCTGGAAAGTGCAATGTGTTTCTCGCAACCTGTGATTCTGCTGTTGTTATCGCCGAGAGGTAAACACGGCTGATAATTTATTCTCGCCCATTTTTCCATTCAACTCACTCCTTTTTCTCAATTATACTAAATCAGAGTGAAAAGGAGCAATATTGTTTTCTTTCAAATATTCACCAAAATATGCTTTTAACTTTCCTCAAAATATGATACAATGTTTATCGAAAAGAGGTGGGTATTTTCTATGTATGCATATTATGAAAATCCGATGAAGCACATTTTTATTTCTCACAGAAAAGAAACCTATGATTTTTCATCCCACTTTCACGGTAACCTTGAGGTTGTTTTCTGCTTTAATGGAGCACAAAACATCAAAATCGGTGAAAACAGCTTCACTATGGAAACAGGTGATGCCGCCATTATCTTTCCGAACATCGTTCATGAGTATGTAAGGCACACACCGGAAAAGCCCACCGAAATCCTCGCAATAATCATTGACAACAAGCTTATTTCCGAAGCAATGCCGGATATTCTCTCCAAACATCCGACAAATCCGTTGATACGCAGTAATCTTATCTCAGAGGAAACTGTTCGTGCCTTTAAAAATGTCTTGGAATCAAAAAATGATATTTCACTTATCGGATGGACTTATGTTGTTCTTTCCGGACTTTTAAACGCTGTAACTCTTGTGCCGCTGAACAATGACCCGGAACTTGCCCCGAAGATAATATCTTATATTGACAATCATTTTAAAGAAAACCTGAACATAAATCATCTCGCAGCTGTTTTCGGATATTCGCAGTCGTACATTGCCCACATTTTTTGTGATCAGTTGAAAATCCCCTTCCGTACATATCTCGGTGCAGTTCGCTCGGAGTTTGCATCAACGCTTATCAAAACAACAAAAAAGAGCCTTACGGAAATAGCATATGAATCGGGATATGTTTCGCTGAACACCTTCTGTAGATGTTTTAAAAAGCACTTTTCCGTAACACCGTCGGAATACAGGAAGAAAATCAAAGAATAAACTTGAAAAGAGTGACCGGTTTTATAGCCGGGTCACTCTTTCACTTTATATAACACTTTTACTTAAACTTCGCATCAAGAAATCTTATGTATGCAGACCAATCGTCCGAGGACAGATAGTGTGTTCCGCTTCGGTAGTGATAAAGAACATTTCCTTCGCCGAGAAAATCGCCGGGCTCCGGCATTCTGTCTTCCGTTAGAAGTCCATTTTTGCCAAGAAGTTCCCAGGCAGATGATGCGTGGAGTGTTGTGAGAAATTCAGCTTCGGGATCTGCACCACAATCAAGCTCTGCAGAGCCTACCAGTAAATATCTCGGTGCAATGAGCGAAAGAAGAAAGCTCTGGTCATATGGCTTTTCATCTTCAAAAGGACCTTTGAATTTCTTGAAGTTTTCACAGTACCAGTCCCAGGAGCCGACTCTTAAAAAGTCGTCCACTCTTTCACCCTTACCGTATTTTGAAGAAGCTGCTCCGCCATACCCCGAATCGTTTGATATGGCAGCTGCAAATCTTTCATCCTGAGCCGCGCACCAGAGTGCAGTTTTCCCAAGCCTCGAATGACCGATAACCGCAACTCTTTTAGTGTCAAAATCACTTCTTTCCGAGATGAGATAATCAAGCACACGACTTGCACCCCATGCCCACATTCCGATTTTGCCCCACTCTTCATCACCTCTTTTTTCGCCTGTTCCAAAGTGTGAAGCAACGCCATCCGAAAAATCTCCAAAGAGGTTATCATTTACCATATCACAATAATCCACAACCACAAGTGCATATCCCGAATCAATTATGCTCTCAACGGGAATATAACGATGAGGAGCAAGACCGAATGCGATATGAAGAAAAACGGGAGGATTTTTCACCTTGCAAGGAGTGAATATCTGAACGGGAAAGCTTCCTTTTCCATACTGTGTTGTATATGTAAGCTCGATACGTTCTTCCGTGCATTTTCCGGCACAGGTATACTTTCCGTTTTCTTTGAGTTGTCCCGTCACGGTAACACTCACATCGGGAGTCTTTCCGTAAGAGTATTTTTCAAGAAGCTCACGCATTTCCTTGCGGCGAAGCTCCCAGCTATCACGGGTAACGGCAGAGCCATCATTCATTTCCATAATCGGAAGATAAGCCTTTTTTAAAAGAATTTCCTTAAGCATTTTCCCTTTTCCCCTCTGTCGGCATTTTGTCCTGCGTTTTTCTTATATTATACTATAATTCCATATGCTTTTCAATGCAGGCAAGGTCAAAATCACTTAAATTCTTCTGCGAATTTACCTTTGAGATTAAAATTATGCATCAAAGGTCCCGAGCCTTTTCCGAGATTAAGATTTGCTGAGAGAGCTTCCGATATGTATTCTTTTGCCCGTCCCACAGCTTCAGAAAGTCCAAACCCTTTTGCAAGATTTGATGCAATGGCACTCGACAATGTGCATCCCGTCCCGTGAGTGTTTGGGTTATCAATACGCTTTCCGCAAAACCAATGGCATTTGCCGTCTGTGTATAGCAAATCGTTTGCATCATTTATTCTGTGACCGCCTTTTAACAGAACGGCTATGCCATACTTTTCGCCAAGTAGTTTTGCAACACTTTGCATATCAGCTTCGCTTTTAATTGAAGTTTGCGACAAGACCTCTGCCTCCGGGATATTGGGGGTTATAAGGGTTGCAAGGGGTAAAAGCTCTTTGCACAAAGTTTTTATCGCATCTTTTTTCATAAGTTCAGAGCCGCTTGTTGCCACCATAACCGGGTCAACAATAATGTTTTTGGCTTTATGAAAAATGAGTCTTTCCGATATCACTTTGATTAACTCTCCCGATGCCACCATTCCGATTTTCACACTATCGGGGTAAATATCATCAAATATTGCATCAATCTGTTCCTTTAAAAATTCAGGAGTGGTTTCCTCAATCGTTCTCACTCCAAGGGTATTTTGTGCAGTAAGGGCAGTAATGGCACTCATTGCATAAACGCCGTTCATCGTCATTGTTTTTATATCCGCCTGAATCCCGGCACCACCGCTTGAATCGCTGCCTGCAATGGTCAGCACCGCTTTTAAACTCCTTTTAACCATAATTCAAAGCACCTGCACCCTTTCCAGAAGCTCTTCCGCCGTTTGCCTCGGATTCTCTGCTTTCATAATCGCCGAAACCACACAAATCCCTGCAATAGGAATACCTTTTAAAACATCAAGGTTATCCCTGTTCAATCCCCCGATTGCATATACCGGAAGAGGAACAGCCTCACAAATTGCATCGAGTGTTTCAGTTGATGTGAGAACGGTTTTTACCTTTGTCGTTGTGGGATAAATTGCACCTACGCCGAGATAATCTGCTCCTTGCCCAAATGCATCCTTTGCCCACGGAACAGTTTTTGCCGTTGCACCCACAATTTTATCTCTGCCCAAAAGCTTTCTGGCAAGAGAAACCGGCATATCACTTGCACCCACATGAACACCTTCAGCATCTATTGCAAGAGCAACATCCACACGATCATCAATTATAAGCGGCACGTTATATTTTTTTGTAAGCTTATGCACCTTCTCTGCAAGCTCAATATATTCACGGGTGCTTTTTTCTTTTTCACGAAGCTGGAGGATATCCACTCCGCCTTTCAATGCCTCTTCAACACGAAAAAGAAATTTCTCCTCCGAAAAGCCTGTGCTGTCAGTTATGAAATATAATCTTTTATCTGTTGATTTCATTTTTGCGTTCCTCCATTATTTTTTCAACAAAGCCCACCATAACGCATATTGTCACGGTTATCATCACATCCAAAAGAGTGCTTCCCAAAACAATATCTACCTTCATTAAAAATCTGTATACAACAAAGCCGACAAGCCATATAACAATATTTTTCACACTAAATCTTTTTTCTTCTTTGCTCTTTTTCAGTATGTAGAAGTCAGCAATCTGAATGGCTATCATCGGTGCAAATACCGAGCCTATAAAATATAAAAAGTCTGTCATATCCGTTATCGGGAAAATTATTGCTCCGACTGTGCCGATTATGGCAACAAATACCGCCAGCCACTTACCGTTAACCTTTTTTGTTATGGTTTCCCCCGAGACACCGGCAGAATATACATCAAGGAATGTTGTTGTAACGGTTGAAAAGATAATGATAGCAAGCCCTGCAATTCCCAGTCCCGATTTCACCATAATCTGCGCAATATCACTTTCGGCTGTAAATATCGCCGCCCCCATACCGATTATATACATCCAACAGCTGACAGCTCCATATGTAATTGCACTGATTGCCGTTGCTTTTATAGGTCTTTCTGCTTCTCTTGTGTAGTCGCTTATAAGCGGCAGCCAGGAAAGAGGCATTGCAACAGATAATTCAACTGCCGCACCAAACGTTATAGTACCACCGTTAACATTCCCTATAGGTTCTTTTCCAAAAACAATAAAGCTCAATATAATGGTCAGGATAAACAGAGCCGACATTGTAACTGTGTTTATTTTGCCGAGATTTTTAATTCCGATTATGACCCAAAGAACAATAAGCAACCCGATTATAGCACACCAATTTGAGTTGCCGATATCCAGAATGCCATTTGCCGCAAGAGAACCGTCATAAATCATAATGGCAGTCCAGCCAACAAGCTGAATAATATTTGCTATTGCAAAAAACAATGCCCCGTTATAACCAAAGCTTGCTTTTACAGTTTCCATTGAGCTTTTTCGTGTTTTCCCACCAATAAGTCCTGCAAGAAAAAGCATTGCACAACCAATGAAATGCCCAAGCAATATTGCCATAAGGCCTTTTTCAAATCCCAATGGTGCGAAATATGTTCCCGTCATAATTTCAGCAATGGAAACTGCCGCACCAAACCAAATGAGTCCGTTTTCAAAAACCGAAGTTCTTTTTTCTTTCATTTCTATCTCCTTACACATATAAATAATCATTCAAAACAGGTTGCAACCCTTCGTCCTCAATGTCTTTATACATCTTATCAAGACTGCGGTTATCATCAATTTCAAACTGCTCATCACCCTGAACATTGTCGGATTCCTTGCCCGTGTATTTGCTTTCGTGGTCACCTATTCCCGTTGAAACGCCTGCCGATACCTTTGTTGCGGCAATCTTAACAATTCCGTTTCTGAATCGGGCACTTTCGCGTGAGGATACCGTGATCCCCACAAACGGCAAGAATATTCTGTATGCACAAAGTATCTGACAAAGCTCGGTTTCGTGAACATCCAAAGGACTTATTTTATCATTATTGATAATCGGTCTGAGTCTCGGACAGGAAAGCGACATTTCCGCCTGAGGATATTTTCTTTGCAAGTAATAAACATGAAGAGCACTTGCCAATGCATCCTTGCGAAAATCCGAAAGTCCCAGAAGTGCAGAAAATGCCACACCTCGCATACCTCCCATCAATGCTCTTTCCTGTGCATCAAAGCGATAAGGCCACACCCGTTTATGTCCGAGAAGATGCAATTTTTCATATTTAGCTTTATCATAGGTTTCCTGAAAAACCGTCACATAATCTGCACCGCAGTCATGGAGATATTTATATTCATCGGTGTTTACGGGGTAAATTTCAAGACCTACCATACGAAAATATTTTCGTGCAAGTTTGCAAGCCTCGCCGATATAATTTACATTGCTTTGACTTCTGCTTTCTCCCGTGAGTATCAATATTTCTTCCATACCGCTGTCGGCAATTACCTTCATTTCCTTTTCAATCTGCTCCATTGAAAGCTTCATACGTTTGATGTGATTATAGCAGTTAAAACCACAATACACGCAGTAGTTTTCGCAGTAATTGGCGATATAAAGCGGAGTGAAAAGATAAACGGTGTTGCCAAAGTGTTTGCTTGTTTCAAGTCTCGCTTTCTCTGCCATCTGTTCCAGTAAGGGCTCTGCCGCCGGTGATAAAAGTGCCTTAAAATCTTCAATGGTACATTTATCGTGACGTAGGGCTGCTTTAACGTCCTTTTCGGTATATTTTGAATAATCAAAAGAATCCATTTGCTCAATTACATTCTTGCAAACATCGGATTCGATGATTTCCATTCCGGGCAGGTATTCCATATGATTCTTTCGTGATGAAGGATTGTTTTCTATTTCGTGTTTTTTTGCGAGAGCTTCGGGCGACAAATGCTCTGAATCTACAAAAAATTGATTTTCCATTTTTATCGCTCCTTAATCCCGCAAAAATCCCGTGAGAGGGTCTGATGCCGATGCCCCTCGTGTAAGCACTCTGCCAAGACCTGATAAATATGCGCATCTTCCTGCTTCAATGGCGTTTTTGAAAGCTGACGCCATAAGGGAAAGATTTCCGGCTGTTGCAAGTGCCGTGTTTGCCATAATTGCCGCTGCTCCCATTTCCATCGCTTCGCAGGCTTGAGACGGTTTGCCTATACCTGCATCAACGATAATCGGCAAATCAATTTCGTCAATCAGTATTTGGATGAACTCTTTTGTTGCAAGGCCTTTGTTAGAGCCTATAGGTGATGCAAGGGGCATAACGCTTGCGGCGCCGGCATTCACCAAGTCACGGGCAACGTTTAAATCGGGATACATATATGGCATAACAACAAATCCGTCATTAGCCAAAATATCGGTTGCCTTTACCGTTTCTTCATTATCGGGAAGAAGGTATTTTGAATCACGCATAATTTCAATCTTCACAAAATCACCACACCCAAGTTCCCTTGCAAGACGGGCAATTCTTACCGCTTCTTCGGCATTTCTTGCTCCGCTTGTGTTAGGCAAAAGCGTGACTCCCTTCGGTATGTAATCAAGAATATTTTCCGCATCCTTTGTATTGGCTCGCCTTACTGCAAGAGTGATAATTTCTGCTCCTGCATCTTTTACAGCGGCATCAATAAGCTTCATTGAATATTTTCCCGATCCCAGAATGAAACGGGAATTAAATTCATGACCGCCTATAATAAGTTTATCGTTGTTCACTTTCATCTTCCTCTCTATACTTCAAATTTGTTTGCTATAATTCGCAGTACCGTATGTGCCTGATGTGCGGCACAAAGCATTACTCTTGATGAAACCAGTCCTATATCATCTTTAACATCGCTTTTTTCATCTCCGCAAAGATAAAACCTTGAGGTGATTTTTCTTGTTTGTATTTCATTCGGTGAGCCAAGTCCTGCCATTCCGGATGCGGCAACAAGATATTTGTCGGGCATTTTCTCCAAAACGCAACCGGTGAGCATCGCCTTACACTCGGCATCATCGAAGGCTTCGCAAATAATGTCTGCCTGTGAAAGCACTTTTCCGGCATTGTCTTCATCAATGCAAACCGTATGTACCTCTGTTTCAATGTATGGATTGATTTCTTTGAGATTTTCTCGTAATGCTTCTGTCTTATTCATTCCTATCTGATTTACCTTATATTGCTGACGGTGGAGATTGGTTATATCCACCCTATCAAAATCAATCAAGATAAGCTTTCCTATGCCTGCACGGGAAAGTGCTGTTGCAATGTTTGAGCCAAGACCGCCAAGACCGCAAACAGCAACGGTTGTGGATGATATCTTTTTTTGAAGCTCAATCCCATGTCTCTCTTTTAGTGCCTTTAACCACTCTTCTTTTTTTGGTATCATATCAGCCGCCTCCCACAAAGCTTACAATTTCAATGCTATCCCCATCACAAAGGCAAGTTTCTTCATATCGGGATTTCGGAACAATATCGCCGTTTTTTTCTACCGCAATACGCTTGATATCGTAGCCTGCTTCTGTTAAGTATTCAGCTATCGTCTTTCCAACTGCATTTACTGTCTCGCCGTTGATCTTTACCACTTTTTTCACCTCCGAATCTGCAATAAAAAAAGGAGCTACCAATTTGGTAACTCCTACGATTACTTACGTTTTCCTAAACCTCAAGTTCAGGCATCCCTACGTTGGCATTATCCAAATCAGGTTCTCGGTCGAAGGTCATACCTTCCTCTCAGCCTGTACTACAAGCTCCCGTTTCTATTCATTTTTACACATTATAGCACATCAAAACTTTTTTTGCAACAGTTTTTTGCACCACTTTAAATCATTTTAAAAATACTTCTACAACCGAAATTGTCTGGCTTGGCCTGATTCCCGGCACGATAAAGTTTACCGAATTATCTGCATTTTTACGGAATCTGATTTCACTTCCGTCGTGCAGGAACTGAGCATATTTTATTCTGTCTGCAATGCCTGCCATTTTCATCTCTGAGAAGGGATAATCAACAAGGTGAATATAAAGTCTCTTCTCGTCTTGCGACTGGGTAAGTAACGTCCCCGTAGGCGGAAGAAATTCCGATTCAGCCTTTGTACAACCGACAATTGAACGCTCATTATATTTCATCCAGTCTGCAAAAACGGAAAGTGCTTTGTCTGCACGATCATCAAAATATCCTCTCGCTGTCGGACCAACGTTCATTATAAGGTTTCCTCCGCCGGATACGCTGTTGAGAAGGATTCTTATAAGAGTTTCCGGACTTTTCCAGCTCATCTCATCACGGTAATACCCCCATGATCCGGAGAAAGTCTGGCAAGATTCCCATGCCGCATTTTCGTCAGTTCCCGGATACTTCGGCCACTCGGTTGTAAGTGTCTGCTCCGGAGTGAATATATCCTGCGGAATTCCCGTTCTGTCGTTGATAATTATATCGGGATTTATCTCTCTTATCATTTTGATAAGATTCTCTGAATCCCATGTCTCTTTATTTGTCCAGGGCATCCAATCTTTATAATCCCTTATAGCAAACTGATTATATTCATTTCTTATGCTATCCATTGTGGGATAAGTGAAATCAAACCAAATAATATCAATTTTACCGTAGTTTGTCATAAGCTCACGAACCTGATTGTGCAGATATTCACGGTACTTTTTCATATCACGGGTTTTGTTCATTTCCTCCGCATTCGGTTCTGCACGGCGTGGGTGGAAAATATCTATCTGATAGTCGGGATGATGCCAGTCAATAAGCGAATAATAGATACCTACTTTAAGACCTTCCCCACGGAAAGCCTCGACATATTCTTTAATAAAATCACGCTTTGCCGGTGTGTTCGTTGATTTATAATCGGTATATGCCGAATCAAACATACAAAAGCCCTCGTGGTGCTTTGCTGTCATAACTGCATATTTCATCCCTGCAGCTTTAGCTTTTTTCGCCCATTCTTTTGCATCAAAAAGGTCGGGGTTGAAAAATTCCCTATAAGTATCGTAATGCTCTTCGGAAATTTTTTCAACCGACTTCACCCATTCATGTCTTGCAGGCATGGAATAAAGCCCAAAATGAATGAACATACCAAATCTGTCGTGGATAAACCAATCCATATCGGCATCTGTTTTCTTTATCTTATAAGTTGACATACCTTTTTCTCCTTAAAACCACTTATTTATCCATATATTAGCACATATTTCTTCTGTTTGCAACACATTTCAAAACAGAGAATTTCTTTAGAGAAAAGCTCTGATATCAACTGCCAGTTTTTCTTCCAAATTTATAAGTTTTTTCGTTATATCCTTGGAAATCTCATCGGCACCTTCATATTTATTAAGATATTTATTGAGAGATTTTACTCCCATATTGCAACCGTCTGTCATCAAATCAGCAACGGTAGCATCGGAGTTTTCCATTGCAAGTTTCATATTGGTTTTCATCCACGACATACTCTTTGCAATGATTGCAGGTTCTTTGCCGTCATCTTTGTATTTATCAAGTAACTTTTGAATTTCTTTATCAAGTTTTCTGTGCTCACTCTTACAGTCAGTCAAAAGCTTTTCAAGTTTTTCACTCTTTACATTGTCAAGAACATCTTCAATGGAAGATATCCCCATCTTAACTCCGGCATCACATTCTCTTAAAAGTTTTATGGTATCCTGTTCAATCATAAAAAATCACCTCAGTGATATTTTGCCACCAAGGTTATTTTTCATTCAATCATATTTGTTCTGTGAAGCAACAAATTGTAATTTAGCATTCTCTCCCAAAAATACAGTAGCGAATTATAATTGAAATTTCTTCAATGCTTTTCTTGCAATCATCTTTCAACCATTCTGTAATGATTGCAGTAATGCCATTTAGATAGAACATCATAACATAGTTTTGTTCATCCCGCGGATAGTGAAATCTATCTAAAATAGGACTAAAAATATTATCAAACAGCCTTTGAAAAATGATATTTGAGTCAAATGTTATCGGTCGTGACAATACCGCAAAAAATATTCGTCTGTTTTCTTTAACAAATAAAAGATACGGATGCAGATACTTCTCATTGATATAATTGAGTTCCGATAAATCGCAATTTGTAAATTTTGATGTTATATTTTCAGCATTAACATCAAAATAGGAAGTGAAATTATCAAGGATATAGGAAATCGTCTCTTTTAGCAAATCTCGTGTATTTTCATAGTGAAGATAAAAGGTAGAACGATTAACACCTGCTTTTTCACAAATTTCACTAATTGTTATATACTCAAAAGGTTTCTTTTCAAGCAACGAAAGGAGTGCCTTGTCAAATTTAACAGCAGTATTAAAATACTTACTTTCTGACTTATTCATACAAGAACTCCTTTCATGAAATAATTATTTATCGGTCGGCAATTTCTTTTGCGAGTTGAACAATTTCATAGGCATATTGGGACTTCCCTTTTTCAAGAATTTTCTTGTAAATGGGATAATTTACACCACAACCAATCATTCCGATAATTCCGATGATAATACCAAATATCATACCGGTAATTCCGCTTCCAATTACCTGCATCGCAAGGCACATTCCTGTACCAAATACAAGTGCGGATATGATACCACAAGAATAAGTAAAAATCGTAGCAGGGAGTTTTGCCTTATTATCGAGTTTCTTAAGGGCTACAATTTTTGAATTTTCTTTCGGTGCATAGTCCTTTGCGATTGATTCTGCAATAATTTTGTCTGTGTTCATAATAAAACCTCCTTTTGTTTTACAATTCTATTTTAACAGCCAAAGAAGGTAATTTGAACAACATAAATCACTAATTGTGTTGAGTTCAACAAATTCAAGTTTGTCCAATTGATTATATCATAAATTTTGAATAAATCAATGATGCATCGCTGATAGCGATATGATGTTATGCTTCGCCTAACAAAGTTGCTCGTTTCACTCGCAATGATGCGATGTTTGCCATTATGTGCCGCAAGGCACACTTCATTAGGCATAGCCGGCATCATTGACAGAGCCAACATCATTTGCCGAAGGCAAACATCATTGAAAAAAGCGTACTGAATTTTCAGTACGCTTTTTCTGGCTCCCCCTGTTGGACTTGAACCAACGACCCTGCGGTTAACAGCCGCATGCTCTACCGACTGAGCTAAGGAGGAATATATGATGTTGGCGAAGCCTTATCTTCCCGGGCCGTCTCCAGCCAAGTATTGTCAGCACAGGT
>JAFSEA010000025.1 GCA_017435965.1 Oscillospiraceae bacterium
CCATAAACTCTAAATTTTCTTTTACAGAAAGGTTAGGAGCAATAGCGGTTTCCTGGGGAGATACATTGAGTATCTCTTTTATTTTCTGTCGGTCTTTGACTATATTAAGTCCATTAATTTTAATTTCACCGTCGGTTGGTAAAATCAGCGTTGACAACATTTTAATTGTTGTTGTTTTCCCGGCACCGTTTGTGCCAAGCAGAGCAAATAACTCACCTTGATTTATTTTTAAGTTTATGCCGTTTACCACTGTTTTTTCTTTATATCTTTTAGTTAAATTTTTTGTTTCAATTGCGAGCATATTTATTTTCCTCCTGACAAAAAATCACCTGATTTTATTCATCAATGTCTTTAAAAATATGTTTAATATAATCCTGTTGCTTTGTTTTAGGGAGAATTGCAATTCCTCGCTCAATATCGCCTAAAACTAAAATTTCATCACCCGGATGCAGTTCAAACATTTCTCTTGCTTCTTTTGGAATAACAAATTGTCCCTTTTCTCCGATTTTGACCATCCATGCATATTTACCTTCAGGTATATTCATATCAAAATCCCCTTTGTATGATTAGTATGAATAATCATACCACGATTTTATATAAAAGTCAACAGGTGTGCGACACTATAAGATACCGGCATGTAGCTATTCAAAAAAAATACAATTTAATGTATATCTGCACACTATAAGAGAAAACTACCTCCAACAACAGTTTTGGAGGTAGTTTATGTTCAAACACGAAAAGATGCTTTTCCATCCTGTGGAAATAGAAAAACCCAATCCTCAGTATGCAGTTCTCTTGCAGGAACAACTCGGCGGCGGAAATGGAGAGCTCAAAGCAGCAATGCAATATATGTCACAGAGCTTCCGCATTAAAGACCCGGAAATCAAAGACCTTTTCCTCGACATAGCCGCCGAAGAGCTCGGTCATATGGAAATGGTAGCACAGACCATAAATCTGCTCAACGGTCATGATGTTGATGTCTCAACGGTGGGTGCAGGAGAAATTCAAACACATGTTCTTTTAGGTCTTAACCCGGGACTTATAAATGCATCGGGCTATTCCTGGACAGGTGATTATGTCACAGTAACCGGAGATTTATGTGCAGATCTTCTTTCCAACATTGCATCGGAGCAACGTGCAAAGGTTGTATATGAATATCTTTACCGACAAATTAACGACAAAAAGGTTCGTGAAACCATTGACTTCTTGTTAAACCGAGAAGAAGCCCACAATCAGATGTTCCGCGATGCCTTCAACAAGGTACAGAATTCCGGTTCAAACAGAGATTTTGGAACTACAAAGGCAGCAAAAATGTATTTTTCCATGTCCGACCCCGGTCCCAACACCTTTGCAACAAACAACACAGTTCCTCCATCTTTTCAAAAATAACACATACAAAACGAGGTGTGACTCAAATGCAGTCACACCTCGTTAATTTATTTGCACATATTCAAGAAATGCTCAAAGAGAAAGCCTACGCTTCGCCTCCGCATTTTTCTATTGCATCTATATAAAACTCTCTTCTGTTCTTTACCGACAACAAAATTTTTGGTTTCTTCTTGCCTTCTCCCAAAATTACAATTTTATACCAAAGGGTACAAGGCTTCGCTTCAATACCCCCTGCATTGCAGCTATTGCCATACCGTAGTTTATCATAGGTATGCCTGCATCCTCTGCTTTCTTTATGCGATTTTGCATTTCAGCATCATTTATCATGCATCCGCCGCAGTGGATGATAAGGCGGTATTTTTCAACATCATCGGGAAACTCTCTGCCCGATGTGAATGAAAACTCCGGCTCTGCATCCGAAAATTTTCTTATCCACTCAGGCATCTTCACGGTTCCTATATCATTACATTGACGATGGTGAGTACACGCCTCAGAGATAAGCACCTTGTCACCGTCACGAAGCTTACCAAGAGTCGATACGCCCTTTAACAGAGCATCAAGCTCTCCCTTATATCTCGCCATAAGTATTGAGAATGAAGTGAGAGGAATATTCTCCGAAACTGCCTTTGAAACCTCACCGAAAACACGTGAATCAGTAATTACAAGTCGTGGTTTTTGTGATAATGCCGCAAAAGCACTGTGAAGTTCTTCAACCTGACACAAAACAGGAATTGCGTGAATATCAAGAAGCTCACGGAGTACCATCTGTTGAGGAAGGATTATTCTTCCTTTGGGAGATGATTCATCCACAGGAGTTACCATAACAACTATGTCCCCGGGTGAGACGAGATCGGAAACAAGCTTTTTCTCTTTTTTTACCGCATCGGTAAAGCTTCCAAGCTTTACCTTCAACTCTTCAATTCCCTCACCCGTCACGGCACTTACATAAAGAAAATCACGTTTTTTATCCGGGAAAACATCTGCAACATCCGCTTTGTTTACGACTTCAACAAAAGGAATCCCACGCGTTTTTATTTCGTCTCTGAATTTTCTGTCGGTCTCTGTTTCTCCAATAGTACCATCTATAACCAGAACTGCAATATCTGTTCTTGATAGCTCTTCCTTCGTTTTTTCCGTCCGAAGACTTCCTATTACGCTTTCATCATCAAGTCCTGCAGTATCCGTTATCACCACAGGTCCTAAAGGAAGCAGTTCCATTGCTTTCTTGACCGGATCGGTTGTTGTTCCACGCAGAGCCGAGACCACGGAAAGCTTCTGTCCCAGAACTGCATTCACAAGGCTTGATTTTCCTGCATTGCAGTTTCCGAAAAAGGTTATATGTATACGCTCTGCAGATACCGTGTCGTTAAGTCCCATAATCTTACCTCATTATGTCAGAATCTGAAATCACGTCTGTTTGAATTTCTTATATCCCGGATATTTTCTTCTGCGATTTTACGCACCTTTTCTTTCGGGATGTTTAAAAGCTCTTTTTCTATCACTTTATATCCCGCTTCCTTCGTTTTTTCTGAAGCATAATCTTCAAGATACTCCGACAAGGTCATAAGTGCATTCGGATGACAGCAGTTTGCAATCTGCCCCGATTTGCAGAGGCTCATAAATCTGTCCCCGGTTCTTCCCTCACGGTAGCACGCCGTGCAGAAAGAGGGAATATGCCCGTTTTCCATAAGCCACAACACCACTTCATCGAGAGAACGCTGATCCGATACATCAAACTGCTCCGTATCGTGTGGTCTTTCATCATCGGAATAACCAGCATAGCCACCCACAGAAGTTCTTGAGCCTCCCGAAACCTGAGAAACACCGAGGCGGAGAAGCTTTGATCTTACAGCCTCACTTTCTCTCGTGGAGATTATTATTCCCGTATACGGAACTGCAAGACGTATGCAAGCCGTTATTTTTGCAAAGGTTTCATCATCAATTCCGTTGTCAAACTCATCGGGGTTTATATCATCTGCACGCTTGAGCCTCGGCACGCTTATTGTGTGAGGTCCTACACCGTGTACAGCCTCAAGATGCTCTGCGTGCATAAGAAGTCCTGCAAACTCATATTTATAAAGCTCAAGCCCGAAGAGTACGCCAAGTCCCACATCGTCGATTCCACCCTCCATTGCTCTGTCCATAGCCTCGGTATGATAGGCGTAATCGTGTTTCGGTCCTGTTGGATGAAGCTTTAAATAGCTCTCCTTATGATATGTTTCCTGGAAAAGGATATATGTGCCGATACCTGCATCACGGAGCTTTCTGTAATTTTCAACGGTAGTTGCCGCAATATTTACATTAACACGGCGGATATCACCGTTTTTATGATGAACTCCGTAAATTGTTTCTATGCACTCTAATATGTATTCAATGGGATTGTTCACGGGATCTTCCCCTGCTTCGATGGCAAGTCGCTTATGCCCCATATCCTGAAGTGCGATTACTTCTGCATGAACTTCCTCTTGTGAAAGCTTTTTTCTCGGTATGGTCTTGTTCTTTATATGATAAGGACAGTAAACACATCCATTCACACAATAGTTTGAGAGATAGAGAGGTGCAAAAATAACTATTCTGTTTCCGTAAAACGCAAGCTTTATCTCTTCTGCAATTTTGTATATTTTCTCTGTAACTTCGGGAACATCGCAGGCAAGAAGCACGGAAGCCTCACGATGAGTCAGACCTTCACAAGTAAAGCCTGTTTCCGTTTTCTTCGGTCTTGACTTTTCAAGAATTTCTTCAATCAGCGCAAAATTGTTTTTATTCTGCTCTGCATACTCGAGAGTTTCCCGTATTTCCGCATCGGAGATAAACTCCTCTGCTTTTAATGATTTAGGATTATAAACTGCCATAAGTTTTCCTTTCCGATATGAAATCTATAAAACTGCCATATCTCCCCGATCGGTTACTACTTCATAGCCGATTGCGGACATTTTATTTTTCAAAACATCAAGCCCCTGTGCCGATTCTGAATCTTCAACTGCTTTATTGTCATACAACGCATACTTTTTTCGTACATTTACAGGGGTGAGATTTGGCATAACCACATTCGCCCCCGACATAATGCCACGCTCACAGCCGTATTTGTCAACACTTGCAAGTGCCGTGGTGGCAGGAAGAAGCACATTGGGTTGTATAAGCCTTATTATGGAAAGAAGATAACAGGTAAGATCAACCTCTCCACTCTTTTCATTTCCAAAAGGAGTATCGGACTGGGGAATAAACGGACCGATTCCACACATATGAGGTTTGAACTCTTCAATGAATTTCAAATCCTTTGCAAGAGTCTCCGCCGTCTGAAAGGGAGAGCCCACCATAAAGCCGCAACCCACAGCGAATCCGATTTCTTTCAAATCATAAAGACAACGCATACGGTTTTCAAAAGACATTTTTTCGGGATGAAGCTTTGCATAATGCCCGCTATCGGCTGTTTCATGTCGAAGAAGGTATCTGTCTGCACCTGCCGAAAAAAGCCTTTCATAGCTTTCTCTGCTTCTTTCTCCCAGAGAAAGCGTGACAGCCGAATCGCCGTAATTCACTTTAATTTTTTCTATGAGACTGCAAAGAAAATCGTCCGTGAAGACGGCATTTTCGCCTCCCTGCAGAACAAAGGTACGAAACCCGAGAGAATGACCTTCTTTGCAGCAAGCAAGGATTTCATCCTTACTCAGGCGATAGCGGCTGCAGTTTTTGTTGCTTTTTCTTATTCCGCAATAGAGACAATCGTTTCTGCAGATGTTGCTTATCTCCACAAGTCCGCGGATGAACACGCGGTTTCCATATATTTCTTTACGTTTCTTTACTGCCAACACTCTTAAAAGCGCTGCCGAATCATGTGTTCTTTCTTCGATTAACTTTTTATATTCACAAAGTGAGAGGCTTGCATTTTCGGCAAGTTTTCCGACAATCTCCCTGATTTCTTCTTTAGACATATCATCACCTTTTTTCTGATTCCTCATAATTATATCATATCTTCCTGATTTTCAAAAGAGAAAACGAAAAAAACTTCGTTTTTTGTTGTGTTTTTTTATGTTGCAATTTGTATTTTGCGGTGCTATAATGAAACCGTGTAAAACTTTGACTAAATTTGTAGAAGGAGGTCATAGGTTCAGCATATATTTTTCTGAACCGAAACGAAATATGATATGTAAAAAATGTGGACATGAGATTCCGGAAAACATTAACTTCTGTAATGCTTGCGGCTCCCCTGTAAACACTCCCGTTCAGTCTGAAACTCAAATTAACAACAATAATCAGACAAATTCACAAAACAACGCAGAACAAACAAATAACCAAAACAGCAATCAATATTCAAAAAACTATGCAAATCAGGTCACGGATTCCAACAACAATTTTGCCGATCCGGGATTTGAAGAAGATACTTCAAAAGACAAAAAGAAGTCATCAAAAAAGAAACTCACAAGAAACATTCTCGCAATAGGAATTCCTCTCATTATCGCAGCTTTAGTTTTCTTTAATTGGGATTCAATTGTAGGATTCTGTATTAAAACATTTGGTTCCGATACCGATTATTTCAGATATGTTGAATCAAAAACTTTAGAGGATACAGCCGATAGTCTTACCTCTTTCTTTTCGAACACAAACTTCGATCCAAAGCAGGCTGCCACAGCAAAAGTCGAATGTTCCTTATCCGATGAGTTTATAGCTTTGGCTTCAAAATCCGACTCTTCCGGAGATCTTTCCGAAAGCTTAAAATGGTTAAATGATGTAACACTAACGACCGATTACGCATTTGATGGCAACAAGTTACAGATGCGTCTCAATTCAGATGCAAACGGCAGTAGTCTGCTCAACGGTGATATGGTTGCAGATTTTGAAAATGGAAAATGTTACATCAGCCTCCCCGAGCTAAATGATGAAGTTTTTGTTCAGGAAATAAACACAGGCGATTTTTCTCAAGCTACAGCTCTTTTATCTGATCTCGGCGAAGTACTCCCCGAAGAAGAAGTTTTAAATGAACTCGTTGAAAAATATCTTGAAATCGCACTCGATACCATTGAAGATGTCAGTGCAGAAGAAAAAGATATGAAAATCGGTTCCGTAGAAGAGGAGTGTACAGTTCTTAAGTTCACCGTTGACTCCGATGTCTTGTTTGATATGGGTGAAGCAATTCTTACGGAAGCAAAAGATGATGATGAAATCAAAGAGTTTTTAAAAGATTATTCTAACCTTATTAAGAAATATAACCCGGAGATGCCCGATATTGATATCGACAGCGAATATTCAAAGGGAATAAACGAAGTTCTTGATGAACTCAAGGAAGCAAAAAAACAAGTCAAAAACGAAAAGCTTTTTGTTCTCTATGATTATGTTGTTGACCACAGAGTAGTTGGTCGTGCAATCGTAGATCCGAATGGAGATGAAGTCTTCAGATATCTCACGCTCCATGACGGAGATGATTTTGCATTCGAGTTGGTTGCACAAAATGCGCTTGAAATCTACGGTAGCGGCACCAATGACGGAGACATGCTTTCTGCTTCATATAACGTCTCATTTTTTGAGCCAGATTTTGAAAATTGGGATTATGAAAATGACGAGGAATTGACTTATGTAAAAGAAGCAGCATTCGATTTAAGCATATCAGATCTTGATATGGACAAGTTTGAAGATGGTTATGTCTGCGGCAAATTCAAGTTTTCCCTTGACAAAGAACTTTTGAAAAAAACCGCACCTGAAGCTGCACTCTTTTCCCCTTCTCTCGAGGTTATAACCGATCACAGCGAAAACAATCTCAAGCTCACGCTCAACGTATTCACCAACGACACAAAGCTGTTTGATATATCGGCCGATATCGACTACGGAAAAGATCCCAATGTTCAAATCCCCGATGGCGATCTTAACGGAAGCAGTTCCAGGTGGTCCTCCAATCTTGACCTTGATGCTTTGGAAGATGCGTTCAAGAAAGCAAATGCTCCCGATATAGTCATCGATAGTGTCAATTCTCTCAAACGCAGCATCAAGTCTTAACAATAGTATTATCGTTAATTATTCCGACTTTATTTGAGGTGTCGATTAAAAAATCGACACCTCATAAAAACTTGCAACTATACTTCTACATGAGGTTTATGCTATGAATATAGAAATTAAAAAAGTATCAAAAACCTATGGAAAAAAAAGTGTTCTTCGCGATATTTCCTTCCGTGCTCAAGGTGGAAGGTGTGTTGGAATTCTCGGCGGAAACGGATGTGGAAAGTCCACCCTGCTTTCAATTCTCGCCGGAGTGCAGAGATGCGACAGCGGAGAATTCTTATATGATGGTAAAAATCTGTTCGATTATCCTATGCAACGCTCAGAACTCATTGGGTATGTGCCGCAAGGCACTCCTCTCATTGAAGAACTCAACGCCTATGATAACTTACTTCTCTGGTATGACAAGAACTCTCTCAAAAAAGAGCTTGACCAAGGCGTTCTTGCTATGCTGGGAATAGACAAATTTTTAAAAACTCAGGTATCAAAAATGTCCGGAGGTATGAAAAAGAGACTTTCTATCGGTTGTGCCATTGCAAAACGACCTCCGGTTCTTCTTCTCGACGAACCAATGGCTGCCCTCGATCTTTCTTGTAAACAAACGATAATCGAATATCTTTCCCGTCACAAAGAGCGTGGAGGCATTCTCCTTCTTGCCACACACGATGTTCTTGAGCTTGAGCTTTGCGACGAATGTTACATTATAAAAAACGGAACAATATCCCCGTTTCTTTACGAAGGAGATATTGAAAAACTTGTAAAGAGATTATAACTATGAAAACTTATTTTTATTTACAATGCAAAAGAGTCTTGCGTTTTTTACCGTTTGTTGCCGCAATTTCAGTTACCCTCTTTCTCGGACTTGCCATTATACTAAACAACGCAATCTTCCTTGACAGTACAAGCGAAGAAAAACAACTCTTCAAAATCGGCATTGTCGGCAACCCGGAAGATACTTACCTTAATTTAGGTATGGCTGCAGTTGAAACCTTTGATTCTTCAAGATTTACAATTAAGTTCGAACAACTTACCGAAGAAAATGCACAAAATGCTCTCCGTAGGGGCACGATTTCTGCCTATGTTGTTATTCCCGATGGTTTTATCGAGTCTGCAATGCACGGAAATCTGCAACCTCTCAATTACATAACTACCACAGGCACTTCCGAGCTTTCTACAATTTTTAAGGACGAGTTGACATCTGTCATTTCTTCTGTTCTTTCCGAGGCTCAAAAAGGTGTCTATGGATTAAGAAATACAATGCGTGAATATGAGCAAGATGGCTCATCAAAGCATATGAACGATTTTTCTATAGAGTACTTCGACTTTATTCTTGGAAGAGATGGCATTTACAAAGTCACCGAAATGGGAGTTTCCGACAACATCACCCTTCCTCAACATCTTATTTGCGGCATTTCTGTGCTTCTTCTTTTACTTTTGGGACTTCCCTATGCACCTATATTTGTAAAAAAAGATTTCTCGCTCAATAAGAAACTTCTGACACAAGGGTACAAATGTCACTCACAGGTGATTTGTGAGTATTTTTCATACTTTATAGCCAACTTATTGCTCGTATTACTCATCCTTCTTGTAATATACTTCTCCGGAACTTTTTCTAATGGTGCATTAGTGCAATTTGCCCCCTCATTTTCCGAACTTCTCGCAATATCTTTGAGTATTCTTCCCGTTGTATTTGTTTTAACTTCCCTTACATTCCTAATTTTTGAACTTTCAGGAAACCTTGTAAACGGAATTCTTCTTTACTTCTTTTCAACGCTTGCTTTATGCTATGTATCGGGTTGTCTCTATCCTATATACACTTTCCCACAGATTATTCAGAATATCTCGGCATTTCTCCCCACCGGAATCGCCAGAAGCTATCTTGCCGGTTTCGTTGCGAAAAACTCTTCACTCAACACACTTTGGCTTATTTTATACTCGATTGCATTTCTTACCGTTACCATCCTTTTGCGCAGACACAAAACTATGGGGAGGTGTGATGGATAATGAAACGAACTTTTTATTGGTTTTCACTCCTCAACAAACGTCTTTATAAAAAGCCTGTCTTTATAGTTATCCTCGCCCTTATTCCATTACTTATGTTTTCCTTTGGTATTGCGGCGCAGGGCGACAGCGGACTGATTCACATAACGCTTGCTCGTACTGATAAAAACGATGCACTTTCTCAGGATATTACAACAGGTCTTCTCGAAAGGAACGGTCTTATTCTGTTTACCGAGTCTTCTTCTCCCGAAGAGGCCCTTGATATGGTAAAAAGCGGAAAAGCAGATGCGGCCTGGGTTTTCCCCGATGACACAGCTGGAAAAGTTGAGGCTTTTTCTGCAAACGCTTCCAAATCCAATTATGTTGTTGATGTTTTTCAAAGAGAAGAGACCATTCCGTTGAGATTATCCCGCGAGGTTCTCTCAAGCGAAGTATTCGAGCATTGTTCACGGAATATGTATATAAACTACATACGCAAAAACATAGAAGGATTAAATTCCGTTGCTGATTCAGACCTTTATAAACACTATGACGAATTTGAAAAGGACACCGAACTGTTTCAATTTTCAGATACTGAAAACACCGCACTTTCAAACAGCAAAAACTATCTTCTTTCTCCCTTGCGCGGACTTCTTTCTGTGATAGTTTTGTTGTGTGGGCTTGCCGCAACCATGTTTTTTATGCAGGACAAAAAATCCGGCACCTTTTCACTTATACCGGAGCATAAACTTCCGATGGTTGGTTTTATATGTCAGCTCATTGCCATCCTCAATGTAGGAATAGTCATGCTTATATCTCTCTTTGTTTCCGGACTTTCCGTGTCCTTCCTTCGAGAGATTGCAATGCTCATTCTTTTCTGCATTTCCTGTGCTTCATTCTGTTCTATCCTTCATTTTTTTGTCAGAGACATCAAATTCCTCGGGGCACTCATACCGCTTATAATTATTCTTTCAATAGCGATATGTCCCGTTTTCTTTGACTTTAACAGCGTTCATCTGATTCAACAATTATTCCCGCCCACTCATTATATCAACGCGGTTTATGACAACACCGCATTGCTTTTCTCAGCAATATACTGTGGCGCAAGCTTTGCTCTTTTTCTTCTTTTTTCAAAACTTCACAGATTCGTTTCAAGGAGCTTAAAATGAATGGTTTGATGTGTGAATTTTGTCTTAATTACGAATATGACGAAGAATACGGCGATTACTTCTGTATGATTGATATGGACGAGGATGATGCCATAAAACTCGATTTTTATTCAAAAAAGGGTTGTCCTTACTACCATCCGGGAGACGAATATACCATCGTAAGAAAACAAAATTAGTATATTTTCACAATTCTTTATTCTTAAACAAAGCGCGATGCAACTTTTCAAAACGACCGCATCGCGCTTTTTTGTTTTGTCGTTTTTTCAAGTAATATGTAAATTAGCTGTTTACTTTCTACAATTTTGGTGGTATAATCAAACTATCTTTTGTATATGCACTAACATTATACCTTTGGGGGATATTTTAATGTCTACAGCTACAAAACCTCTGCTTGAGTATAGAAGGCCGGCTGATTGTTGGTGTTGTTCTTATTGTGAAACAGAGAATAATTCTAAAGAATTTTCGTGTCAGCTTTGTAACAATCCCAGAAACGACAGATGCCTTACTTTGAAAGCATGGAATCCCAACTTATCCAATAATCCTTACGGACCTGCAAGCAGTTCCAGTCGTCTCAGGGGATCATTTAACAACACACCTTCCCCTCCAGCTCATTCGGCAGATAATCCATATACAAATCCACCACACGCACCTGTACCTCCTGCCGGAAGTTATGCAGGGTCACCGTTTGATGGCAAATATGAGAAAAAATCTCCAAACACAGCACCTTTACTCATCATACTTTTCGCAGCAATTATAATTATAGTTGCCGTTGCAGTTGTGTTTGCCAATGCAGCAGAGCCTGCACCGCTTGAAGAAATCACGGATTCCGTCTGCACTTCAGAAAATACTTCAGCTTCGGAAATCACGCAAAACAGCATAATTTCAAAGGAGGTTTCTTATGTTTTGTGAAAAATGTGGCACGGATAACCGTGACAATGCTACGACTTGTTCCCGCTGTGGAGAAAAGTTGCCTTCTCCCTCTTTCTGCGGCGGATTTGCAGACATTTTGAGCTATGAAGAAAAGATCCCGAGCTCTTCTTCCGGAGCTGATGGCACATCTTCATGCTTTTCTGCAGAAAAATACGACAGTTCTATCCGAAAGCTTATGGCTCAAAATGCCAAACTTGAAAACAAAATCAACATTCTTTCACAACGATTTATCTATGTACTCGGTGGCGTGGCACTCGCTTTGATTCTATCGTTTATGTGTCTTGTCATCACCCCTTCATCTTCCGATATCAAAGAAGATTATATTGACGATTTAGAAAAAAAGGTAGCTGAATTGTCGAGCAGGGTATACGAATCGGAAGAATCAACAGATTCATCCGCTATCACTTCCGACAGTCCCATACCTGCCGATGAAAAGAAGTCACTTCTTGATTATGTAAATGACATTAACAAAGAGGTAAGTTCTCTCAATCCCTAACTTGATAATTTCCCCAATCTTTCCCAAAAGAGCAAGATAGTATTACCGACCTAATCTATCCAAAGAACAAAAATATATATTAAGGAGAACGAAAAATGGGAAGCAACTTTAAAATTACTTATAGCGTCGATATGGTTTTCTGTATTGACTGCACAGGCAGCATGGACAACATCATCAACATCGTAAAAGATAACGCACTCAACTTTTATCAAGATCTTACTGCAGCTATGGACGCAAAGAGCAAGAAAGTAAGTCAGCTCAGAGTTCGTGTTGTTGCATTCCGCGATTATCAATATGATCTTGAAGATGCTATGCTCGTCACAGATTTCTTTAATCTGCCCGAACAGGCCGAAGACTTTGAAAGATGCGTAAGAAGCCTCGAGGCAAAGGGTGGCGGAGACGATCCTGAAGACGGACTCGAAGCTCTCGCTTATGCAATCAAATCAAAGTGGAACACAGAAGGCGTAAAAAAACGTCAGGTTATCGTTGTCTGGACCGATGATGCAACCCATCCCCTCGGATTCGGAAAGGTTAAAAGTAACGGTGCCCCCAACGAATTCTATCCCAATGGTATGGCTCAGGATCTCAACGAACTTGCTTCTTGGTGGGGCGGCGGCCAGTATAACGGTTTTATGGACAACAACGCAAAGAGACTTCTTCTTTATGCTCCCGATGCTCCCGATTGGAGCTCAATTGCACGCAATTGGGATAATGTTCTCCATTTCCCGTCAGAAGCCGGTAGTGGTCTCACCGAGCTTGAATATAATGAAATTATTTCTACCATCACAAATACGATATGAAAAATGCTAAAAAAGTAATACGACTTAATTTAATATTCCGGGTAGCGGGTGAGATGATTCCCGAGAACGGAGAGGATTCTTGTGCCTTCTGCGGTTCAGATACCAATCACAAGTCTCTCATTTCTGTTTTTGACGGATGCGGAGGAATCGGCTCAAAACGCTATTCAAACTATTCAGGCAAAACCGGCGCATTTATAGCTTCGAGAGCTGTTTGCGGCGGCGTTTGCGCTTGGTTCGAAAACGGTTTTGATGATGCTGATACGCTTAAAGAATATATAAATCGTTCACTTTCCGTATGTTCCGGATTTGCCGACAAAACCGGAAGACTTTCGGGAAGTCTCGGAAAATCTTTCCCGACAACTGCAGCTATCATATATTCGGTCCCCAAAAGTGCACATCTGGATTCTACCTGTTTCTGGGCAGGCGACTCGAGATGTTATATGCTTGATATGGAAGGGTTACATCAGCTCAGCACAGATGATGTTGATGGCGAAGATGCATTCAGCAATATTTCGGGCGATGGTGTTCTCAAAAACGTTATATCTGCAAGCAAACCATTTAAGGTTCATGCAGAAAAATTCAGTTTTGATCATCCTTGCATTCTTATCTGTGCAACGGATGGTTGCTTTGCGTACCTTAGTTCCCCTATGGACTTTGAGCAACTCTTAACCGGCACAATGCTTTCTGCCAAAAACATAAGTGAGTGGAAAATTTTGCTTGAAAAAAACTTAAGAAAGTTTGCCGGCGATGACTTCACTCTGTGTGTAGCCGCATATGGTTTTAAAGACTTTGAAAGCATGCAAAAGTACTTCCTAAAAAGGAATAAATATGTGCATAACAATTACATTGTTCCGGAAACCGATATTCAGGAAAAGTGGAATCTCTATAAGGACAGCTACTGTTCCTATATGAAAACAGATTCGTCACAATAGACGTTTCTTCTTACTTTGTTATAGTTCTTATAAGTAGTTATGAGTTTGGGTGATATATGATGAGTGATGTAAATGAGTATGTTGATATAAACGGCTATCGTGTACCTATGCCTTTAGGTAATAAAAATAGCGGCAACTCCAAATGGGGATTTGCCACAAAGGGCGGAAAGGAGTTTTTCTTCAAAGAGCTTCTCTCCCCCGTTTATCCCCTTGATGAGACTTCCATGTCTCCGGAGCTTCTTGTCTCAAGACGCAGAAGTTGCGAAGAATTTGAAGTTAAGTATGTGAAATTCTATACCGAAATAAATCGTGCCGGACGCGGCGGAATTGTTCGTGTTCAGGATTTTTTCAGGAACGGAAGTAAATATTACGTTGTAACCGAAAAAATCAACTCCGAGTCAATTCCCGTTTCCAAAATTTGCACATTGCCGACTGAAGATATTCTTCTTTTAATCTGTACCGTTGCCGATGCTTTTGCGAGCCTTCATTCTGTGAGAATTGTTCATTCGGACGTAAAGCCTGCAAATATTTTTGTAAAGCGAAGCCGTGACGGTAAATATGTCGGAAAAATTATCGACTTCGACTCAGGCTTCTTTTCATATGAAAAAATGGAAAACGAAGAGCTTGAGGGTGATCCCACATATCTTGCTCCTGAATCTTTCCTTTTGATGCTCGGACAAGATATTCAAGTTGATGAAAAAGCTGATATTTTTTCTTTAGGTCTAGTGTTCCACGAATATTTCACGGGCGAACTTCCAAAAATCAACCGAAGTGAATATGATTATCCGGCGGAGGCAGTTCTCAGCGAAGAAGCCCCCGAAATTGACCCAAGAATCCCACCGGAAATGGCAAAACTTCTTTCTGAGATGATTGATATGCAACCCACCAACAGACCTTCTTCAGCTCAGGTCGTTGCTCGTGTCAAGGAAATGCTTGGACACAAGGTGGAAAAGGTTATTGAAGAACCAACTTTTTATACCAAAAAATTAGACAACAAGATTCCGGAAAAAGTCACCAAAACAGAAGCTGTACCCGTGAATGCCTGGTTCAGCAGAGCCGGAGATCTTTAAAAAACAAACAAAAGCGTGATGAGTTTATTTGCTCACCACGCTTTTTACTTTATTCTGCTATGCTCTTTGCACACTCACTACAGACGTGCTTTCCTTTGTATTCGATAAGATTCTTATTATTTCCGCAAAAGATACAGGAAGTCTCGTGTTTCTTAAGAATTATCGCATCTCCGTCAACGTAAATCTCTATGGGATCACGCTGATCTATTCCCATTTTTTTGCGAAGCTCCATAGGAAGAACTACTCTTCCGAGGTCATCAATCTTACGGATAATACCTGTCGATTTCATTTTCTTTTCCTCCATATACACACTCCGAGCGAAATCTCGGGGTTATAGAATATCAAAAATGTCATTTTTTGTCAACACTTTTTTCGCAAAATATGTATTTTTTTGTCCAAACTTGTCAAATTACCTTATTTTGTGGAAGAAAAACAATTTTTGCAAAGCGTAAAAAAATTCATTGACAAATCCCCTACTTTGCTTTAAAATATAAATATAAACTTTATGGAAGGAGATTTCTAAAATGGCAAAAAAAGCAACTGACTTCAGATACAATACCGGCGAGACCCGTGTTCCGTGGGCTGCTGTTGGTGAAAACTACAATGCAGACGACCTTCTTGCTGTGGTAAAGTTCCTTATGCAGGGCGAAGGTGCTGAGTATGATGCAATATTTGACAACATCAAAAAAGAGGTATATAAACTCTCGGAGATTTCCACACCTCCCGGAAAGCTTTCTCTCGGCTCTCAGGTAGAAAAAGCAGAAGATATGGTTGATGAATATCTCGGAACAAAGGGTTGTGCGTTCGTTGCAAACTGCACAGCAGGCTTTGAGATCGCATATAAGTATGCAGGCATCGGCCCCGGCGATGAAGTTATCGTTCCGGCCATCACATTCGTTGCAACTATGGCATATCCCCTCTCAGTCGGTGCAAAGCTCGTCTTTGCAGACGTTGACCCCGTAACAATCAATATGGATCCGAAGGATGTTGAAAAGAAGATCACCGATAAGACAAAGATGATCGTTCCTGTACATATCGGCGGATATCCTGTTGATATGGACCCCCTTATGGAGATTGCAAGAAAGCACGACATCCTCGTTCTGGAAGATGCGGCTCACGGCTTCGGTGCAGTTTATAAGGGACGCAAGGTCGGTACAATCGGCGACTTTGCAGGATTTTCAATGCACGAAGTTAAGAACATCACTTCCTTCGGCGAAGGCGGCATCCTCACAACAAACATTGAAGATTTCCGTGAAGATATGAAGAGAGCACGTTTCCTCGGTCTCAACTTCTCACAGAAGATTGACAACTGGCTCTATGATATCACATCAATCAAGGGCAAATATGGCACAAGCGTTGCAGGCAACAGCTCCACAACAGAGATTCAGGGTCTTGGTCTCCAGCTCCAGGTTGCACGTAACGAGAAGATTATTGCAGAGAGAAGAGCTGCGGCAGAATATCTCACACGTCGCTTCTCCGAAAATCCCGCAATCATTCCCCAGAAGGTAAACGAGAAGGATATTCAGCCTTCATTCCATATGTACCTTCTCCAGATTGACCCCGCAAAGGCAGGCGG
>JAFSEA010000026.1 GCA_017435965.1 Oscillospiraceae bacterium
CAGGTAATAGTGAATATGGAAGAGTTGGGTTTGTTTTTTATAATTGCCCGAAAATACTGATTCCGAAGTTGATTTTTTATAGTTAGATGCTATAATAATATACTACAATGCATTTTGTGTAATAAAAATCGGGGGAAGAGGCAAATGGGTTATATTTTTATGGTGCTCGCTTTGGCTGCAGGGCTTACCAAAGGCTTTTGCGGAAAGAAAATAAGCGGAATTGTATCTACGCTGAAAGGCGTTTTTTATATGAACACTATGAGAATGCTCATATGCATTCTTGTGGGCTTCTTTATCGTGGTGACTGATGGACTGTCTGCATTCGCGGCAGATTATGAAACATTGCTTATAACGTTTGTGTCGGGAGTTTCAACTGCCTTGTTTGTGGTTTCCTGGATTCTCTGCATACGCAAGGGTGCGTATGTTACGGTTGATGTATTCCTTATGCTTGGCGGTGCTCTTACGGTAGGAATGTGCAAAATATTCTTTGATGAATCCATTCTTACAAATCAGTTGATTGGATATATTTTGCTTGTAATTGCATCGTATTTCATGTGTTCTTACAGCTCGAGTATCAAGGGTAAGTTTTCGCTTTCATCGTTTTTCCTGCTTGTTGCCTGTGGCGCATTCAGCGGACTTTCTGATTTTGCACAAAAATGGTTTACACATACTTTGCCGAATGGCAATGCGGCGGTATTTAACTTCTATACATATATCTTTGCATCAATAGTGCTTTTGATATGCTTCGCTATCTCAAATAAAGTGGAGAAAGAACCAAATGACGCAAAAACAATTAAAGTATTCATGGTAGTGGGCATTATGGCGATATGCCTTTTTGCATACTCATATTTCAAAACAAAAGCGGCTGTGGATGTTCCGGCTGCACTCTTGTACCCCATAACCTCGGGAGCAAATATAGTTTTGTCGGCGCTTATGGCAGCTGTGTTTTTCAAGGAAAAGCTCAAATTAAAGTGCATAACAGGAATGGCGATTGCAATCGGTGCAATCGTTATAATGAGTTTTTAGAGAGACAAATAATGAAAAGAAGAGACAACAAGCGGAGTTGTCTCTTCTTTCTTAATAACGATACTTTTTTCTTTTAACAACCAGGAAAATTGCGGAGATGATGACTGCCATAAGTTCTGCCGCCACAATGGAAATCCATATTCCATCCACTCCGAAAATAATCGGGAAGAGGAGAACTGCCGCAATCTGAAATACAAGGGTTCGGAGAAATGATATAATTGCAGAGGTGACACCATCGTTGAGGGCAGTAAAAAATCCCGATGAAAAGATTGCATAGCCCATAAAGAGAAAAGAAAGGGCAAAGATACGAAATCCACGTGTGGTGAGATTAAATAACTCCGGATCGTAACCTACAAATAAATCCGAGAGAGGCATAGCAAGGACTTCTGCAATTATCATCATACATATTGCGGAAATTCCGATGATATTTATGCTTTTCTTTAAAATTCCGCGAAGCTCGTTGTGGTTTTCTGCTCCGAAATGGTAGCTTATAATCGGAGCACTTCCTATGGAATATCCGATAAATGCACTTGCAAAAATGAAGCTGACGTACATCATAACGCCATAGGCGGCAACTCCGTTCTCTCCTGCATATTTAAGGAGCTGAAGGTTATAGAGTATACCGACAACAGACATTGAAATGTTGCTCATAAATTCCGAAGAACCGTTGGTGCAGGCTTTGACAATTGCCTTGCCGGAAAATCGGGTTTTTCCGAGCTTGAGAATACTGGTATTCTTCCTTGAAAAATAGAAAAGCGGAATGATGCCCCCGACCACTTGACTCATTGCAGTTGCAACGGCGGCACCTGCAAGCTTATATTCAAAGGGCAGAAGAATGACAAGAATAGCATCCAGTACCATATTGGTAACACCGGATGCGATTGTCACATAAAGCCCGAGATTCGGACGTTCTGCTGTGACAAAAAAGGTCTGGAACAGAAGTTGGAGAACATAAAAAGGAAGTGCAATAAGGATTATTCTGCCATATACCACGCAGTCTTCGAGCATAGCACCCGTTGCACCGAGAAATTGAGATATAGGGCGTATGAAGATGATGCCGAGAGTAGCTATTATAATACCAAGTGCCGCCGCAACATATACAAAAAGCGAAAAGTATTCGTTTGCTTTTTTCTTATCGCCCTCGCCAAAGGTTTTGGCGACTATCGCACTTCCACCGGTACCGAATATAAAACCCACGGTTGCAAGTATCATAAGAACAGGCATAATAAGATTTACTGCCGCAAAGGGAGTTTTGCCGGCAAAGTTTGATACAAAGAAACCGTCAACCACGCCATAAATGGATGTAAAAATCATCATTATAACGGAGGGAAGAGTGAAACGAAGAAGCTTGCGATATGTAAAGTGGTCTGAAAGGCGGATTTTCATTTTAATACCTCGTGAAGTGTAATTTCCTTAAAAATGGGCACATTCATAACGAATGTGCCCATTTGATATTGAGTTTGTAATTTGGACTTAAATTACTTTTCGGAGAGTTTTTTCTTAGCCTTCAAAGCTTCTTTGAGCTTCTTTTTATCTTCCTTAGCCTTCTTCCACTCAGTGAAGTCAACACTCATAAAGTAGAGAGCGATGAGAAGTGCAATTCCTGCAACTGTGAGCTTGAAGGACGGTGAGAACCAAGTGTCAATCGTGTAGCAGCAGTCATATGTGTTAAAGTCACCGTCGCCTACGCGATCGAGGAAGAGTGTGTCGAACCAGAAGTCGTATTCATAGATTTCAACACGTGCATCTTCGCCTTCACCGAATGTGAGGATGAGGTCTTCCTCGATAGTGTGCTGGAACTTGACATCACCAAAGATTTCGAGCTCATCTTTTGTGAGACCTGCGCCCTTTGTTTCTGCATCGTAAACGAGAGGTGCATCTTCAAAACCGATTTTATTAGCTGAAGCTTTATTGACTTTCAAAACGCCTGTGCCATCTTCGTTAAATTCGTAGGTGATGCTTTCCATTGTGATTTCGTATGTTCCGGACTTGCCCTTAACTTCCTTACGGAAGATATTAGCTTCTTCGTTGGTATAAGTTCCGGGAACCTTTATATGAGGAACTTCCGCAACGATATGTGCTTCATTGGGGATTGAAGAGTCATTGGGGAACACGAGTGAAAGGACATCCTTCTTGTCATACTTGAAATCTTCATCTACCACATCGCCGTTTGCATAAACATTGTGGTAATGACCTGTGTTATCATCATTGAATGTGTATGTTGCAGTAGTATTTTCTACCGGCATACTTTCCTGTGTGTTGTAGTGGATATCAGCATTCCATGTGCCGGGGAGACGAATTGAGGGGAGGAATGCAAGAAGTGCAAAAACAATGCATATGATGAATGCAACACCGGCAAGAATACGTCTTCTTAAATTCGGGAGGCGCTTTCTCCATCTTCCTTCTGCTCTGAGGAACACGTTAAAGTCTTCTTCGAAGCACCAAAGAACAAAGAGAGAAAGGATTGTGATGACCAAGACCTTGAGAAGGGGAGAGAAACCACCTATGTAATCGAGAGAATTGTCTTCGTCATTGTTAAAATAAAGCTTATTGAAAGTGAAAGAATAGTCGAAGACCATCTCTTCACCATCTTCAATGATTATAAGCTTTGAATCATCGATAGCATAACCGAAATTGTGAATGTTATGGGGTGCAGCCTCGGGAGAAGTCTTATTATAGATGCGACCAAGGCCATTCTCTTCAAACTGATAAACCAAGATATCTTCGCCATCTCCGCGAACCGGTTTGTTGAATTCCCATGTACCGAGAATTCTCTGGTCTGCAGATAAGCCCATAGCAAGAATTATAAGGAATATAACTGAGATAAAACCTGCAATTCTCTTTTTAGCTACTTTACTCAACCCAAAACCATTGGGCTTTCCGTTTACGGATTTGTCCATTTTACATACTCCTTTTTAAATAGATTAGTTTCAGACGGCAATATGCCGGTGATGCCATCCGAACATAATGTGGATAAACAGACGCAGTATAAAATTACATAAACATCTTAGCTAATTGTACCACAATTAAATGTACAATTCAAGTAGAAAAAAATAAAAACAGAGAATTTGTTAAAAGTAACAAATTATGTGGTGCATATATTGCGAGGATATGAAAAAAGTGGATGCGAAATAAGTTTCGTCTTTGTGCCATTTGCGTGAGAAAAGATAATTATTTTATCTGTTTTTGGACGAATTTGTGCAAAAAACAAAAGTGGATAAAAGGTGATGAAATATTCGGCAAATTGTCAATACAAAGCCTTTTTCTTAAGACTTTCTTAACAAATTGAAGAGGCGAACCGAAGTCATAATCGACTGTTCACGGGTGTAATTTGAATTTGGAGAGAATTTATTATTTCCGGTACCGCCCATAACTCTCTTTCCGGAAACAGGATCGAGGCAGGCCGAAATGAAGGAAACACCTTCTTTTGCCCATTCCTGCATGGAAGAGAGCTCTGCAAAGCTCACGGGAGAAGAATTGGGAGAGGTGAGTCCGAGGGTTTTTGCAAGGCGCATAAGCATTGTTGCGGCTTCTGCACGAGTGATGGTATTATTCGGGCGGAACTCACGGTTTCCGTAACCTTGCACTATGCCAAGGGCGTTGGCGACAAGAACATCTCGGGAAGAAGTATCTGAGAAGACAGAAGCATTTATCTGCACTCCTTTTGAAGCAAGGAATTCTTCCGCTGTGCCAAATGTACACTCTTCTATGATCGCGGTTATTATTGAACAGAATTCATATCGGAGAATGGGTCTGTCATATTCTCCGCGGATAACATTGGGTACAAGTGAATTTTGCATTGCAGTCATAATTTCGGATTTATAAGCAGAAGCATTTGAAATTGCGGAGAAAAGCCCCGTGTAGTTGTCGTTCAGATTAAAGACTGAAAAGCCGCCGAGGTTATAGCTCGCTACATATTTTGCGCGTTGGGCGGCGGTATCCGGAGTTTCTAGATAAACACGATGCCTGCAGGAAGAAGCATCGGTATACTCAAAATATGCTCCGGCTTCTCCGTTTGCATTTTGGTATACTACCGGAGCATTGTATTGGTTGCGCAAGGCAACTGAATCCTGGTAATTTATGTCCTGTGCAGTTGTCCATGTCAAATTGAAGTCAATTGCAAAAGAACCCATTCCGAGAAGGAGTTTTCTTCTGTCTGTTTTTGTGGAGGCATAACGCAGACAACGACCGATTCTCAGAAGATTACTCATAGGACCGTAGGTTTTGCGATAAGTAAAACCCGTGTCGTTATAATCATCATAGAGGATTATGTGAATGAAGTCGGCAACCTTTCCGATGGCGGAATAGTCATATATTGATGCAGCTTCCTGTGAATCGGTGAAATATGCACCTGCCGACACCATAAGAAGTTTGTTTTTTGCGTGAAGTGCATTTCCGAGCATTCCTATAAAAGTTGAGTAACTATTTCGAAGGTGTGAATATTGAGTGGCAGGAAGTTCAATTCCCATATTGACTCCGTCAAAGCCATATTTATCCACTACATACATTATTTCGTTTACGGCGATACGCATAGAGGAAGTGTCTTTGAGCATATTTGCAACAGTTTCGGCAGGAAAAGCGTTATTTGAAACATTGCTTATTCCGAAAAGGGCAGAGATGCCTGATGTGTGGCAATAGGCTACTGCCTGAAGCTGTGGGTCATAGTCGTAGTCATTATTGTACTTAAGTGCCTCTTCGTGTTCGAGGTCATAGCCGAGATATGTATTTCCGTCAGATATATTGTAGTTGTTTATATAGCCGCATTGGAAAGTTACCATTGTTATATGGTCACGTAAGGATTTCAAAGAATTGAATTGTTTCTGTGCGGCATCCAAATCCCAATAGCAGTCTATGAAATAGGCATTACATTCACGCATAGTATTACCGCTGCCGTTAAAAATTGGCTGTGCATACACCGTGTTTTTGGGGACTTCATATTTGAGTGCATCACGGCGGCGGATTGTTTTGGAGACATCCATACCGGAAGTGTATTCAATGAGTTTATGGTCTGCGGCAACACTCAGATAGAGAATGTCATCGGCAGAAAGATTTCCGGTACCGGTAAATGAATAAAGATTATTTGAGTCATACGAATACTTTCCCTTTGCGCGAGAAAGGTATTGGGCGGCAAACGCTATGGTCACAGGGTCAGACCAGGAAATCTTTCCGGGATCAATGACCTTTTTTGAAACCTCGGCACAGACGTATCTTGCACACCAGGAAGACGGCTCACGTCCGTTTTTATCGGGAACGGAATAAGGGGCAACTCCATCACCGTAATAAGAATAGGCGTATATTATTGCAATAAACTCTTCAATAGTCATAACACGGTCAGGTTCGTTTGCAAGATTAAAGCGTGGATCACTATATTTTTTGAAAAAATACTCCATATTATAATTTGCCGCATCGGCAACGGGCAGGGGAAGAAGTGATGCGAAAAGGCAAATCGAGATAATCAGCGAGAATATGCGGAGCGAAAAAGTTTTGTTCATAAGAAAGCACCTCATTTATTTATATGTGGAAAACGCAAAAAAATTGCTATTTTACCTTTAATCAAATTATAAGCCAACCTTGAATAAAATGCAATAATTTTCTGATTTATTGCATTTTCGTAAATTTTTTGATAAAATTAAATACAAGGTGGTGAGAGTATGAACTTTAAGCTTAACAGTATAGAAACCCCCATAGTTGTGACGAGAATTGCAAATATCCACTATTTTGAATTTACGGACAAATACCATACGGCAAAGGATTCTCATAACTTCTGTGAGCTTCTTTACGTTGACAAGGGAAAGGTCTCCGTTAAGTCCGATAATTTCGTGGGAGAGCTTGAAAGTGGTCAGGGTATTGTACATACTGCGCAGGAAAACCACTTTTTTGATTGCCTTGAAAGCTCTGCACCCAATCTCATCATTATAGGCTTTGAGTGTAAAAGCTCCGAGATTTCAAGGCTTTCAAGCAATGCAATAATCTTTTCCGATGAACAGAAAAGGCTTCTTGCAGAGGTTGTCAAGGAGGGAATGAGTGTATATGCACCGCCCTATGATATTCCGAACACCTTTGAGATGAAGAAGAGAGAAAGCTATCCATATGGTGCCGACCAAATGATAAAGCTTCGGCTTGAGCAACTCCTGATTATGCTCTTGCGAGATAAAAAGATTCAGGACAGAGGGAATTCCGGCAAACGTAATCACAACGGAAAAAGCTTTGGTATACATCAGTATGTGACGGAAAATTACAGAGAAAAGATAACTCTTGATAACCTTTGCTTTCTTTTCGGCACAAACAAGACAACTCTTTGCCGTGAATTCAAAGCCAAATACGGTCGCACGGTGCAGGAGTATATCCATCATCTTCGTGTCCGTGAGGCAAAGTCTCTTTTGAAAGAGGGCGAGCTTACCGTCACGGAGATTGCGGATAAGGTCGGATATTCATCAGTCCACTACTTCTGCCGTGCTTTTAAAGCACTTGAGGGAAAGTCTCCGGGAGAGTATGTGAAAACATCGGTATAGAAATACAACAAGGACTTGTGGTGAGAATTTCTCTCATCATAAGTCCTTGTTCTTGCTTTTTTTGCATATTCCTGCAAAAGTGTTTTTGTATTCCGATGGAGTCATCCCGGTTTTTGATTTAAAGAGCTTTGAAAAATAATGAATTGAAGAAAAACCGAGATTTTCGGAAATTTCTGTGAAGTTCATATTTTTTTCTGAAACAAGTTGTTTTGCACGGGCAATTTTAAGAGAAATAAACAGTGATATGGGGCTCGTTCCGCATTCTTTTTTGCATAGTCGGTGAAGTCCGGATATGCTTGTCTTACAGGCAATGCTCATTTCTTCAAGGGAGAGATTTTCAGATATATGTAGCTTAAGATAATCGGTTAAAAAAACAAACCGATTATCAAAGGTGTTCGCAACATTTTCCGAGGAATCGGAGGTCTTGGTGAGGCTTTCGTGAAGGTCAACGAGAAACAGCTCCGTAAGAGAACCGAAACGGTGAAGGGCGTGTGGTGAAGCAGCAAGAGTTGCCAACATTCCGCACTTGTATTGACTTGGAATTTCTGCAGTGAGAAGGTTTTCACCGAGAGAGATTATTTCTGAAAGAAGTTGATGTTGGGCATCACAAAGCTTTATGATGCGACCGTAAAAATCAGGCAGCAACTCGGATTGGGATTCAAAGCAAACGATGCTGAGAACAGCATTACGGGAAGTAACTATTGAACGAATAGAATTTGGCGGATAGAAAATAAGACAGCCTTCGGACAAAGAAAAAAGTTCACCGTCAACGAGAATGTTGATGTCGCCGCTTTCTACATAAACAAACTCCTGGAAAGGAAGGGTTTCTGATATGTTTTCGCTTCCGGATAAGTCGTTTTGCGAGCGAAAAGCAGAAATGATGGATGTGACATCGAAAAGCTTTGGGATATGTGTTATTCCATAATCGGGCATGCAAACACTACCTTTGATAAGATTGTATAAATTTATGGTCTTTTTGTCTAAATACTTCCTTGATTTATATTTTTATAATAATGATATTAACATATTTCTTATGGAAAGTAAAGGAGAGAATGATACTATGAGCAAAATAAGACTCGGACTTATCGGTTGTGGCGGTATGATGAAGAACCACGCAAAGGGAATAGAAGTTCTTGACTGTGTTGAAATAACGGCAGTTTGCGATGTTGATATTGAAAAGGCAAAGGATGTTGCTTCGGTGCTCAAAAGCCCATACGTAACGGATGATTATAAAACAATGGTAGACCATGTTGATGCAGTATTGGTTGTTCTTCCTCATCATCTGCATTTTTCCTGCGGAATGTTTTTTGCAAGAGCAAAGAAGCACATTCTCATGGAAAAACCTCTTTGTAACACAGAGGAAGAGTGCTTGAGACTCATTGAAACCTGCGAAGAAAACGGGGTTACACTTATGTGTGCATACCCCGTCAGATACTGGCAGGGCGTTCAGAAACTCAAGGAGTATGTAGACAGCGGCGACTATGGCAAAATCATGCAGATGTCCATATGGACGGAACAGCTTACTGTAGTTGACGATCAGCATTGGATAGGAACAGCCTGTGTCGGTGGAGGTCAGCTCTTCAGCCATGGTTGCCACTACATTGATATACTTCTCTGGTTCTGCGGAAACCCCGTAACGGGAAGCCACCTCGGAACGAATGTGGGAACACCTTGGATGCTCCGTGAGGGAACAAGTGTTGTAACAATGAAGTTTGAAAACGGTGCTCTTGGTTATCATGGTGCAACATGGGGATCCCGTGGAACAAAGCTTGGTTGCAACTTCCAGATAATTATGGAAAAAGGACTTCTTGAATATGAACATTTTGACGGCGAAGTTCGTCTATATGATGCCCTCAAAGAACATGTTCCCGGTGAGGCGATAGAACGCGGAAATTCATATAAAGTTCTCTGGAAACGTGAGAGCGAAGTGAACAAAGAAACTCAGCATGAGGTTGCTCATTTTGCAGATTGCGTAATGAATGATAAAAAGCCAGTAACCGACGGAAGATCATCTTTACAAAGTCTTCGTGTTATCTGGAAGATGTACGATGCTGAAAAATTCGGCGTAATGGCAGACCTTCGGGGGCTGGGAATAGAGGAATAATACAAAGAAAACCTGTGCGACTTTGAATGGTCGCACAGGTTTTTAAATTAAATAATGTTTATATTGCCGAATTTCTTTTTCAAAGGCGCAAGTTGATTTTTGCGAACATAATTAAGCTGTGAAAGCTTCCATTCAAGATTTTCTTTGTGTCCGATATATTCCATACTGGGTTCCCAACCGAGACGTGAATCTTTTTCCACGAAAGGAATGGTCTCTTTAACGTTGTTGTATTCATCGGAAAGAATATTGTTAAGCTTTTCGATGGTATCGGAAGCAGTATCACCCTTGGAAACGGAGAAAAGCTTGTTCTTTTCGATATACCATTTCTTTACATTTATCGTAGAAATGATGGTGTGCTTTATATATTCGCCCAAATTCAAAAGTTTTTCCAGTTCATCGTTCCGATTCTCTGCAGAGTACAACAGATCCAGTCCTGTTATCCAGAACTTCAACGCCCGTTCATAGGAATGGAGCTCGGGAAGAATACAAAGTTCGATGCTGTTTTTCAAATGCCTTACATCCGAGTGATCGTTATCTCCGTAGTTCGGAACGATGATTCTGTTACCAAACATTGCATATTCTGCCGATGGGGGAGAAAACTCGGGGGTCCTTTTAAGGAGAAACGGATAGACAGGTCCTACTCTTAATGGGCCGTATTGATCGTCCTCTGTAGGTACAAAGTGACGTATTGCTTCACTCCAAGACTGAAGTGCACTATCAACAATGGATGCACTTTGTTCTCCGAAATACTTTGTAAGAATGTCGCCGAGAAGTTCTTTGGAAGTTTTTTCGGTGGAAGAAAGGGCAAGATTTGAAAGGTCACCAATAAATGAAGGAGTAAAGCCGTAGTGGTGAGATTCCATAAGACCACAAAGCCCATATTTTTTATGAGCTTCGAGAATCTGATCATACCTTTTTATCCATTGATAAGGCATTGGCAGATAAGGAACTGTTCCGAGATCCCATGTGAGGCCACCTGTGTTTGTCATCGAGTACAGACGGATTCCACGTTTTGCCGCAGCTTTGGCTTCGGAAAGGAAATACGTTCCGGGGCCTTCGAATGAAAGTGTATAATCAGAGCAGCGCTCAGTTATACCATCAAGTTGATATTGCTGAGCCATCTCAAAGGTGACGAGCAATGAAATGTCCGTAGGAAGAGCATTTATGAGGGCAAGGCGTGGTTCCTCCGGTGCCCATGCCCAGTTATACGTCCAGAAAACAATGTCAGCGTCGGGATTGTATTTTCTGGAAACATCACGAACCTTTTTAACCCATTTCGGATAATCGTTGCAGGGCCACCAACCCGGGTCGGGTTTTTCTTCCGGCGTATAGTTTCCTTCTCTGAGTATCGGTCTTTCGGAAATATCGCACACATTCGGATCGCGGCTTGCGAAGCGAACACTCTCGCCAACAAGAACAACGCCGCGGAGTTCCGGGCAATTTCTGAAAAGTTCGCCATAAGTCGATTCGTAATCTGCATCCGAACCGGGAGAATCAGGGTGTGTGTATACATGGAGATAACTGTATGCATATACATCGATGCCATATTTTTTGGCACGATATATCAGATTGTTAAAGTCAAGATAGCCGTATGGCGTGATGTTGACTCCTTTTACAAAAACAAGAATTGCATCACGGCCAGAATGGGCTATTGCATTGAGATGTGCATCGGGATAATCGTCGAGACCATAGCCTGAATGAACCATTCGAGGAGAGAAAAGCGGACGTTTTCTCGTTACCTTCTTTTTTAAGAATGGGGCACGACGGAGATTCATTTCATCTTCAAGATAATATATACCTTGTGCGGCACCACGATCATCAAATCCACACACGATTATTTTGTCGGACACATCAACGCAAAAACCTTTGTATGATGCGGAATCACCAAGATTGAGGTCGAGATTTTCTTTTGTGGATATATAAATCTCACCGTCTGAAGGAGTTCCTCTCATAAGGCGTGCAGAAACGTTTTGAGATGTAAAAAGATAGTCAACAAAATCTTGCGCAGCAGTAAGTATGACATCTGATGCATCTTTGTCAATAACGATACAGATTCCATCTTTTAAAACAAATTCATCACAAGAAGGTGTGCGGCTAAAATCTCGCACATCACTTTTGTGTATTTTAAGAAGTTGTTTTCTGAAATCATATTGATTCTCATTATGAAGCATATGTGTGACCTCCGATATACTTTAATTGAAGGAAAAGCTTATCAGACTATTTTATTCTTGAGATACTCAAGAGAGAGCCTTACCATTTCATCGCCGAGAGCTTTGTTTGCATCCTCGGCACTTTTGGTAAACCAATGCTCACGATCACCCAGGCGTTCAAGCTCAACAGCTTCGGGATAGAGAGACATAAGGATAGAACACTCATATTTTCCTGCATGGTCATAGCCTGTTGCATTCTGCACCTCTGTGCTCATTGTGGGGATGACCTTGATCCATGAAAATGGGTCATCTCCGCCACCGAGGTTTTCATAATAGGAAGCATAGTTTTCGCTTCCCCACCAGCCCTTACCTTGCGTTTTCTCAAGGTAGCGCATTGTGGCTCTCTTTGCCGCCTTCATATAGGAAAGGGTCATAGGCATAAGAGACTCCTGTTCAAACTGATGGTGAATGACAACATAGATATTGCGAAGACCTGCATCGAGAAGATTTGTGAATATTCCGAAAAGATAGCTTTCAAACACGTCCTCATCAATATGAACCGTTCCGCTTGTCTCATCGGCAACGGCATAGCTTGAGGGACTGTAATTGATTGACGGTGCAATCATTATTTCCTTTTCCTCACCGAGCTTTTCAATAAGACCTTCGGCAATGAGAGCATCACAGCCGTAAGAACAATGAGGACCGTGATATTCAATCGTACCGCCGGGAATTATCAAGGGGATTCTGTTTTCCTTGACATAGTCAAGCTCACGGGGGAAAGCTTTTGTGAGATACATTTTTTTCATGTCTATCACCCTTTATTCGGCATATCCGAGAGTTGTGTAGAAGGCAAGGTTTGACTGGGTGTTGTCAAGCCTGCCATACTGAACAACAATGTTTGTGTTTGAAGTAAGCTTCATTGCATATTGGGTTTCAAAGGGAACTTCAAAGCCACACATATCGGAGGTTCTGTTCATCCGAAAACATTTTACTCTGCCTGCCTTAACAGTCCACTTGATATCATCATATGCATCCTTGTCAACAAAGAAGAGCTTCACGGAAATCTCTGCATCAATGTCGCTGTCGTTTACAACGATTACAGATTCGTGACCCTTGGCAACGCCTTCGCCGGGATGGGGAAGCTCACAGTCGGGGATAATCCAGTTCTTTTTTCCAAGTCCGTTCATATCAGAAATCCAGTTCAATTATTCCTTTCTTGAGATAGTCCGTCATAGAACGGCAACCGTCCTTTGTTACAACGATGCCCTTCTCCCAACGTGTTCCGAAGGTTGGACCTGAAATGAAGGTATCAACCTGGAAGGTCATATTCTCTTCAAGGGGATAGTCGCTGATTGTCTCCATCCATGGCGGCTCAACCTCGATCATACCGGTCCCGTGGCAGGGACCATATACAAAGGCATCCTTATAGCCATTCTCTTCATAGAGCTTGTAGAAATCCTTTGCAATGTCGCTTGCCATAACGCCTGCTTTTATTCTCTCACAAGTCCAGTCGTGAGCCTTGAGGCAGAAGTCAATGTATGCACGGCGGTCTTCGCTGAGCTTGCCCATAATTACGGGGAGACCGATTGCGGGGGAGTAACCGTCAATCTTTGCGGAGAGGTTAAGCTGAACAATATCACCCTTGCCTATCTGCTTGTAGCTTGAACGGCTGATTGCGTGGCGTGTTGAAGCCTCGCTGAACACATACATGGGAAGACCCTCATACTCTGCGCCGTTTTCATAGATAACTCTCTGTGCAACGCCGACCATTTCAAGCTCTGTAACACCGGGCTTGAGGCAGCGGATAACTTCATCTGTTGCAAGCTCAATGATGCGGAAGCCTTCCTGAATGCAGGCAAGCTCATTTTCGCTCTTAATCTTGCGAAGGTCAACCATTATATCATTGCACTTTACGATTTCGGCATTGGGGAAGCTGTCACGGAGACCTTCGAAAATGGGAAGTGTGCATTCTATGTAGCTTCCGAGACCGATTTTTATGTTTTCGCCGCAAACTCCGATTGCTTTGAAAACCTCACGGAAGGTGCTTGGTGTAAGCTCGGGGTATGAAGGGTCTGCGGACTCTCTGAACTCCTTAAGACAGAAGATTTTGTCAATTTTTGCTACGTCCTGTGCAAAGATGATGCACTCCGGACCTACGAGAAGAGCAGCATCGCCGTTTGCGGCGATAGCAACACCTGCACGCTCAAAAAGAGGCCAGAAGCCGCTGAAGTAACGTGCGTTTGCATAGTCGGATTCTGTGCTGGAAACAACCATGACGTCAAGACCGCGATCGGCGACCATCTTTGCGGCACGCTTGATTCTTTCCCGGTATTCCCAGTCGGGGATACAAATTCTGTTTGCCATAATTTTATAATCCTCCTTTTAATAGTATGGCTATATTATATCGCAATGCTATTAAAATGTATTTGCATTATCATAAATATTTTTTGCACAATCGTAAATTTATTTTAACTATCATAAAAATCATCATGCTTGTTATCGCTTTTTGTTTGTGATATAATAACCTGGAACAAGTGAAAAACGGAGATGAAAGTAATGTACAGATTATTTAAAATTCACAACATACGAAAAACCTATGAAGTGGACTGCCTTTGGGATTTTGAGACCTCGGATGGCTTATATAAAGGAAAAATAACAGTACCTACCGCATGGGAAACCATTCCCGAGCTTGTGAACTATAAGGGCAAAGCTACATACACAAAAACGATGAAGCTTAGCGGAAATATTCGCCTTGTGTTCAAGGGAGTAAGCCATACTGCCGATGTTTTTGTGGACGGTGTGCACGTAAAGCACCATTACAATGCATTCACTCCGTTTTATGCAGATGTTTTTCTTGAAAAAGGTGAGCACGAAATAAAGATAGAGGCAGACAATGCCTATGGTGAAAATTCTGCTCTCCATGTGGAAAATGATTACTACACCTTCGGTGGAATTATCAGACCCTTTATCATCGAGGAGCTCGGGTGTGCGGTGATAAACTACATACACTTTACTCCTTTTAAATTAGGGGACACATGGCGTGCAAGGGTTGAAGTTTGCGTGGAAAGCAAGTGCGAAAGTTCTTGTGAATATAGCCTCGGTCTTGAGCTTGATGGTGAGAAGTTCCACTTGGAAAAGATAACTTTATCTCCTTTTGAGAAAAAGATATATACAAATGAATTTTCTTTTGAGAATGTAACGGAATACAGTATGGAAAATCCGAAGCTGTATACAATAGCTGCCACCCTTTATGCAAACGGTGAAGCGGCAGATGACCTTATAGACAAGGTGGGTTTCCGTGAGATTGAAATCCGTGGGAAAGAGCTTCTTCTTAACGGAAAACCCATAAAGATTATGGGCTTTAACCGCCACGAATGTTATAACAGTCTCGGAAGCTCCATTCCTCTGCAGGCGATGATGCGTGACCTTGCACTTATAAAAGAAGCGGGAGCAAACAGCATCCGCACCTGTCATTATCCCAATGATGAAATGTTTTTAGATTTGTGCGATGAAATGGGAATTCTCGTATGGGAGGAAAGTCACGCACGCGGTTTTGATTTAAAGAAGATGGAAAATCCGAACTTCATTCCCCAGAGCCTTGACTGCATTGAGGAAATGATAGAAAACCACTATAATCACCCCTCCATAATAATGTGGGGTATCCTCAATGAATGTGCAAGTGACACACCCTTCGGAAGAGAGTGCTACAAGACTCTTTATGACAAGATAGACTCTATGGACAGCAGTCGCCCGAAGACATCGGCATCAAACAAAAACACAACCGATATATGCTTTGACCTTGAAGAAATCGTTTCGGTTAATCTCTATTCTCTCTGGTACAGCTTCCATCCGGACAATGTGAGCAAGGGAATAAACGATATCAAAGACCATATGAAAGAGACCGGAAACGGAAACAAACCTTTCATAATAAGTGAAATCGGCGCCGGTGCAATATATGGCTACAGAAATGAAAACAGCTGTAAGTGGAGCGAAGAACGTCAGGCAGAAATACTTGAAAAGCAGCTCACGGCATCTCTTGAGGACGATGATGTTTGCGGATTGTTTATCTGGCAGTTCTGTGATGCAAGAGTTGACGAAAGCTGGTTCTACGGTCGCCCCGGTTCGAATAACAACAAGGGCATTGTGGACGAATTCCGAAGAAAGAAGCTTGCCTTCAACGTAGTAAAAAACATATTCGGAAAATATAAAAAGTAAAAGGCGTGAATTAAAATTAAACTCATAATAGCAGAAAAACCGAGCCTTGCCCGGAACATAGCTTCAAGCATCGGTGCCACAAAGCGTGGTGACGGATGTCTTTTCGGCGATGAATATATTGTGACCTGGGTTTTCGGTCATCTGTTTTCTCTTGCGGATATTGAGCATTATAACCCCAATCCCGACGGCGGAAACCGTTGGTCTATGAAGAATATCCCGTGTTTTCCCGAGAAGTTTCATTTTGAAATCAGACGTGATGCTAAAACAAAGCAGATTGATTCGGGAGTGCAGAAGCAGTTTGAAACAATAAAAGCACTTATAGGAAGAGCTGATGTTGATACTGTCATAAATGCAGGAGACGCAGACCGTGAGGGAGAGATAATTGTCCGCATCTGTGCAGAACAGGCAGGAATTTCGGAAAAGCCTTTTATGAGGCTGTGGCTTCCCGACCAGACTCCCGAAACCATTCGTCTTGCACTTTCCGAGATGAAGGAAGAATCGGAATATGAAAATCTTGCAAATGAAGGCTATGCACGCACATACATTGACTGGCTTTACGGCGTGAACCTCACGAGATACGCAACCCTTAAAAACGGAAAGCTTCTCCGTGTGGGGCGTGTTATCGTACCCATTGTCAAGGCGATATACGACCGTGATATGGCGATAAGAAACTTTAAACCCGATATCTACTATGCGATTGTAAGCCGTGCCGAGACAAACGGGGAGGAAATAGAGCTTCAGAGTAAGGAGCAGTTTTCAAAGGAAGAGCTCAATCGTGCTCAGGCACTTTGCGATAAATACAATGCATCCGAGGCGGTTGTGGTTGACAAAAAGAAGAAAAAAGACACCATGAAGCCGGGAAAGCTCTATTCTCTCACAAAGCTTCAGAATGTCCTCGGCAAGAAATACAAAATGTCTATGGAAGAGAGCTTGAAAATAGTTCAGGACTTGTATGAAAAGGGATATGTCACATATCCGAGAACGAATTCGGAGTATCTTGCAACAGCGGAAAAGGGAAAGATAAAAACCATTCTCGAGTCCGTTGCAAAGATAGGTTATCCTGTGAAGTTCAAGGACGGGAAAACGATATTTGATGATTCAAAGATAGAATCGCACTCGGCACTTACCCCAACATACAAAATTCCGAAGAAGGAATCGCTCACTCACGAGGAGTTCACCGTCTATTCCACAATTATGAGAAGGTTTGTGGCTGTTTTTTGTGCAGAGGACTGCGTTGTTGAGAAAACCGAAATCAAGATAGACGTTGGCGGCTTTGAGGAATTTAACTTAAAGGGAAATGTCATCACGGAACCGGGTTGGACAAAATATGACGATTATTCAAAAAAGGATAAGGTCTTGCCGCGTCTTGAAAAGGGAGATAAGGTCAATATCAATTTTGAGCCAACAGAGAAAGAGACTCAGCCGCCGAAGCATTATACAATCGAGACTCTAAATAACTATCTCAAGAATCCCTTCCGCGAGGACAAGAAAAAAGCAAACGACGAGGAAAGTGACGAGGAGGAATACAAGGCGATTTTTGAGGGGCTTGAGCTTGGTACGGAGGCTACGAGAACGGGGATAATTGACAATGCCAAGAAAAGCGGATACATTGAGCTTAAAAAAGATGTATATAAAATTCTCCCGGGAGGAGAAAATCTCATAGAATCCCTTGCAAGAATGAACATCAGTATGGACAAATACAAGACTGCCGAGGTGGGACGTGCTCTCAAGAAGGTGTTCCGAGGTGAGTTTACCGTTGAGGACAGCATCGGCGTTGCAAAGGGTGAGATTCTCGAGGTATTCAAAAAGCGTGAAGCTTCACCGGAGCTTGACACAGATGATGGCTTTATCGGTGATATTGTGGGAAAATGTCCTCTCTGCGGAGAGAATGTTATCCGCACAAGCTTTGGTTACGGATGCTCGGGTTATAAGGAAAAGGGATGTAAGTTTTCCGTGAGAAATGTTATCTGCGGAAGGGTTATTTCCGTTTCAAATATGAAAAAGCTTCTCGAAACAGGAAGGACATATAAAATAGAAGGATTTGTCTCGCCGAGAACAGGTAAGACTTTCAGTTCATACTTAAAGCTTGCCGACGGCAGAGCTGAATTTGATTTTAATGATTAAGGAGTGTTGAAAAATGGTAAGAAAAGCGTTTAAGATGAAGTTGTATCCCGGTATGGAAAAGGAGTATGAAAAACGCCATAATGAACTGTGGGATGAGATGAAGGATATGATCCACGAGTATGGCGGAAGCAACTATTCCATCTTCCTCGACAAAGAAACCCTTGTTCTTTACGGCTACATTGAGCTTGAGGATGAAGCAAAGTGGGCGAAGTCTGCCGATACGGAAATCTGCCGCAAATGGTGGCATTTTATGGCAGACATTATGGAAACAAACCCGGATGAAAGCCCTGTTTCGGTGGATCTCACACCTGTTTTCCATTTAGATTAAAAAATGGTGGCAAGACCAAACAAAAATCGGTCTTGCCACATTTCTTTTATTTTGCGTCGTTTTCGTCAAAGATATCGCCACATTCGGGGCAGAACTTCGGGGGATTTGAAGGGTCTTCCGGAGCCCAGCCGCATTTGTCACACTTGTAAAGTGGTGCAGTTGCAGGCTTTTTTGCACCGCATTCCTGACAGAACTTACCCTGATTGGTTGCGCCACAGGCACAGAGCCAACCTGTTGCAGTCGGCTTCGGTGCACCACATTCGGTGCAGAATTTGCCGGAGTTACCTTTGTGTCCACAAGGGCAGTCCCAACCGTTTGAGGAAGCTGTGCCGCCGACCTGCTGATTTACCATTGTATCTTGGGTAGTGCCTGCACCTTGCATAAAGCCTGACATATTACCCATAACATTGCCTGCCATGCCCATGCCCATGAAGCCCATTGCAGCACCACCTTCGTTTGCCGCAGCAGTATTCATTGCCTGAGCCGTTGCACCTGCCATATGACCACGGAGCATATTGGCATCTCTGCCCATTGCGGCAGAACGCTGATACTCCTGAATTCTTGCTTCGTCTTCTGCACTTGCATTCACAGACGACACACCGAATTCTATAATTTCAACGCCTCGTCGGTCTCTCCACTTTGAGGAAAGAATCTCGTTGAGCTCATCTGCAAGCTGCATTGTATATGCAGGGATTGCCGCATAATAGATATTGTTCTGTGAAATCTTGAACATAGCCGGCTGAAGTGCCGTGAGAAGCTCTGATTTGAGCTGGCTGTCAATCTCATCACGGGTGAATTCATCCTCGACGTTTGCACAAACGTTTGTGTAGAAGAGCATCGGGTTTGTGATTCTGTAGGAATACTCGCCGTGGCAACGGATTTTTATGTCAAGAGGGAAACCGATTGCCTGGTCCATTATTCTGAAAGGAATGGGTGAGGGTGTTCCGTATTTATTGCCCATAATTTCTTTTGTATTAAAGAAGTATATTCTCTGATCTTTGCCCGGCTCTCCTCCAAAGGTAAAACGCTTTCCTATCTCTGAAAAGCTCTTCTTGATATTTTCGCCGAGTTTTCCATAGAAAATGCTGGGCTCTGTTCCCGTGTCGTACACAAACTCACCCGGCTCGGCACAGATATCAACTACCTTGCCGGACTCTACAATAATCATACACTGACCGTCGTTTACGTTGATAATTGAGCCGTTTGAAATGATGTTTTCTGTGCCCTTCTTGTTTGAAGAACGGTCACCTGCTCTTTTCTGTCCCTTCACAACAAGGGTGTCTGAGTCCATACTGTCGCAGTAAAAATAGTCGCGCCATGAATCAGCGAGCACTCCGCCGAGTGCCCCAAATCCTGCTTTTAAAAGCCCCATAATTTTTCTCCTTTCGGTTGTGTGATATGTTTAGTTAAAACTTTCCGCTTCGGCTGTTTGATGAGCCGGAGGAGGAATTGCTTGGTTTAGGTCTTGGTTTCTTTGTGATTACAGAGTAGAGGAAGAGATTCAGAGAACGTGAGATGTTCATACTTCCGGGTCTTATGTAGTTTGTGGCATAATGTTGTTTTACAGCTGTTTTCATTTTGGAAAGCTGAACAAGCATTGCAATGAGTGCGATGATGAACGGAAGGATTATTGCAATAGAAATGACGGCGATTTTATAGCCGGTGCTTCCGTTTGTATACACATCGAGGATGTTTTCCGCCTCATCGGTGAATGCGAAAATCGCATCACTGAAATTATCTTTTTTAAGATGGGGAAGAATTGCATCTTCAACGTCTGCGAGTTCATCATCGGAAAATGCATCCTTTCCCTTTTTGCCGAAAGCTGAAAGTGCGTATTCTCTGTCGTAATCCGCAATATAGAGGATTATGCAATCCTTGCCGGAGAAGAAGTAATTGTAGAAGTCCTCTGCACTATCTTCGGCAGAGATTCCGGACATTTCCTCTTCTGTGAAGACTATCGCATAAACGCCGTAGGTATCGTAGATCCCTTGAAGCTTTTCCTGAAGCTTGGTTTCTTCGGAGGAGGTGAGGTGTCCGGCTTCATCAGAGATTAAAGGGGGGACATCGTTTGCAGATGCGAAAGGAAAAGTCGCACAGAGAAGGAAAATGAGAGAAAAAGAAATAAATTTTTTCATATATGCCCCCTCCTCTTAAAGCATAAAGTATGCAATTGCAAGAGTTACTGCAAGGGAGATACCTGCAACTTTTGCAAAGAACTTCCACTTTTTCTTTTTATCCACGGGATATTCGCCGACCACTTTGCCTGTTTGTCCGTTGACGGCGAATTTATACATTTTATCCATATACTTTATATTGAGCATCCACACGGGGAGCAGGGAATAGCGGATTTTGCTATTGTTAAAGGATATGTTATCCCTTTCGGCACAGACATTCTGGAATCCTGCCGTTGTCTCAAGAAAAGCGGCAAGGGTGGAGTTTCTCACACGGGCATTTGCACGAAGGATACTTTCCTCAACTGAGACATCGTATTTGTCGGCAAGAAAGCCTGAGAGATATGCGCTGCCAAAATCCATTGCATCGCTGTAGTCAAAAGGCTCGATGGCTTCCATATACGCATCGTCTGCCTTTTTTGAAGCATCTACGGGGATGTTCTCAAAGCCAAGGCTTCCGCTTCGCAGAAGCTTGTAGAAATCTGTTTTTGTGTATATGTAGTCAGAATCGCTCCAAATATGAGTTCTGTTGGCTCTGTAGGTCAGGTTTGCATTGCAGTCGCAGTCAAACATCCAGAAAGGTACATACACACCTGCCATTTCCGATATTTTCTTCTTATCACGGAAAAGGTCGGGAAGGAACGGCCGTTTTTTGAAATCCGCTTCAAATGCAGCAATGGCGGTTTTCTTGTCTATCTTGAAAGGAATGATGTAATCGGGACGAAGAACTCCTTCAAACTGACCTTTTACAATGGTTGAATTGCCGCAATAGGGGCATATGGTAGAACCCATTGTATCGTCGCCCGAGATTTCAGCACCACAGGAGGGGCAGGAATAGTTTGAGAAGTCAACGCCATTAACTGGGGTGAAATCACGGGGAGTATAGCTTTCCCAGTCGAATTTCGACTCTTCACCCGAAAGTCTTTCGGCATCGTCAAGCTGTCTTATGGTGTCAAGATCAAACTTGTTTTCACAGGATTCGCAATGAAGCCCCTGACTTCCTGCATCAAAAACGAGAGGTGCACCGCAGCAGGGACATTTGTAATTCTGAATCGTATCCATATGATGCCTCCTTTATCTTATATATTATCGGTATATCATATTTTGGTTATTTCGTATACTTGTTTTTTAGATTAACATACTCTTCGGCGTTGTGGCGGATGGACTCGACCTCTGTTTCTGTAAGCTCACGCTTGAGGATGGCAGGTGAGCCGATTATAAGGCTTCTTGGCGGAAATACTTTCTTTCCCGTGACAAGAGCACCTGCACCTACGATTGAATCCTCGCCTATAATCGCACCGTCAAGCACCGTTGCGCCCATACCGATAAGCACGTTATCGCCTATTTCGCATCCGTGAACGATTGCATTGTGACCGATTGTGACACCGTTTCCTGTTTTTGTGTTGGCGTGCATTGTTGCATTGTCCTGAATGTTGGTGCTGTGACCGATTGTTATTTTTCCTTCATCGCCACGCAGAACTGCACCAAACCATACACTTGAGTCACTTCCGATTTCTACATTGCCGATAACTGCGGCATTGTCTGCAATGAATACATTTTCTCCGATTTTTGGAGAAATACCGTCAAAGTTGTATTTCATAAAATCCACCTCTTATTGTTTGTTAAAAGTAATTGTTATGGTTGTACCCACATCCGGCATACTTTCTACATCAATTTTTGCATTGTGATATATTGCACCGTGTTTTACTATTGAAAGACCGAGTCCCGTGCCGCCAACTTCTTTGGAGTGGCTCTTGTCAACCCGATAAAAACGCTCGAAAATTCGGGGTTGCTCCGAAACGGGGATTCCGATACCGTTGTCTTTTACCGAAACCGAAACGCCGGAAATACTTTCTTTTATCTCAACCTTCGCATATCCGCCGCTTTTACCATACTTGATGGCGTTGTCAAGAAGATTATAAAGCATTTCGCCTATGACCTTTCTGACACCATGGATTTTTGCGTTGTCACCATTTACAGAAATGTCTATATTCGCCTTTTCGGCACCGGGAATAAGCCTTGAAGCTTCTTCTTTTGCAAGGTCGAGAAGGTCGATGGTTTCGGGCACGAGATTTATTGAGCCTTCGTCAAGCTCTGAGAGCTTTATGATATCGGAAACAAGAGCTATAAGCCTTTGTGCCTCATCGTATATCACCGTTGAAAAGTCAACTACCGTGCTTTCATCGGTAGTGCCTGATTTCATAATCTCGGCAAAGCCTGAGATTGATGTCAGGGGAGTCTTAAGCTCGTGCGAGACGTTTGAGGTGAATTCACGTCGAAGCTGTTCACGCTTGTGGGTTTCTGTTATATCGGGTATGAGAATAATCGCACCGATTGTCTTGTCTCCGTCAAAAACGGGATTCGCAATAAGGTTGTATGTTCTTTCATCAAGTGCCATTTCGCTTTCTGCGTGCTTTCCGTCAAGAGCGATTTTGGTTACATACCTCAATTCCTTTGAAATGTTCAGCAAAAACACATTCTGACCTTCGGAAAACTCAATTCCGAGAAGTCGTAGGGCAGCTTTGTTACATATGAGAACGACTCCTCTTTCGTCTATGGCAAGAAATCCCTCACTCATATTTTCCGTTATAAGGCGAAATTCCTCCTGATGCCTTTTCGCTTCACGGATTCTGTGCTCGATTGTCCTTTTTTGTGCAGAAATCTTCCGAAGTAAGGGAGAAAGCTCTTCATAAGCTTCGTTTGGGACAGGGTTATCAAGGTCGATTGAGTTTATGGGCTTTACTATACTTGCCGAAACACGATAAGAGAGAATGAGCGACAGGACAACGGCAAAGGCAAAAACAAAGATTATCGGCTGAAGAAGACCCAGAAGCATCGTAAAAGCCGTGACCTGCTTTGTGGAAACACGTAGGATGTTTCCGTCGGGAAGTTTTGTTGCATAATAAATTGTCTTTTCCGTGCGTGTGTCGGAATATCGCACGCTTTTTCCTTCGCCGTTGGAAAGTGCATCCTTCACCTCTTCCCGTGAAAGGTGATTGTCCATATCTTCGGGATTGTGGTTGGTATCGGCAAGAACCGTACCATCGGGAGAAATCAATGTAACACGCTTTGAAGAACTGTCAAAACTCTCAAAGAAAGAATTTCCTTCCACTTGAACGGTATGAGAAATATAGTCAATTTCGCTTTTGAGCTCTGTTTGAATCTGATTTTCAAAAAAGCCTATGAGGATTCCGAAGATAAGAACAACGCTTGCAAGAAGAACGAGAAGGGCAACAAGAAGGGTGGAACGGAATATCTTTTTATTCATTCACGTCTCCTCCGATTTTATAGCCGATGCCCTTTACCGTGGTTATGAGATTTCCGCAATCGGCAAGCTTTATGCGAAGCTTTCTTATGTGAACATCAAGTGTTCGTGAATCGTCATAGAAATCGCCCCACACTTCGGTGAGAAGCTTGCTTCTGTCAACAACATTTCCGTTATTTTTAAGGAGTGCCACAAGAAGAGAAAACTCTTTGAAGGAAAGAGTTACTGCCTCTCCGTTTACAGTTATTATATGCTTTGCAATGTCAACGAAAAGACCGCCGATGGAGTATGTATCGGGATTTTGCGGCTTTGTTTTTTCGTATCGCCTGAGGACGGCGCGGATGCGTGAGACAAGCTCGGTCATTCCAAAAGGCTTTGTGATGTAGTCATCTGCACCCAGGTCAAGTCCCGTCACCTTATCAAACTCACTACCCTTTGCTGTGAGCATAATAACGGGGATGCTCTCGGTTTTTGCATCACTACGAAGCTTTTTTAAAATGGAGAGCCCATCCTCTTCGGGAAGCATTATATCAAGAAGAATAAGGGCCGGAAGCTCTTTTGCCATAGCTTCGTAAAACTCACCGGGGCGTGAAAAGGCTTTTGCCTTGTATCCCTCATGGGTGAGTGTATAGGAAACAAGTTTCCTTATATTCAAATCGTCTTCAATGAAGTAAATCAATGTGTTCACCTCCGTGACTTTATTATACATTTTTTGTGGAATTATTTCAATATTTGATAAAAAACTTGACAAAAAATATACATATGTATATAATGCTTGTAGCAAGTTTTGTTAAAAAATAACAAAAAAGGAGCGATTTAGCATGGCAATAAGGAAAATATGTGCATCCTGCGGAGGATATAACAAGGAATCGGCTACCTTCTGTGATAAATGCGGACAGAGCAATCTGATTGAGCAGGAAGTAGCAGATGCACCTGAAGACGGTGATATCAGCATATTGATTAACAAAAGTGATAATGAGAACCTCAAAAAAGCCAGTCAGAATGCAACGTTTATGAAGTATAAAATGAAATGGCACGATGTTCTTACTGCTTGGTTTATGTATGTATGGTGTGTTGGAAATATTGCTAATGGAATCAGATGGTTTTCGGGAAGTATGTTTACCAAAGGCTCGGAAGTATATGGTTTGAGTCATGGAGAAGCACTTGATCTTATTTATGCTGCTGTTCCGTGGCTTGAGTCCGCAGCAATAGGCTTTGGCATTTTCTCAGTAGTCTATGGAATTGCTTGTGTTGTTATAAGACCCATGCTTCGTGATTTGAAAAAGAAAGGACTTTACGCATTTTTGGGACTTATGATAGTAGCTATTTTGGGAAATATAGGAACTGTTATAATGGAATCACAGGCATTGCAGGAAATGGGTGTAGAGTCCACTGCTTCGTCCGGAACTATTATTATTCCTCTTGTATTTGCCTGCGCAAATATTGTTTATTATGCAAAACGCAAATCACTTTTTGAATAACTGTTAAAAAAGGGACTGTAAAAAAAGACTCATAAAAGGGACTTTTTTTACAGTCCCTTTTTTCTATTCCTTTCTCGCTTTATACTGCGTGGGGGAAAATCCTGTTTTTTGCTTGAAGGCTCTCGAAAAATAGTGAATTGAGGAATATCCCAGAAGCTCGGATATGTCCGATACCGACAGTTTACCTTCGTCAATGAGGATTTTTGCCCTTTCAATTTTGAGATGCGTGTAGTAGTCCATTATGGAATATCCGGTGTTTTTCTTGAAAAGTCCCTTTAAGTGGCTTTTGCTGAAAAGCACCCCTGCACACACATCGTCAAGAGTGAGTCTTCCGTAGATATTTTCCGTAAGTTGTTTTATTATTGAATCGGTTATAAGCTTATCATTCTGCTTTCCTGCGGCATCGCTCTTTCTTGTGTGGCGGTCGATTATGTCTGTACTTCTTACAAGACGGATGAGAAGCTCTTCGAGAGTGAGCTTTAAAAGCTGAAGGCTTCCGAATTTTATGTCGTGGCGAAGTGAAAGTCTTTTTTGATAAAGAATGTCGGGCGGCTCGGAAAAAGTATCTCCGCCTAAGTTCAAAAGTTTTTCTATAAGTGCAATTTCCTCCTCCGAGAGAGAAATGAGTCTCTTTTCAAAAAAGCGCATTGCAGAGCTTTTGGAAACAAAGGAAATAACCACAACCTCGGCACTTTCTCCTGTTGCCCATATATTGTGATATTCGTTTGGCATATGGAATATGGCTTCCCCTGCATTGAGGGTATAGCCTATGCTTCCTGCCATAACTCCCACGGTGCCGCGTCGGATGAATGCAAGCTCCCAGAAATCGTGTGTCTCGCCGGTAAAGAGAAAGTCGGGAGTATAGTTAAAATCGTGGAGGGTGACTATATGGCTTATTTCAAGGGGAGAAGCAAGCTCTGTAGGGATAAATTCACTCACGGCGAAAACCTCCTTTTTTAAATTGTGTCCGAAAGTGCAAATCAAACATCACATTATATAAAGACAATTCTATATACTCACAATATAATAATATACAAATAAAACATTTTTTGCAAGAGGAGATTTGAGAAAATGGAAGCTATTAAGGTATCAAACCCGTCAAGACTTTGCCTTTTCGGTGAGCATCAGGACTATCTCGGTCTTGAAGTTGTTGCAGTAGCAATAAACCTTCGCTTTTCTGCAGAAGTAACTCCCCGTGAAGACAGCATTATCAAAATTAAAATCCGTGATGAAAAGCTCGATACATTGAATGTTGAAAACACGGAAGGACTTTATCAGGAATATCTCACGGATATTTCAAAGCCCATTGTATACGATAGTCAAGAAGATTTTATGCGAAGCACAATCAATGTTATGCTTAAAAAGGGCTATGAGCTTCGCGGCTTTGACATCAAGATGGATTCACAGATTCCGATTGGTAAGGGCATGTGCTCTTCAAGCACAATGGTAGTTGCAATCGTAAAAGCACTTCTTGAAGGAATCGGACATCCCGATGCAAAAGACCCTTATACAATCGCGCAGATTGCCTTTGATGCAGAGGTTGCTGAATTCGGTCATCCCGGCGGTATGATGGATCAGTATGCATCTGCTCTCGGCGGACTTATAAACTTAAAGTTTGCAAACGGAACAGAAGCCTTCCCAATAGAGCGTTCTCTTCCCGGTGCATTTATTCTTTTTGACTCTCTTGAGAGAAAAGACACTCTCAATGTTCTCGCCGCATCAAAGATTCCAACTCTTGAAGGTCTTGAAATCTTAAAGCCTTATGGTATTCGCGGCATTGACCACCTCGCTTTCGGCGATGCAGACCTTTCGCTTCTTGATAAGCTTGATGATTTCAGAAAGAAGAAGGTTCTCACAAACATTGATAACTACAAGATTCTCAAGAAGGGAATTGAGCTTCTCAAATCCGGGGGCGATATTGATAAAGAGCTTGGCGAGCTTATCTATGCTCACCATAAGAATCTCCGTGACGGTCTCGGTATTTCAACTGCCACAATTGAGAAGATTCTCGATTGCGCCATTGCAAACGGTGCATACGGCGGAAAAATCAACGGCTCCGGCGGCGGCGGTTGCTGCTTCGTTTACGCTCCCCGTGATAAGGCTGAAAGCATCATTGAAGAAGTTGGAAAGCTCGGCTATCCCGGCAAGCTTCTCGTTCAGGACACAGGTGTCCGTGTAGACTAATTTGGGAGGTACATAAATTATGGTTAAATTTGGAACAGGCGGCTGGCGTGCGATAATCGGCGATGAGTTTATAAAGTCAAACATCGTCTCTCTTGCACAGGCAGTTGCCGATGAAATTACAGAAAAGGGTGCAGAAAAGACCGGTATCGTTATCGGTTATGACAGAAGATTCCTCTCCGACTTTGCGGCAAAGTGGGTTGCGGAGGTTTTTGCAGGAAACGGAGTCACAGTTCATTTTGTTGACAGAATTGCTCCCACACCCCTTGTTATGTATGGTGTAAAAACTCTCGGCACTCCCTATGGTATGGCAATTACCGCAAGCCATAACCCGGCAGAATACAACGGTATCAAGGTATTTATCGAGGGCGGAAGAGATGCCGATATTTCAATCACTCAGGAGTTTGAAAAGCGCATCGAGAAGGGCGTTACGGTAAAGACGATGGATTTTGAGCTTGCAAAGGAAAAGGGCATAATCAAAATTGCAGACCTTTACAATTCATACATAGACAGCATTATCGGTATGATAAATATGGATGCTATCAGAAAGTGCAATATGCGTGTGCTTCTTGACCCCATGTTCGGCGTTTCAAAAACTGCACTTCAAACAATCCTTATGACTGCACGCTGTGATGTTGACACAATCAACGAGCGTCACGACACACTTTTCGGAGGAAGGCTTCCTTCACCGTCAGCCCATACACTTGCAAAGCTTTCCAATATGGTCGTTGAGGAAAAGTATGACCTCGGTATCGGAACGGACGGCGATGCTGACCGTATCGGTATCATTGATGAAAACGGAAAGTTTGTTCATCCCAATGAAATTATGATGCTTCTCTATTATTACCTCCTCAAATATAAGGGCTGGAGAGGCGATGTTGTAAGAAACGTTGCAACAACCTGTATTCTCGACAGAATTGCAGACGATTTCGGTCAGAAGTGCCACGAAGTCCCCGTTGGCTTTAAGCATATAAGCGGAATGATGGAGAAAACCGATGCACTCATCGGCGGTGAGTCCTCCGGCGGTCTCACAATTAGAGGTCACATCAAGGGTAAGGACGGCATCTTTGCATCAAGCCTTCTCGTTGAAATGATATGCACAACGGGCAAGCATCTTGCCGATATGCTGGCTGAGATTTATGACAAATACGGATATATGCAGATGCAGGAATTTGACACAAAGTTCTCCGAGGCAAAGAAAGAAGAAATCCGCCACACACTTTATGTGGATGAGGCACTTCCTGAGTTTGATATGCCGGTAAAGAGCGTAAGCCGTGCAGACGGTGTTAAGGTAACCTTTGAAAACGGCGGATGGATAATCGCCCGTTTCTCGGGCACAGAGCCGCTTATCAGAATTTTCTGTGAGATGGAAACGAAGGAACACGCAGACAAGATGATTAAGGCAATGCGTGATTTCCTCGGTATATAAGGAGGATAAATAAATGAAAGTATTGGTAACAGGTGGTTGCGGATTTATCGGCTCCCACATAGTTGACGGTCTTGTGGCTCTCGGTCACACAGTAGCCGTTGCAGATAACCTCTCAACAGGCAATATTGCAAACTTAAACCCCGAGGCAAAGTTTTATGAAGTTGATATAAGAAGCGATGCATTCAGAGGTGCAGTTGAGGAATTCGCTCCCGATGTAATCTATCATGAAGCTGCACAGATTGATATTCAGAAATCCATAAAGGATTCAGCTTTTGATGCCGAGACAAATGTTGTGGGAACTGTCAAGGTTCTTGAAGCAGTACGTGACTTTGGGGTCAAGAAGATAATCTATGCATCTTCTGCCGCAGTCTATGGCAATCCCGAATATCTCCCGGTAGACGAAAAGCATCCCAAAGCACCTATGTCCTTCTATGGAATTTCAAAGTTCACACCGGAGTATTACATAAAGACATTCTCCGATATGTATGGCTTTAAGTATACTATTCTCCGCTATGCAAACGTATTCGGAGTACGTCAGGACCCCAAGGGAGAAGGTGGCGTTGTTTCAATCTTCACCGACAAGCTTCTCCGCGGTGAGACTCCCGTTATCTTCGGTGACGGTGAGCAGACACGTGACTTTGTATATGTAGGCGATATCGCAGGTGCAAACCTTGCGGCTCTTACAAAGGGTGATAACGAGATTATAAACGTTTCAACCTGTAAGAAGACAACGGTAAATGAGCTTGTTGACGTTATGTCGGGCGGAAAAGTAAAGGCTGAGTACAGAGATGCAAGAAAGGGAGATATTCTCCACAGCTATCTCGACAATACAAAGCTTCGTACAATTCTTGATTATGAGCCGAAATACTCTCTTGCAGAGGGTGTAAAGCTCACAATGGACTACTACCGCGAAAAGCTTTCAAAGTAAACTAATATAAAATTATCAGATAAACCCTTGAAGTAATATGCTTTCAAGGGTTTTATCGTTGTATGGAAAGAAATTTATCTGTGCTTTTTTAATATATCACTTGAAAAAATAGGTGGAATGATTGTATAATAAAAAGAAAACGATGGTGAATTATGACATACATAACAAAAAACGAACGAGAGACGGAGAGCATCGGTGAGAATTTCGCAAAGTCATTGAAACCGGGATGCATTGTTGCACTCCGTGGAGAGATGGGAGCAGGTAAAACTGTTTTCGTGAGAGGTGTGGCAAGAGGTCTCGGAATTTCCGGAAGGGTCACGAGTCCCACATATACCGTTGTAAATGAATATAACGGGGAAATGCCCTTGTTTCACTTTGACCTTTATCGTCTGGGTAGTGCCGATGAGCTTTTTGAAATAGGCTTTGACGATTATCTCAGCCGTGGCGGTGTCTGCCTTATAGAATGGTTTGAAAAAGCAGAGGATGAGTATGCCCCCGATATTGTGGTTGACATTGTGTATGGCGAAGAAGAGGACACTCGCAGTATTAACATTCGGGAGATATAGAAATGAAAATTCTTGCAATTGATTCATCTGCAAAAGCCGCATCTGTGGCGATTGTGGAGGATGGGAAAATCCTCGGTGAGGTATTTCTCAACTGTGGACTTACCCATAGTGTTACGGTAATGCCTTCGGTTGAATGGCTTCTTGATATGACGGGACTTAAAATTTCCGATATTGAGAGAATTGCAATCACGGAAGGTCCCGGTTCGTTTACGGGACTTCGCATAGGTATGGCGGCGGTAAAGGGTCTTGCCTGGGCGTGCGATATTCCTTGTGTGGGGGTGTCTACGCTTGAAACCATAGCTCTCGGCGCAGCTGTTTCTGATGGCATTGTCTGTGCCGTTATGGATGCGAGAGCAAATCAGGTTTATAATGCACTTTTTGAAGTGAAAGACGGAAAGCTTTCCCGTCTTACGGAAGATCGTGCAATAACCATACCCGAGCTTCTTGAAGAAATTTCAGAGATGGAAAAGGTCTCCTTTGCAGGTGACGGTGCAGAGCTTTGTTATGAAAAAGCGGAAAGAAAGTTTAACATCGTTCCTGAAAATGTCCGGTGTCAGAGAGCATCTGCCGTTGCATTTATCGCATCGGGGAAAGAAGCAGTTTCGGCACAGGAATTAAGTCCTGAGTATATTCGTCTTCCCCAGGCAGAACGGGAAAGACTTGAAAGAATAAAGAATAAATAAGAAAGAGGTACTTATTATGAAAATAGCACTTGGCGCAGACAGCGCAGGATTTGCAATGAAGGAAAAGATTATAGCACATCTTAAAGAACGCGGATTTGAGACGGTTGATGTGGGAGCATACGACAGCGCATCAAGCCACTATCCCGAATTTGCATATAAGGTTGCAACGGCAGTTGCGGAAAAGGAAGTTGATTTCGGAATCCTTGTTTGCGGAACGGGAATCGGAATGAGCATTGCGGCAAATAAGGTGAAGGGTGTCCGTGCATCAGTTTGCTCGGAGCATTTCTCAACAAAATACACAAGACTTCACAACGATGCAAACGTCCTCTGTCTCGGAGCCCGTGTTATCGGCGAAGGTCTCGCCATTGAGCTTGTAGACATTTTCCTCGACACGGAAGCAGAAGGCGGCAGACACGCCCTCCGTGTTGATATGATAAGAGAAATTGAAGCGGGAACGTATAAGGTATAAGAAATCTCTACCGTGGAGAGCACTCTGAAGTACAGCTTTTTAAGAAGTGATATAATTTAATACATAAACGCAAAAAGCCCGAATATACAAGCAAAATTCAGCTTGCATATTCGGGCTTAATTTGTATCTTAAAATCCGCACATTTGTCAAAAAACTGCTTATTAAATAGACTTTTAGTGGAGATTTGTGTAAATGCAAAAATTCATTGATGACTTCTAAACAGTTTGTTTATATAAGTGGTAGAATACATAAAGGAAAGGAAGTTGATTTGAATGAGAAAAATCACAAATGAGCTTATAGAAAGCTTTAAA
>JAFSEA010000027.1 GCA_017435965.1 Oscillospiraceae bacterium
ATAGCATTGTTTATGCAGTTGTTATTCCGTCATTTCTCCTTACGGTGATTTCATTTATCTCGGATATTTCGAAAGAATGTGAAAAAATTGCAGGGAAGAGATTTGCGGGAGATCAAAAAATTTCTGAATTGGCAAAAGAAAATGCAGATATAAGGCTTCGGTTTCACAAAGAAGCGAACAAAGGGATTTGTGAAGTTGAAACGAAAGTCCCTGAAGATGTGTTGGCAGCCATTGCGACAAGCGAAAAATGGCGTAATAGTGCGGTGGAGCATGCGAGTACGCAAAGTTTCTTTTTGAAATGTATAATAGTATGCAATGTTCTCGTTGTTGTTGGATATGTTCTTTTGTTTTTGTCGCTTTTCTTTTCTCCAATTATATTTAAATGGATTTCTGTTATTAATCTCAACTGTATTACGTTGTGGTCATTAACTGTTCTTTATTTGACGATACAACTGAAAAGGGAAATTTGCAATCGTGTGTTTTCGTTATTGCACAAAATCAATAAACACCGACTGAATGTGGAGGAATTATTGAGTGATGACGCGTGTGAAGAATAGTTGCATAAAAGATGTATGAATGATGTTAAAAAGACGCAGGAAACTTGATTGTTTCTTGCGTCTTTTTGTTATTTTTTGATATACTTCCCACTCGTTTTTTTGAGTTGTGCAAGTGGTGAAAGACTTTCGTATTTATCAACAATATCTGAATTAAAAATGTTGCAATAATGCTTTGTCATTGCAAGAGTTGAGTGTCCTAATATCCTCTGCAATGTGAAAGCATCGCCGCCGCAATCTACAAGATACTTTCGCGCGAAGGTATGCCGAAATGCGTGGATGGAGGTTCGCTTTATTCCTCTTTTCCTATTGTATTTTACAATTGTCTGCCGCAAGGCACTTTCGGAAAGATAATTGCCGAACTCATTACAGAACAGATAATCAGTCCTGCTTCCACCGCGTATCTGCATATACTCTTGGAGAATAGAAACCATTTCCATGCAGAGCGGGATTGTTTGCAGTTTGCCATTTTTCGTATGCCTCAGCAGTATCTGACGATTTTGCAAATATACATCTTGTATCTGAATGTTGCGCACGGTTGCCGCGCGACAACCGCTATTTAAAAGGAAATTGATAATAACCCAATTGCGGTATTCGCAAAAGTTACATCCCGCTCTTGGTTTCTTTAAAAGTATCAACAATTCATCATCCGAGTATGTTTCTTTTGTGGATTCGCTTGCTTTATAAATGGGAATGTTCAAAGAAGTGTATCCTTCAGAGTTGCACCAAGAGAGAAAAGTTTTCAGAGTGCGTGTATAACTGTTTATTGAGCGTGAAGAAAGACCGTCTGCTCGCATTTCGGATATCATATCATCTAAATGCACTTTTGTCAGATTGCCTATTGGAATTGAGGTATCAAGTCGTTTGGAAATAGAACGAAAATGCTGTTTGTAAGTGTCAAGTGTTTTGTCTTTTGCACCTCGTGCGGCAGTCGCTGAAATGAAGAAAGAAAACACTTGTTCGGCTGTTGGATTTGCGCTTGTTGTCATCATAATTCTTGCCATAAATCTGCACCTCTTGAATGATAGAATTTTTACAATCATTCAAGCGCTCTGAAAAAGCACACCACAAAAAGCAAAACACCTTGAAACCTCAATGATTCCAAGGTGTTTGGTGGAGACGGTGGGGATCGAACCCATGACCTCTTGAATGCCATTCAAGCGCTCTCCCAGCTGAGCTACGCCCCCGCAACAGATATGAGTATATCACAAAAACAAAAGACTGTCAACAAAAAAATCAGTATCTGTGTGTATCAGTCCGATAAATTCTGCGTTGTATGAAATCTGCTTTTATGATATAATTAAATTACGCAATAAAAGGAGGTTATTTCATGACTTTTTTTGAAATTATAAAAACAAGACAATCGTGTCGCAATTACAACCCAAACAGAGAGGTTGAACAAGAAAAGCTTGATGCAATTCTCGAAGCCGCAAGGCTTGCGCCTTCCGCCTGCAACGGTCAGCCGTATCACTTAACCGTTTGTCACGGTGAAACCGCAAAGAAAGTAGCTAAAGCCACTATGGGAATCGGCATAAATGGATTTTCCGAAGATGCTCCCATTCTCATCGTTATCTCTGAAGAAAATTATGTCGCCACCGCCGCCCTTGGCTCAAAAATGAAAAACAACGACTACCGTTCAATGGATATCGGAATTGTTGCCGCCTATATCACCGCAGCTGCCACAGAGGTTGGACTTTCGACTTGCATCCTGGGTTGGCTCAATGATTCCGAAATCCGCCAAATATGCGGTCTTTCCCATCCTGTCCGTCTTGTTATCACTTTAGGATATGCAAAAGACAATGACAAACTTCGTGAAAAGAAAAGGAAGTCGTTAGATGAGCTTGTCAGCGAAAAATAGTTCACACCGACTTTAAATGTTTTTTCTTGGTGATATCGCCTTTTTAAATGCTTCAAAGCTTCTGTTTGCAATCAATTCTTCAGGAAAATCTATTTCGTTTAGAATTTTCATTGCCCGTTCAACATTTCCCACATTGGTTGCTATATGAGCATCGCTATTGACCACAACATTGGTTTTCAAATATTTTGCACAGAGTGCGATTTCTTTACATACCGACACATTATCCGGACGTATACAAAAAGTGTTTTCATTTATTTCAATAAATTTATTCAGTTCCTTTGCACGCGTTAAAACACGTTCCACATCAAAGGGGCATCGTGGATTTCCGCTATGTCCGATAATGTCAACATATGGATTTTCCAATGCATTTATATATGCGCTTGTGTTATCCTCTGCCCCAATATCCCGATAAACCGGATTATGGATGCTTGCAATTACAATATCAAGTGCTTTGAGAATTGAATTATCCACACCCAAATCGCCATTAAGATTTATTATATTTGCTTCACAGCCACGGAAAACGCGAAAACCGTCTATCATTCCGGGCAATGTTGATAGATTCACAAAATGATAAATGTGCGGAGCATCCTCAAGAGGTGGACAATGGTTTGTAATCGCAATTGCCTCAAGTCCTTTTTTCTTTGCGGCGGCAATATTTTCTAAAATGGTGCTATGTGCATGTGTGCTTGCAACGGTATGACAATGCAAATCCACCAGAATTTCCATAATAATCTCTCCATTAAATTTGATTTGATTATTCTAACATACATAAAATATGTTTGTCAATCCACCACGGGAGATGCACTTAAATTTCAAATTTCCATAACTTTCATCAAAAATTATGAATTTTATACAAATTCAAGTGAAATACTTCTTATGTACGTTAAAACTATTATGAGGAGTTGATGATGAATGCTGAACAAGTTAGCTCTCCTGCTCACTATTATCGGAGCGTTGAATTGGGGGTCGATCGGACTTTTTCAATTCGACATTGTTGCAACAATTTTCGGAGGACAAGGCGCAATCATAAGCAGAATAATATATACACTTGTCGGACTTGCCGGAATCTGGTGTATTTCGTTCCTTTTCAGGGACGACGCAGTTGCTCATCACAGAACAAACGAAATATAGCGTACAAAAAGGGATGCAAAAAAATCCCTGAAACAGGCAAAGATCTCGATCAGCGAGGTCTTTGTTCTGTTTCAGGGACATTTCTATCGTTTTGAGATACAAGAATCGAGAAAAATCAAATTACCACATCTTATTGTTTAGTATTGCTTTGACAATGTATATTTTTCTGCATATTTGTTGAAATCGCTTACAAAGTCTTCACCCATAGTTTCTTTTCTCTCATTGAGATATTGATGCGTATTGAGGCGATCTTTCTTTATCTGGATGATGCAAACAGCTATATTTGAACAATGATCCGATACTCTTTCACAGTTTGTGAGAACATCAGAAAGGATAAATCCAAGTTCTATTGTGCAGTTTCCTTCCTGCAAACGTTTAATATGTCGGGTCTTAATTTCACTACTGAGTCCATCTATAACCTGCTCAAAAGGCTCAACATGTGCTGCAAGCGAAACATCGTCTTTTTCAAATGCTTCAACCGAAATGGCTATAATCTCTTCAATTGCTCCCGAGAGCACAGCAAGATCCTTTTTGGCTTCATCAGAAAACGACAAGCCTTTTTCATCCATTTCCCGGGCTGCTTTTAAAAGATTTACTGCGTGGTCACCAATTCTTTCAAAGTCACCTATTGTATACAACAGACGAGAAATTTCGCGGCTTTCCGTTTCATTTACTCCAAGTCCCGAAAGCTTTACAAGATATGTTCCGAGTTTATCTTCGTATGTATCAATCAGGGATTCTTTCTCCTCAATTTCCTGTGCTTGCTTTTCAGAAAAATTCTGCATAAGTCCAACTGCATCATGCAATGTATCTTTTGCAAGTACAGCCATTTCTACAGCTATGCTCTTGCAACGTTCGATAGCAAAACTCGGAGTATTGAGAAGTCTCTCGTCAAGAAAGTTTGTTTTGTCTTCAGCCACACTATCCGGCACAGATATTGTTGCGAGATGTCCGAGTTGTTTTCCGAAGGGCAAAAGAACAAGAGTTGAGAATATGTTAAATGCCGAGTGCAGAATCGCTATATCAACAACACTCATTTCCTGACTCTTAAAACTGAAATCGACAAACAAATCAATTCCATAGAAAAGTGTGAAAACAAGAATAACACCAATCAGGTTAAAATACAAATGAACCAACGCTGCACGACGCGCATTCTTTTTTGCACCGATGCACGAAATGAGAGTTGTGGTACACGAACCTATATTCTGACCGAGAATCATAGGTATCACAAAGCCGTATGTTACATTTCCCGCAACAGCCATAGCCTGCATAATTCCGATCGATGCCGACGAGCTTTGTAAAAGTGTTGTGAGAAGAAATCCGACCAAAACACCCAGGAATGGGTTTGTGAACATCTGAAGAAACTCATTGAATCCCGGAAGGCTTGTTATCGGTTCCATAGCATCAATCATGGTATTCATTCCCACCATAAGGATACCGAAACCTACAAGAATTGATCCGACATCACGCTTTTTGCTACTCTTTGAAAGCATAATCATAACGATACCCACAAAAGCAAAGAGCGGAGCAAAGTTAGCAGGTTTCAAAATCTGTACAAAAAAGCTGTCGCCCGTGACACCGGTAAGACTGAGAATCCACGCGGTTGCCGTTGTTCCTATATTTGCACCCATAATGATTCCGGTTGCCTGTGCAAGTTTCATTATTCCGGAATTTACAAATCCGACAACCATAACGGTAGTTGCAGCAGAAGACTGAATTATAGCTGTGACTACTGCTCCCAGAAGCACACCTTTAATCATTTTATCGGAAAGTTTTTCGAGTATTCCCTCAAGCTTACTTCCCGAAACTCTTTCGAGCCCTGTTCCCATTACCTTCATTCCATAAAGGAACATCGCTATACCGCCAAGCAGAGCAAAAACAGTAAAAATGTCAAACAAAAGAACTCCTCCTCTTTTCTTATCTTTTTCCTCAAAATATATAATATCACATTTTCAGACAATCTTCAATGCATCTTTACGTTTAATTATTCATTTTTCTTCTTTCTTTTTTTGGCGAAAATGTTTAATCGAAACAGCTTCAGTCAATAATCATAACAAAAGATTTTGGAGGAGAAAACTATGCGAAATGATATTTTTCATCATACTCCGCTTGTTCCCATTGACGGTTTGTCATATCCGACACTATTCAACGAACCGGGTGAATGCAGCGGAAGTGCCACAGAAATAACTCCTGAATTTGCGCTGAAACTCGGCTATGCCTGTTCCGGTATTTTCAATCGGATTTCAATTTGTGCAACAGAACACGGAATATGCCAACTTCTGTTATGTGCATTTATTTCCGGAGCCGGCATAAGCGGTGCGCAGATTTTAAAAAACGATGCAGATTTTTATGCCGCGGCTTCTTATGTTGCTTTAGCATTCGACTTTGAGCTGACAGTATTTATTGAAAATGACGGAACTAAACTTCGTATACATCTTATTGACAAGAACGGTTTTCCGATAAAGGAAGACACACAGAGAAAAATAGTCTCAAATTTCGGCACAAATGCATCCTTCACAATTACCGATATACAAGTTTCAAATTCCATCCACGGAACAAAAGAATTTTTTGCTTCAAATTTTAAACAAAGCCATTCTTCAAAAGGTCTCGCTGTTGCCATACGAGGAAATACTTCTTCGGCAAAGGTTCTAAAACATACACTTTCCCTGTGCGGATGCGAAATCGTCCAAAAAGAAAAGTGCAATCTTCTTTTTGATATTTCAAGCGATGGTCTTAAGCTCCGAATCCGCGACGAAAAGCATATATGGCACGACGAATCGCACATCTCGGCACTCGTGGCATATTTATTCTTTTCAAATAATAAAAAAACGCTTGCCATTGATGCCGATGCACCAAACGTCATCGAGCAAATAGCAAGCGACTGCGGAGGTCGAGTTTTGAGAATCGGACGTGACAAAAACGCAGAAGAGACATTTAAAAAGCAGCACATTCTCAGAAATGCCGTCGCAGATGCTGTTTATCTTTGCTCATATCTTTCTTCGAGCAAAGAGCCTCTTTTTTCTCTTATGAAAAAGCTTCCTGATTTTATCTTAATTTCACAAGAAGTTAATGTAAAATCCGACAAGCATGAAATTATATCTCATTTTGCCGAGTTAAAAAACGGACTTTACAAAGAAAACGCAGAATCGCTCAGAATCTGTGCAGACGGCGGCTGGATAAATATAACTCCTTCACGTACAGGGAGAGCTCTTCGCATTACCGCTGAAAGCTTCAATGAAGAAATTGCATCGGAACTTTGTAAGCTATATGTTGAGCGCACCAGACATTTCGACAATACTTGATGACAAACTAACGCTGGACAACCGACATCATTTATGCTATAATTAAATATAATTGATTCAGGACGTTATTTTCGGAATTACTATATAAGACAAAAGGATAAACTCACAAATGGGCAGTTTCTTGTCCGGCATTCTTTTCATCAACATAGTGGGGTATGTTGATTTGCAGTTTTTGCCGTTCATCGCTCTGCACGTTTTTTTTGTGTGCCCTTATCCTTTACATAGCAATTTCGCCTTATATTGAAAACAAAAAGGAGATGTTGAATTTTAATGGCACAAAAATTAAAGATTTTTTCCCTGGGCGGACTCAATGAAATTGGCAAAAATATGTATGTTTACGAATACGCCGGAGAAATTATAGTTGTCGATTGCGGTGTTGCTTTCCCCGATGACGATATGTTGGGAATCGACCTTGTCATTCCGGATATTACTTATTTAAAAAAGCACAAAAACCGAGTTCGTGCGATTGTGATAACCCACGGTCACGAAGACCACATAGGCGCTCTTCCCTATTTCTTAAAAGAAATAAATGTTCCTATTTATGCAACCAAATTAACAGCCGGAATCATTGATAAAAAACTTGAAGAACACAACTTACTTTCCAAAGCAAAAATGAAAATCGCCGCACCAGGCGACCGTCTCAAAATCGGAAGTTTTGAAGTAGAAATGATAAATGTGAACCATTCCATCGCCGATGCGGTTGCTCTTGCAATCAAAACACCCCTCGGAACTGTAATCCATACCGGTGACTACAAGCTGGATATCACTCCCATTCTCGGTGAGATGATGGATATTGCAAGACTCGGTGAACTCGGCAAAGAAGGTGTCCTCGCCCTTCTCGGCGAATCAACAAACATAGAACGTCCGGGATATACACTTTCAGAATCCACAGTCGGTGATACTTTCGAGGATCTCTTTAAAGATTGTAATCAAAGAATTATCGTTACCACATTTGCTTCAAACATCCATAGAGTTCAGCAAATAATACACGCAGCCGCACGATATGGCAGAAAAGTAGCAATCAGCGGTCGCAGTATGGAAAATGTTCTTGAAGTAGCAAACAATTTAGGCTATCTCGACATTCCCAACAACGTACTTGTTGATCTTAACACCATAAACAAGCACCCTAAAAACAAAATCTGCATCATTACAACAGGAAGCCAAGGAGAAGCAATGTCCGGTCTTTATCGTATTGCTTTTTCTGCACACAAAAAAATCGAAATCACGCCAAATGATCGAGTAATAATATCCGCAAGCCCCATTCCCGGAAACGAAAAGGCCATAAGCAACGTTATAAATGAACTATACCGAAAAGGAGCAGAGGTCATTTACGAAAAACTTGCCGATGTCCACGTCTCAGGTCATGCCTGTCAGGAAGAGATCAAGCTTATGCTTGCGCTCACAAAGCCCAAATATGTTATCCCGATACACGGTGAACACCGTCACTTAAAGGCGCACGAGGCTTTAGCCGTAAAAATGGGTGTAAAACCCAAAAATATATTTGTTTGTGATATCGGCAAAGTTGTTGAGTTTACTGAAAAAGGAGCAAAGCTCGGTGCAACTGTTCCATCCGGCAAGGTTCTTATAGACGGAACGGGAGTCGGAGATGTCGGCACCGTTGTTCTCCGTGACAGAAAGCATCTTGCACAAGACGGAATTATAACTGTTGTTGTTGCTTTAAGCAGCGAAACCGGACAATTGGTTTCCGGTCCGGACATTGTGTCCAGAGGCTTTATTTACGTCCGCGAAGCCGAAGATCTTATGGAAGAACTCCGCATACTTTCGGCAGAGGTAATGAGCACTTGCTTATCAAGCAAACGACACTCCGATTGGGCAACTATAAAGAATGTTTTAAAAAGTCGTATTTCCGATTTTCTCTATCAAAAAACAAAGCGTAGTCCTATGATTTTACCCATAATCATAGAAGTATAGCTTAATAACCTTATCGATAAAAAGGGATTGCAGTAAGGCATTTTACTGCAATCCCTTTGGATTATTCTCCGTATATTACTCTTATTGTTCCGTCGGTATCTTTAAATACCAGATATCCCCGAACTATCGTCTGCATATCTGCATTGTTCTCGTTTTTCTTTGCCGTGAACTGTCCGTGAGATACTGTATTTTTGACTTTTGCCTTATAATAACAGGAAGAAACGGTATTGTATGTTTCAGTTCCGAATAAAATTCCCACTTCAAGTATTTCGCAGTCACCCGCATCGTACTCTATCATATATCCCCCATTCGCCGCATCATCAAGATATACTACAGGTATTTTCTCAACAATCTCTGCAGACGAAGTAATTTCCGTTTCATCCCACACATAGTAGGTATATGTATCGCCGTAACCCACAAGCTTTCCGTCACGATACCATGCTGTTGCTCCTTCAATTGTCTGTGTGATTTTATCGCCATACTTGAGACTGCTTATCGGGTTTCCGTTTACCGTTACACTTCCCGAAACCGAGACTCCGTCTTCTTCATAAAGTGCAACTGCATTTATGAGAGAGTTGATTTTTTCATTATCGTCAACACTCCATTTTTCAAAAGTATACCCGGTAAGTCCGTAATTTGTCGGTTTTTTTACATCTGCAAATGAGGTTTGTGGCAAAACTTCTTCAAATCCAAGATAATTCTTATTTCCGTCAAAGAACTTTACGCCGACAACTTCATTCGCTTCCGTTTTTTCAAAAACAGCTACGAGGAAAGTATTCGTAAAGAAGCATTCCGAAAGCTCAGCATTGTCGCTTATAAATTTTCCGGAGGAATCCGTCCAGTAAGCAAAGCCATATCCTTCTTCGGGGATTGCACTTATGCTTATCCTCTTTCCAGCAGGTATGCTTTCAACCTCACCCTCGGTAATATCCGTTGAAACAAGCTTTCCTGCACTTTCATCATTCACCCATGCCGAGAAAGAAATATTTGAATTTATTTCCTCTCCGATTTCATCTGAAGTAACATTGATTTCAAAGGTTTCGGTTGCCGCAACTTTACCGCCAGCAGTTGCTTTTACCGTGACAGTTGCGCTGCCTTTACCAACAGCAGAAAGCTCATATGCCGCGTTTCCGCCATATTTATACATAAGAAAGCTGTCCTCTGCAACCTTTAAATCGGTAACCTTTATGACATTTTCATCCGAGGATGTGATACTTATGGAATTTGCCGCATCAAAACTTCTGTCTGCAGAATAACCGTTTAAATGTCTTCCCTTGAGCATTCCCGAGATTATGAGCGAGTCGCCCTTTTTAAGAGAGTCTGCGTTTGTTTCTGCACCGGTCGAATCATATACTTTACATTCTATCTCCGTGGTTTCGGGAATGGTATCAACAGGGGTGAAGGTAGTCGGTCCGACGACCATAAATATACCGTTATTCTTATATGTTTCGCCATCATCATTCGGTACACCGGCAGACCTTGCGGCATATGTATACATTATCTCAACGCCATCCGAAATATCAGAAGCATCAATTTCCGCATATCCCACGTGAATCGGTTCTGTTGTTCCTTCGTTTGCACCATAGAGGTAGCTGTCATACATTCCGACGTATTTCCCCTCCACATAAACGTATACCATACCACCGCGGTTATTCTTTGCCACATCGGGTGATACCGAAACTGCATATGTGCCCTGAGGAATCTTATCGGATTTTATTGTAAACTGACCGATGGTTGCTCCTGTTTTCTCGGGATCATTTTCAACCCATGTAGTTGCATCACTTGAAGTAGTGCCGCCGCTTATATTTATATATTGAGTTCCACCGCCGAAGCTTTGCGTTGTAGTTTTATCTGCAACAACCTCAAACCCCGCATCATCGTATGTCAATAATTCATTTGAACCTGAAGCCAACGGTTCTTCAGTACCGTTTGCGAAAGAATACTTCCTTGTTATATTTAAAGTAACTTCGCCTTTGACTGAAATCTTCTTTGTGTATACGACAGGTTCTGTCATACCGTCAACCTTTGCCGTTACGGTAATCGTTGCAACCCCCACACCAACAGGTGTTAAGGTGTATTTGTTTACAACACCTTCATTATCTCTCATTGATGCGGAGTCTGTCTGATCTGTTACTTTTGAAACCTTAACAACATTTTCGTTATCGGAAGTTACTGTCATATAGTTTATATTTTCCGAAACAGAAGCGTCCGAGTTATAACCATTGATTTCAAATTCTTTTTCGTCAATTATGAGTTTCGGAACAACGGTAACAGCCTCTGCATCTTCTTCAAATACTTCCGGAAGGTCTTCACAAACAATTTCGGCATTTGCAAAATCCGGTGCAGCTACTCTTGTAAAAGTGATTCCTGCAACGGAGAGATATGATGCAGAGCTCAAATTTCCTACCGCAGCCACACGAAGCTGAATATATACCTTTCCGCTATTTTCTGTGGGGTCAATATACACAGTATTGAGAGTTTTTGTTTTTGGCTGTGATGCACCGACATCATCATTATAATCTTCGTCAATACCATTGAATATACCTGCATATCTTCCGTTTACATATACGTATATCATCGTATTGCGCCAGAAGTGAGCTCCTGAAAAATCAACCTTATAATATCCGGGGTCTGTTATTTCTTCCGTGGAAAGAGTAAGTTTACCTTCGACTGCAGTAGCCGAATTGAGCCAGTTGTTTTTCGCATTACCCAAATCCATATAAGCATTATAGCCATAATCGTAAATACGGGCAGTTTCATTATCGCTGTCTTCGTCTACAAAGTCGAAAATTGCCGTATAATTCCCGGCATTTTCAGCCAGCGTGCTTCCATGCATTGTATTTCCGTGCACAACCGTCTTTTTTGAAAACACGAGAGACACAGAATCTCCCTCTTCACTTGCAAAAGCTGTTGTTTTCGGCAAAAAAGTGAGCGAAAGGAAAATAACGAGCATCAAAGAAAAAAGCCTTTTTTTCATATTACAACCTCCAAAACAAACTATTTTTGCTAATTTTATCATACACAACTTTCCGTTTCAACGAATTATGCAAAACCCGATTTATTCAAATTAACTTTTTTCTCTCTCATTTGTTTTTGGTTTGACATCCGTGATAAAAAATGAGATAATAAACAAAAAGCTTAAGGAGGTGCTGTTATGCTGAATCTGCCGATAGATACTTTTTCCATAACTATGGGTATGCGCCCGGCATTCAAACCTGACAATCAGGTGCTTGGCACACGGCGCAATCTTGATATTCTCCCACCCTCCGAGCTTGCAGTTCACGGTCATCCTTACTATGAAGCCACATATGTTATAGATTCCGACAACTTCACAACTTATATAAACGATACTCCGCTTGTCATAAAAAAGAATCTTGTCTATTTCAAAGTACCCAACACACTTCACCCGGCAACAAACCGTCTTTCCGGATTTCAGCGTGGCATAAGCGTGCGTTTTAGAGTGAATAGTCCCGAATGGGCAATGAAACTCGGAAACCACCCGTTCTTTTTTGATTGTAATGAAGAAATGCGGAATATGTTTCTTGCTTTTGCCCCATATGCAAAAGAAGAACCGCTAAACAAGACGATTCTGAACACACAGGTTTCAGAGCTTCTTGATGCGATTCTTTCTACTCCGGGAATTCAATACATAAATGGTGACTGCAATATGCAGGATGACAACTTCATCGGTCTTATCAGATATATGTATAACCACATAAGTGAAAGTATGACCCTTGCAGATCTTGCCGCAAAGGTACATCTGCATCCCACATATTTTTCCAGAAAATTCAAGGCAATATATAAGATAACGCCTATGAACTATTTATACTCGGTAAAGCTTTTCCGTTCTCTCGATGAGCTTGCCTTCTCAAACAAGTCCATCTCTTCCATTGCCGAATCAATAGGCTTCGGTCATACTGCGGCATTCTGTTCCGCTTTCAAACGTGCATATGGCATTTCTCCCGGTGAATACCGTGAAGCAACAAAACGCAACGGTCATTTTGTGGTTGTATAATAACTATTCATATGTTTTACAAAACTATTTAAAGCGGCTTTGTACAAATCAACTCTGTACAAAGCCGCTTCTTTCTATCTTTTCTGGGGAATCAGCACAAGTCTTCCTGCCTGAAGTTCTGTTTCATCGAAAATACCGTTTGCAAGCTTTATTTCTTCTTCTGTGGTGAAATGCTCTTTTGCAAGAGACCACACATCGCAGTCTGACATAAGTCGTTTTACAACAACTCCCGGACGATCCTTCATCTCCATCGAATGTTCCGCATCAACAGATATTTCGGAGATTGAGACAACGCTTATCTGCTCTGTTTCCGTTATGTCGAAATCAGCAAAGAATCGCACATTAACCTCATTTCCTCCGCTGATTGAAAAGTTTTTTGTCCCTATGGTCACCATAGATTCATAATCTCTGCCACTTTTCAAAGCCAATGGACAAACAGCTGCCATACGCCGCATTGCCGAATATACGGAATCATCATCTGCCAGATACATAACCGTTACGATTGCATCCGAAACAAGAACCTCCCCGTTTTCTTCACTTCGTCTCACGGGATTTCCTGCCTTTATCTCCAGATCAAGAAGGCGTTTTATATTCATACCTGTGCCAATCACATCTGATACAGAAACCCTTTTTTCAAACTTTTCACAGAGTTTTATTTCTGCGTTTTTTTCTTTTTTCACCTCAATCGGATACTTTGTGCTGTAAACATCATCTATCATTTCCTGCTCATCATTTGAAAACACAAACACCGAAGCTTCCGAGGTTGCATTTACCGTCATATATCTTGCCTTACCTGCCGCATCATACTGTGGCTCAAGCTCAAAACCGGCAACAGAAAGATCAATTTTCAAGCTATCCTCCGTGTTCATTCCCTCAACATCGATTATCTGGGAAAACGGAAGTTCATAGCTGCCACACTCAATCGTATCATCAGAAAGAGTGTATAAATAATTTATCCCTGCATTTCCCTTTATTATTGCCTTGTTTCCTATTACCTTTGTGTCTGTTACCATAAGTGCAATGTCACTTGTGAGAAGCTCACACATATCCGATTCCGAAGATGTGAGTTCTATGTCATCACTTATTACGAAGGTCTTGTTTGCAATTCTGACAGGACGGTATGCTGACATTTTGCCGATTCTTGTGCATATACCGTAATCTGCCTTTTTCTTGACATCATTACAAAGGGATATTTCGCCATATTTATAGACGGAAATATGTATCTCCAGACTGACCTTCACGGAAATCTTTCTGGGATTTATTTCTCTCACATCTACACTTCTCACACAAACAGAGGCAACAACAGAAGAATCAGTTGACGTTCCCGGACAATCTGCAACATATGCAAATGGCACAGAAACATTCAACCTTCTTATATTTTTCTCACCTTCCGCAACGTATAATACCACACCTTTTATGTTTCCGCTTATATCGACTTTACCTTCTCTTGCGTTCTTGTCCTTTAAAAATGCATTTACACTCCCCTTTATTATTCTTGCAACATCGGGGCTCTGATCGGATACAATTATCTCTGTGGTTTCCTCGTGGATTGACTTTCCGTCAAAAACCCTCTCATATCTTTCTTCTTTTCTCTTTTCAAGTTCCAGTTCCATTTTCACGCTCTCCTTTCTGCATTCTGTCTGTTCAAGTATATTCTTGAAATTCACACAATATTCCTTTATATTTTTCTTGACAGAAAGGCTGATTGTGTTATTATTTATGTATACATATAAAGGAGCTGTACTTATGAAAAGATGCGTGATCATCGGTGGTGGAGAGATTAACAATGTTAGTGCAATAAAAGCCGTGCTCTCCGAAAAAGATTTTTATATATTCTGCGACAGCGGGCTTTATCATTCAGAAAAGCTCGGCATTTCTCCCGATTTGATTGTTGGTGACTTCGATTCTCACCAAAAGCCGCAAACAGATATTGAAACAATCGTGCTTCCGCGCGAAAAAGACGATACCGATACGGTTTTTGCTGTAAAAGAAGCAATAAAGCGCGGTTTTACCGATTTTCTCCTGCTCGGCGTTTGCGGAGGAAGACTTGACCATACTCTCGGAAATGTTTCAATCCTTCTTATGCTTCATAAACACGGGTTTGACGGAAAAATCGTTGATGACTTTTCCGAGATGGAAATAGCGGGCAAAGAGCCAAAATATATCGATGACTCATATTCATATTTTTCTCTCCTGAGCATTGATGGCATTTGTCGGGGAGTGAATGAAAAAAACGCAAAATTTCCGCTTTCCAATGCCGAAATTACCTCGGAATATCAATATGGCATAAGTAACGAACCATTGCCCGGAAAAATTGCCGAAGTAAATGTTGAGGAAGGCCGCGGACTCCTTATTAAAATACGAAAATAAAGCTTACTCAGACTTAAAAAGAAGTGCACAGCAACAAACTGCGCACTTCTTTTTGATTTTAGAAGTTTTTGATGTAAATAACCTGTTCTGTACCGAGGGTGAATTTGGATGAGGACATATCCTCTTTTGTGAGATGATGTTCTGCATCAATGAGATATACATTCCATCCATCGGGAAGGTTGGTTTCAATCTCCTGTGCAACCTTTTTGGGGTTTGAAATCATAATTGCACGTCTTACGCCGTCTGTTGCGGCAACTGCATAGAGGTTTTCGCCTTCAATTTCGCACTTGACCTGATTTTTGAGATCGTGGTACATCTCACCGAAGGTATAGAAACCATAGTATGTGGCAAGAGGCTTTGCATTAAGGGGATTGAAGAGACCTGCATAGCAGGAAACTGCGATTCTTGCATCATAATAGTTAAGCATATCAACATCCTTGTCCTGCATCATAAGAAGCATTGCCGCAGACTGGGATGATGCAAAGGAGGTTTCTCTCTTCTCCTGATACTGATAATCGTTTGCGCCGAATGCAAGGTTCCATTCATTGAGGTGGCTTTCCACATGACCGAAGCCAAGCTTTTTAAGCTCTTTTGAGAAAAAGTCTGCCGCAAAGCCTGTTTGTTCAAGAGTCATATAGCTATGCCATGTGAAGAAATCGATGGGCACATTGTTCTTTTTGAGATAATCGAAGAAACCATAGAAGAAGTCAATTCTATATGTTTCCTGTTCGCTATTATATCTCTTTCCCGGAAGCTTCGGTGTGTCGATACCATATTTTTCAGGATCACCAAAAAGACCGAAGAGACCGGAGCAAGCATAACCTCCGATTTTGATTTTATCGCCGAAGCAGTTTTTGAGATGAGTTGCCGCAATACCATAAAACTCAAAATACTGCTCCATTGAACCTCTCCACATTCCGTTACCTGTTACGGGATGCGGAAGACCAACTTCAGGCTCATTCCAGATTTCCCAATATTCAATACCATATTCAAAGCCGTCTGCCCAGCCTTCGTTATAGTGGCGAATGATGTGCTCACAGATTCTTGCCCACTTCGCAAAATCCTCGGGCGGATCTGTGCGATATACCTTTATTTCAAAGAAGTTTTCAATGGTTACACCGAGGCGATAGATGGGTGCACAGCCATAATCATAAAGACCCTTGATGAGGATATCCGTGAAGGTAAAGTCATATTTTGTAGGGTCGTTTTCATCGGCAGAAAAGTCTCTGAAAATGTTTGGAACATCAACATAAAGATTGCCGCCAAACCAACCGCCCACATCGTGGAGACGTGAAAAAGGCATATGTGCCTCTTTGATATAATGGAAGTGGTGGCAGTTTGTTCCCGAAAGCGGCGGCTGACCGATGGCGTGCATCGGTTTAATCAGACCGACAACATTATTAAAATCAACATTTATCTTTGCCATAATCAAATACACTCCTTTGTATTTCTTAAGTTTTATTTTAAGCTATAAAGAAATACAAGTCAAGAATTCAAAGTTGTAATAACGTACAAAAAACTTTATTTGAAAGCTTTGCAAATGCGATTTCTTTCAGAAAGAAGAATTGAAATCTTACCTATTTTATCTGCTGCTTCTTGTTTTGAATTTGCTTCAACCAAAGCGCGAAGATCAGCAAGTTCGCCCGTTAATCTCTGTTCAATCTCCTCTGTTGCTTCGCTTGATACCGGGTCGCTGTATCGGAAGTCCTCCGCAAGCTTTGTAAGGTCTTTCCTTAATTCCTGATCCTTACAAATATCCACAACATAAGAGATATCGAGATTATAAAGCTTTACCTTCTTTGTGACTTCCCTTTCTTCTGCTTCTCTTTCTTCCACAACAACTTTCACTGCACTTGTTGCGATAACTCCGATTGCCGCCGCACCGAGCACAACAACCGACAAGAGCACCGGAATCCAATATGGCAACTCAACAAATGCAGCAATGGCAGAGAGAATCACACAAATGATAATCTGGGCACAAGGATATACTATACCGATTTTTGCAATCGGAACGCCATAGAACTTACTTCTGAGAGTCTCCTCGCCGGAAAAGGCATATTTTATAATGCCAAAGCCTGCAGCCATTGAAACTACCACAAAAGCAAAGCTTATCCAGCTTGTTGGATTTTTAGGGAATGGGATGATGATAAACGCAAGTGCAAAAATAAAGAGAATTATTCCAAAAATCAAGGCTACGTTTGTATCATTCTTTTTCATAATCAGCTTCCTCTCTTATTTCCGCAATTCGGGCAAAAATTTGATGTTATATCCTTTGTTCCGCAAGCACAATCCCAGGTTGACGGAGCTTCGGGTTTCTTGCTTCCGCAATCAGGACAGAAATTTGATGTTATGTTCTTCGTGCCGCAAGCACAATCCCAGCCTGCAGGCTTTTCAGGCTTTTTGGCTCCGCAATTCGGGCAGAAATTTGATGTTATACCATTCTGACCGCAAGCGCAGCTCCAGCCTTCCGCTACCGGAGGAACAACGGCACCGCCGATTTCTGCACCTGTCTGCATAATGGGGTTGATAGCATCCTTTGTCATATTGATAACGCCGCCCATTGCACCGAGAGTTACGCCAAGACCCGCGATATCACCGAGTGCAGAGCCGCCACCGTTTCCGCCGGTGATTCCGTTTTTCATTGCTTCCACACCAACCATGCGACTTGTTTCCTGCTGATATGTATATCCCTTCGCTCGCATTTCCTCGGCTTCGGCAAACGCCTGGGCTTTATATGCCTCTGCCTCTGCCTGAGCACGGATTTTAATCGCTTCCGCATCGCCCTGTGCACCGACCATTTTAAGCTGTGCTTCTGTCTGTGCTTCGAGAATCTTTCTTGCCTGTGCTGCTTCTGCTTCTGCCTTTTTTATCTCCTCTTCACGGACCTTCAGAGTTTTATCGGCAAACTGCTGCTTGAGTCTCTTGAAGTTCGGGTCATCATCGGGAGTAAGAACCGATGTGATAAAGAACTCAGGCATAACCATACCATATTCAACAAGAGTCTCATTGATACAGTCTCTTAATTTTTCGGAAATAACATCTATGTATTCATCAACTTCAAGGATATTTATATTGCTTTCTTTAATGATTCTCGCAAGATTGGATTTGACCTTGTTCATAACAAGTGCCTTGAATTTTCCTACAGCGGATGTGACGCTGTAGCCTCCGCCGACAACATCTTCCTGTGTGAATTCAGAAGCTGTTCCGACAAGCTTCAGAACGAGTCTTCTTGCATCACATACACGAAGGCTGAAGTTTCCGCAAGCACCGATTTCTATATGGAGTCCCGATGCCGGGTCAAAAAGTCTTACTCTGCTGTCTGTTCCCCATTTGATACCCATCTGTGTGGTGAGGTTAATGAAATAAACCTCGGAATGGAACACTTCATCGTTATTTGTCGGAAGCTTATAAAGACTATTGAGAATCGGAATATTCTGCGTTGCGAGAGTATAGCGACCTTTTCCCAAAAGATCAAGAGCTTTTCCGTCACGGAAGAAGAGTGCCTCCTGAGTTTCGTGAACGATAAGCTGTGAGCCGAGGTTAAAATCTTCAATGGGATGCTTCCATACAAAGACATCGTTTCCACCCTCATATTTTATAACACTTGCAAGTCCCTGATTCTTTACCGCTTCTTTTGCGAGTCGTTCCTGAACGTCAATGACCGTATCACAAAGCGGACAGGTATAGCTTTTTGCATTTTTATCTGCCGAGAGCTTGCACGCACAGGAAGGACAAGTGAACTCCGCAAGCTGTGCCTTATGCTCTATGGTATTGATTTGTGCATTACAGACCGGGCATTTTGCGGCATCGCCCTTGCTCTGGTCATAGACCACGTGATTTCCGCACTTCGGGCAGATTTTTGACGACATTTTATCTGTCTTTACCTGGATTGTGTATCCACATCCACAATCGATTTTCTTTCTCGCAAAAAATCCTGTTGATGCTTCGGTATACCGTCCACAATTCGGACACTCGATAACAAATTTAGCCATTGTTTTTCTCTCCTTCTGTATTAAGATCTCTTAATTACATCTACCAAATAACCGACCATCGTTTTAGCTATACCACCAAATGGCAAAGCATTTAAAACTGTTGTCATTAAATCTTTTGACGCAGTTAATGTCAACGACTTAAGTCCCTCTGACATAGAACCTTCAAGAATTTTTTGAATAGCGTTTTTTTCGCTATCATTTTCTTGTTTGCACTCTAACTCTCTTAACTTCCTTTCCGCTTCATCATTGATTTGAACATCTTCTTCCGACAACCTATCGCATAGCTCAATGAAAAAGTCAAGTCTGCACTGGAAAAGTCTTGGGTTTAACTGATATTCATCATACCAACCATTTATTTCCATAAAATATCTAAGTTCTGTAAGTACATTTACATCAGAAACCATCATTTTAATCATTTTACTGTTATTGTCAAATGAAGCGTTACAAACATCTTCTGCAAAAGCATTTTTCCATTTAAAACCTTTTCTTGGATATTGAAGTTCTTTGCGAACTTTTAAAGTTCTCACCTTACTCTGACTTATCCCCAAAGCTTTTGATATTGTATAATCATCAAATGGTTGCTGATTATCAAGTAAAGTTTCTATGTAAATATGAAACAACAAGGTCTCAAAGTCAGTCTTCGACATCATCCCAAAATTCCTTTCGAAATAATGCTTTTGTATCAAATCATAGGCTTTTTCTTTATTCATTTTATTTTCAACATCCATATTTTTATCCTCTATTGAGTTCTTTTTCAATTTCCGAAAGTCTTGTATTTATCTCTTTTTTTCGTCCCATCGCAAAGAATCCGAGGGTTGAAAGTTCTTTTGCGAGGTTTTCTTTTTCGGCAAGGAGTTTTTTTCTTTTTTCTTCCCATTTAATTTTATGCATTACCATTCTTTTCTCAATTTTCCCTTTTCTTTCTAACTCCAAATAATCTAAATTATCAAAAAGTTTCCATTTTGAAATGTGTGCATACACATTTTTTTCAACTCCCGCACGAATTACTCTACCATTTGATTTTACCCCAACAGTACAAAATGCTCCTGCACTTATATATACTATATCGCGCCAATCCGAAACATTACATTGTCCATAATCATTTCTGCCACAAGCTACAACAGTACCATCGGATTTGAGTCCAACTGTATGGCCGTTCAAAGTGCTTACAGCAACAATATCTTTCCATTTTAATACATCTCCTGCAAATTCTTCATAATCCCCTGTTGCCACAACTGTTCCATCTTCTTTCAAACCGACCATATGTTTATATGCCATAGCTATAGATTGAATATCAGTCCAGTTTTCCACATAGTATCTATCTATGTTGCCATCCCCGGCAATCAAAACTTTCCCATTTTTCGTTAAACCAACAGTTTTTGCATTAAAAGCATAAATATCAACCACATTCTTCCAATCTGAAACTCTTCCTCTATTCATACCAGTATCAGTTGTTGACACAACTGTTCCATCTGCTTTTAATCCCACTGTATGTGCTTTTCCCACTGCAATTTTAACAATATTTTCCCACTTGGAAACATCAGTAGCCCTTACCAAATTTGAACCAACAGCAACGACTCTACCATTCTTTTTTAATCCAACAGTATGCCATCCTCCTGCTTTTACATCAACAATGTCATTCCATCCAAAAACATCGCACTGTCTATATTCATTATCACCTGTCGCCCTAACTGTCCCATCATATAATAAAGCAACTACATGTTTTTCTCCAACAGAAATAGCCCTAACATTCCACCAATCACTCAGCTCATGTCTGTAGTATGGATCATCTATACCTGAAGTTGCAATCGTACCATCTGTTCTTATACCAAAATGTATTTCTGCCTGTGCGTTTGGAGAACATGCGATACTATCTTTTACCATTTCTATTCGTTGAACTGCTTTCTGTCTTTTCGCCTCTGCTCTGCTTGCAGTTTCACTTGCTTTTTCTCTGCATTTGCTTGCGAGCGCAGATGCATCCTCATATTCGTTAATAGAATGAAACAAGCTTGCAGCCTTTAAATATTCGGCTTCCTCTTTTGCCTGATTCATAATCTCTTTTGCTTCGTTATAAATTCCACAAAGAAAAGCTTGTTCTCTTCTTTTATTGATAAACTCTATATACCCCGTGAGCGTCTCTTTTAATTCTTTGTCACCAAAGCGTATTACCTTTTGATAATTGTTGCTGTTGCCAAATGGAATTGAAAGATTTTTCAAATGTTCCTGTTTTGTGACATTTAGCTCAGATAACAATTTTCCGAGATATGCTCTTGCACATTCCGGATCGATATCAAGAACCTTCTCACAATATTCATCGGCACTTGCCCAGTTTCCGTCTTCGAGGAACATAAATACACGTTTGAGAAGCGGTTCTGTCTGTAATACCGTCTGATTCTGTACAACAACTGTTTCTTCAATCGTTTCCGAAACTGTTTCAGTCTTTGCTTTCGGAATAAAGCGGTTGACGTTGTCGAAAAGGTTTTTGAGGAATGTCATTTCTCCAATATCCAGTGCCTGAAGGTTTTTGAATTCCTTCGGGATATCATATGCATCAAGGTTTTTATAGCATGGGATGAGATGTTTTGAGCTATCGTCTGACATCATTGCAATATATCTTGACCACTCGTTTTTTACCCATACCGCATCGTAATACTCATACTTTGTTCCTATTGCAAGCATCACCTTTGCCGATTTCAATGCTGCATATATGTATGGCTCATATTCCGTTCCTGCCTTGTCACGGAGTGTTATACGAGAGAAAAAGACTTTATATCCCTCGCGCACAAGCTCGGTATAGATATCCTGGGCGATGGTGCTGTCTTCTGTTCTCTGCTTTGTTATGTCGTCTGTTTCTTTATAGCAGATAAACACATCATAAGGTTCTTCGCTTTCAACAACCGATATAATCTGTCTCTGCAGGCGGTCAATCGCCTTTGCCTCTTCGCGGTATACGCTTTTTGCTACAACATCTGCATTCTCAAGTGCCTGTTCAAAATCGGAATCGTCCATAATTGAGGTTGCGTTTGTTCTGTGGCAGGTGGGGATTTTTTTGCCGGTTGCGGCATCGTCAACATACTCAATTCCGAACTTACAGAGGCAGAGTCCCCAATAGCCTTCGGACTCTTCGGGATATTCGGAAACGATGCTCTCATAAACGCCCGATGCTTTATCAAACTCACAATCCATACGAAGACGGTTTGCACGGTTGAAGAGATTTGTTTTCTTCTCGTCACTTCCGTCCGGCACGGTCTGATTTGTTCCGCAATATTCACATTCTACCACACGCACATCTTCGGAAACCTCAAGATTTCCTCCGCACATTTTACATTTGAACATCGCCATTTTTGTTTTCTCCTATATTTAAAGTCTGATATATAAATTATATATTTATATTTAATGTAAGTCAAGATTTTAAAGCTCATATTTTGCCTTTTTGCAACAAAAAAAGCACTATTCCGACATATTGCGGAACAGCGCTTTTTTATTTAAAACAAACCTGTTATTTTTCCGTTTTCGTCAACGTCAATCTTTTCAGCTGACGGAACTTTGGGAAGTCCGGGCATTGTCATTATATCTCCGGTGAGAACTACTATGAATCCTGCACCTGCAGAAACCTTTACATTTCTTACCGTTACTGTAAAGCCATCGGGAGCACCGAGCTTTGTCGGGTCATCTGAGAAGCTGTATTGGGTTTTTGCAACACAGATGGGAAGCTTATCAAGTCCGAGCTTTGAAAGCTCGTCTATCTGCTTCTTTGCCGCCGGAAGTACTGATATTCCGTCTCCGCCATAAACCTTCTTTACTATTGCTTCAATCTTTTCTTCGATTGTTGCATCCGTATCATAGCTGAAGGTAAAGTCTCCCTTTTCTTCTTCGCAAAGTCTTACAACTTCACGTGCAAGAGCCTCTCCGCCCTTTCCGCCTTCTGCCCATACGGTTGAAAGAACTGTATTTACTCCAAGCTCGCGGCACTTTTTTATGATGAAGTCGATTTCTGCATCGGTATCCGTTGGGAATCTGTTTACCGCAACCACACAAGGAAGCTTATATACATTCTTTATGTTTGAAACGTGGCGGAGGAGATTTGGTATTCCCTTCTCTAATGCCACAATATCTTCATTTGCAAGCTCTGTTTTTGCTCTGCCGCCGTGCATCTTAAGTGCGCGGACGGTTGCAACAACAACTACTGCGCTTGGTATGAGACCTGCCACACGGCACTTGATATCGAGAAACTTCTCGGCACCGAGGTCTGCACCGAAGCCTGCTTCCGTTACGGTATAATCGCCCATCTTAAGAGCGAGCTTTGTTGCCATAACTGAATTACAGCCGTGTGCAATATTTGCAAAGGGTCCGCCATGGACAAAGGCAGGAGTTCCCTCTAAAGTCTGTACGAGGTTCGGTTTTAATGCATCCTTTAAAAGTGCAGTCATAGCACCCTGAGCATTTATCTCTCCGCAAGTTACCGGTTTTCCGTCATAGGTATAGCCCACAATTATTCTTGCAAGGCGTTCCTTTAAGTCGGAAATTCCGTTTGAAAGACAGAGTACTGCCATAATCTCACTTGCAACGGTAATATCGAAACCATCTTCACGCGTGACGCCGTTTTTTGCTCCGCCAAGACCGATTGCGATATTGCGAAGCTCTCTGTCATTCATATCAACACAGCGACGCCAGGTGATTTTATTGGGATCAATGCCGAGAGCATTGCCCTGATGAATATGATTATCAAGCATTGCCGCAAGAAGGTTATTTGCAGCACCGATTGCGTGGAAATCCCCTGTGAAATGAAGGTTTATATCCTCCATAGGTACAACCTGAGCATATCCGCCACCTGCCGCGCCGCCCTTGACACCGAATACGGGTCCTAATGACGGTTCGCGGAGTGCAACGGTTACATCCTTGCCTATTCTTGCAAGACCGTCGGCAAGACCTATTGTTGTGGTTGTTTTGCCCTCACCTGCAGGAGTCGGGGTGATTGCTGTTACAAGGATAAGTTTTCCGTCCTCGCGCTTCGTTTCATTAAGAAGCGCGAGATCAATCTTTGCCTTATATTTTCCATATTGCTCGATATATTTATCGTCAACATGAGCTTTTGCCGCAATTTCGCCTATGGGGCGCATTTCACAGCTCTGGGCTATTTCAATATCTGATTTATATGCCATTTGTTACTCCTCCAAAGGGCAATTATTTGAAGTATTTTACTGCAGACTCGAACATACGGATATCATATTCACCCGGAACGTTCTTGTAAAGTCCATTGCCTTTACGCTCACTATGTCCCATCTTACCGAAGACTCTGCCATCCGGAGATGTGATACCTTCGATAGCATACATAGAATCGTTGGGATTGAAGTGAACATCGCTTGTTGCATTGCCTTCAAAATCAACGTACTGAGTTGCAATCTGACCGTTCTTTGCAAGTTCTTTTATAAGAGCTTCATCTGCAAGGAAGCGACCTTCACCGTGAGATATCGGAACAGTATAGACATCGCCTACATTTGTAAGCGCGAGCCACGGAGATTTATTGGAAGCAACTCTTGTTCTTACGATTCTTGACTGGTGACGTGCGATTGTGTTGAAGGTGAGTGTCGGGCAATTTTCATCGGTATCAATAATCTTTCCGTAAGGAACAAGTCCGAGCTTTATAAGAGCCTGGAAGCCGTTACAGATACCGCACATAAGACCGTCGCGGTTATCAAGAAGATCGTGTACGCCTTCCTTGACTGCCGCATTACGGAAGAATGCAGTTATGAACTTACCGCTTCCGTCAGGCTCGTCACCGCCGGAGAATCCGCCGGGGATAAATATCATCTGTGCTGACTTAAGAGCAGTTGCAAACTTGTCAACACTTGCACGGATGCTGTCGGAAGTGAGGTTTCTTATAACAATGATTTCGGGTTCTGCACCTGCATCACGCATTGCCTTTGCGGAATCAAATTCGCAGTTTGTTCCCGGGAATGCAGGAATGAGGACCTTCGGTTTTGCAACCTTGATTGCAGGAGCTTTGCGCTCACCTGCCTCAAACGAGAAGGTTTCCATCGGACCCTTGCGGTCCTCGATATTACAGCTGTATACGCTCTCAAGCTTATCTTCATAAACTCCGAGAAGTTCTGTGAGGCAGATGCTTTCTGATGCAAGAGTGAGCTTATTATCATCGGTTACTGTACCGAGAACATATGCCCCCTCAACATCCTCGCTCACTTCAAGAACGAATGAAGCATAGCTATAGCTGAAGAGCTTTTCAACTGTTACATCATTTTCAAACTTAACACCGAGTCCGTTTCCGAATGCCATCTTCATAACAGCTTCGGCAATACCGCCGATACCCGGAGTATAGCAAGCAACGGCTTTACCGCTTCTCATAAGAGCTGTTACCTTATCAAATACAGCGAGAAGTGACTCTGTTTTCGGGAGATTATTTTCATCATATTCAGGAGAGATCACAACAAGCTTATTGCCTGACTTTTTAAGCTCCGGAGAAACAACATCGGAAACTTTTCCTGTTGTTACCGCAAAGGAAACAAGTGTTGGCGGAACATCGAGATTTTCAAATGAGCCACTCATTGAGTCCTTGCCACCGATCGAGCCGATAGAAAGCTCCTTCTGTGCCTTGAAAGCACCGAGAAGTGCCGCAAGAGGCTTGCCCCAACGCTTTGAATCACGTCCGAGCTTTTCAAAATACTCCTGGAATGTGAGATATACATCGTTAAAGTCTGCACCTGTTGCAATGAGCTTACATACAGACTCCACAACTGCCATATATGCACCGTGATAGGGGCTCTGTTCTGTGAGGAATGGGTTATAGCCCCAGGACATAAATGAGCAATCATCGGTATGCTTCTTCTCAACGGAAATCTTCTGTACCATTGCCTGAATCGGAGTGAGCTGATTCTTTCCGCCAAAGGGCATAAGAACTGTTCCTGCACCGATTGTTGAGTCGAAACGCTCTGAAAGTCCGCGCTTTGAGCAGATATTGAGATCTCCTGCGATTCTCTTATAGTTATCAGTAAATCCGCCGGAGATTTCCTGCTTGCGGAGATTCGGTTTTGAGCTTTCGATATCAATATGCTTTTCAGCACCGTTTGAATTGAGGAATTCACGGCTTATATCAACAATTTTCTTGCCGTTCCAGTGCATAACAAGGCGAGGAGATTCTGTTACCTCTGCAACCGGGCAAGCCTGGAGGTTTTCTTCATCTGCAAGAGCGAGGAAACGGTCAACATCCTTTGCCTCAACAACAACTGCCATACGCTCCTGAGATTCACTTATTGCAAGCTCAGTTCCGTCAAGTCCGTCATACTTTTTCGGAACTGCATTGAGGTTTATCTCTAAACCATCGGCGAGCTCACCGATTGCAACGGAAACGCCGCCTGCACCGAAGTCATTACATCTCTTTATAAGCTTGCTTGCCTCAGGATTGCGGAAGAGGCGCTGAAGCTTTCTCTCTTCCGGAGCATTACCCTTCTGTACCTCTGCACCGCAGGTTTCAAGTGACTCTGCAGTATGGGATTTTGAAGAGCCTGTTGCACCGCCGCAACCGTCACGTCCTGTGCTTCCGCCGAGAAGAATTACGATATCACCGGGATCGGGACGTTCACGTCTTACATTCTCCTGGGGAGCAGCAGCAATAACTGCACCTATTTCCATACGCTTTGCAGCATAGCCATCGTGGAATATTTCATCAACGATGCCTGTTGCAAGACCAATCTGATTACCATAAGAGGAGTAGCCTGCCGCCGCAGTTGTTACAATCTTACGCTGAGGAAGCTTACCCTTTATTGTTTCGCTTACCGGCTTTAACGGGTCTGCCGCACCGGTTACGCGCATTGCGCCATAAACATATGAACGGCCTGAAAGCGGATCACGGATTGCACCACCGATGCAGGTTGCCGCACCGCCAAAGGGTTCAATTTCTGTGGGGTGGTTATGGGTTTCGTTCTTAAAGAGGAGAAGCCAGGGTTCTTTTACACCATCGACCTCAACCTCAATTTTTACTGTGCAGGCGTTTATCTCTTCGGACTCATCAAGCTTATTAAGCTTTCCGTTTTTCTTGAGATATCTCACTGCAACAGTTGCAAGGTCCATAAGGCAAATCGGCTTTGTTCTTCCGATTTCCTTACGTGTTTCAATGTATTCATCATAGGTCTTCTGAAGAAGCTCATCCTCAAACTTTACTGAATCAATAGTTGTGAGGAAGGTTGTATGACGGCAGTGATCTGACCAATAGGTATCGATCATACGAACTTCTGTTATTGTGGGGTTTCTGCCCTCTGTTTTAAAGTAGTTCTGGCAGAATTCAATATCGTCTGCATCCATAGCAAGACCGTATTCGAAAACGAAAGCTTCAAGTCCCTTTCTGTCAAGGTCAATAAAGCCATCGAGTGTTTTTACTTCTGTAGGAATATCATATTCAACCTTCAGAGTTTCAGGCTTTGCAAGGTCTGCTTCTCTTGACTCAACGGGGTTGATTACATATTTCTTGATTTCTGCAACATCAGCATCGGTAAGTGAGCCATAAAGAGCATAGAGCTTTGCTGTACGGATAAGAGGACGGTCACCCTGAGAGATTATCTGAATACACTGTGCAGCTGAATCTGCTCTTTGGTCAAACTGACCCGGAAGGGGCTCAACTGCAAAAACAGATGCATCGCAGGAACAGACATTTATATCCTCCGAAACGATATCAAGCTGAGGCTCGGAAAAAACAGTCTGCTTTGCATAGTTAAAAAGCTCTTCTGTGATATTCTCGGCATCATAGCGGTTTATAACGCGTACATCGGTAAGACTCTTTATACCGAGAAGTGTTCTCGCATCAGAAAGAAGTGCACGAGCTTCATTTGCAAGCTCTTTCTTCTTTTCGACATATACTCTGTATACCATATCTTAGTCCTCCCTTGCACGAAGTGCTTTTGCACCGATATCACTGCGGTAATATGCATTATTAAAGTGAATCTGCGAAACGAGCTTATACGCTCCGTCAATTGCGCTCTTGAGTGAGCTTGCAACAGCGGTTGCACCAAGAACACGTCCGCCGTTTGTGAGAAGCTTATCTCCCTCAAGCTTTGCACCTGCAACATAGACATTATCGGATATCTCATCCGGAATTGTCATCTCAAAGCCCTTTTCATAATCAGTGGGATAACCCTTTGATGCCATAATTACACAGCAGGCATTCTTATCGCTGAATCTGACATTTATATCCCTGAGCTTACCGTTTGTTACAGCCTGCATAACTGTGAGAAGATCGCTCTCAAGAAGCGGAAGTACAACCTGGGTTTCGGGATCACCGAAACGGCAGTTATATTCAATGACCTTCGGACCATTCGGGGTGAGCATAAGTCCGAAATAGAGGCATCCCTTGAAGGTTCTTCCTTCTTCATTCATTGCCTTCATTGTGGGTATGAAAATGGTCTTCATACATTCTGCAGCAATGTCGTCTGTATAATAAGGATTCGGAGCAACTGTTCCCATACCGCCGGTGTTGAGACCTGTGTCGTTATCCCCGATTCTCTTATGGTCCATTGAGGAAATCATCGGAACAACGGTTTCACCGTCGGTGAAAGCAAGAACAGAAACCTCGGGGCCAGTGAGGAATTCTTCGATGACAATCGTCTCACCACTCTTGCCGAATGCCTTATCCTGCATCATTGATTTTACTGCATCCATTGCCATTTCTCTTGTTTCGGCAATGATAACGCCTTTACCAAGTGCCAAGCCATCTGCCTTTACAACAGTTGGAATCGGCGCAGTTTCAAGGTATTTGAGTGCAGCATCCATATTATCGAAAACTTCATACTGCGCTGTTGGAATATTATACTTTTTCATAAGGTTCTTTGAGAAAACCTTACTGCCTTCGATTATTGCAGCATTTGCACGGGGTCCGAAGCAAGGTATTCCCTTTTCTTCAAGTGCATCAACTGCGCCGAGAACAAGGGGATCATCGGGTGCGACTATTGCATAGTCGATTCCCTTCTCTACCGCAAAATCAACTATTGCGGGAATATCCTTTGCTCCGATATTCACACAAGTGGCATCCTGTGCCATTCCCCCATTTCCGGGAAGTGCGAATATTTCGGAAACGTTTTTATTAAGTTTAATTTTCTTTATGATGGCATGCTCTCTTCCGCCGCCACCTACTACCATAATTTTCATTACGAAAACCTCCGATTATCAGTGGTGGAACAAACGCATTCCGGTGAATGCCATTGCAATACCGTGCTTATCACAACATTCGATAACGATATCATCACGGATTGAGCCGCCCGGCTCTGCAATGTATTTTACGCCGCTTGCAAATGCGCGGTCGATATTATCAGCAAAGGGGAAGAATGCATCGGAACCGAGTGCAACACCGTCTATAGTATCGAGGTATGCACGCATTTCTTCTGCTGTAAAGGGCTCAGGCTTTCTTGTGAAATACTTTTCCCAGTTGCCGTCTGCCGTTACATCTTCTTCATTTTTATTGATATATCCGTCAATTACGTTGTCACGATCGGGTCTGCCGATATCTTCCTTGAAGGGGAGATTAAGTACCTTCTCGTGCTGACGCAAGAACCATGTATCAGCCTTTGTACCTGCAAGACGTGTGCAGTGGATACGTGACTGCTGGCCTGCACCTACACCGATAGCCTGTCCGTCAACTGCGTAGCAAACGGAGTTTGACTGAGTATATTTAAGTGTGATAAGAGCAACGATAAGATCGCGGAGTGCTTCTTCCGGAATGTCCTTATTTGCAGTTACAATATTGCCGAGAAGCTCACGGTTGATTTTGAAGTTATTTCTTCCCTGCTCAAATGTGATACCGAAAACGTGTTTATGTTCAACCTCCTGCGGAACATAATTCGGATCAATCTTTACAATATTATAATTTCCCTTACGCTTTGTTTTGAGGATTTCGAGTGCCTCAGGCTCATATCCCGGAGCGATAACACCATCGGAAACCTCACGCTTAATCATCTTTGCGGTTGTTACATCGCAGACATCGGAAAGTGCAACCCAGTCGCCAAAGGAGCACATACGGTCTGTTCCTCTTGCTCTTGCATATGCGCAGGCAAGGGGTGATTCGTCAAGACCTTCAACATCGTCAACAAAGCAAGCTTTCTTGAGCTTATCGGAAAGAGGAATACCAACTGCAGCAGAGGTGGGGCTTACGTGCTTGAAGGATGTTGCAGCAGGAAGTCCGAGAGCTTCTTTAAGCTCTTTTACAAGCTGCCAGGAATTGAATGCATCAAGGAAGTTAATAAAGCCCGGACGACCGGAAAGGATTTCAATAGGAAGGTCACTTCCGTCGCTCATAAAGATTTTTGCAGGCTTCTGATTCGGGTTACAGCCATATTTAAGTTCAAATTCTTTCATTGGTATTTATCCCCCTTACTTATTCTTGTTTATCATTCTGTTTTCTTCTTTTCCGCTTGCAAGGTCTGTATAGCGGACATAAAGAGAAATCTTATTATCTTCATCAAGTGCGTTCCAGAGTGCATTTGTGAATGCATCAATATCATCGGGAATTGCCACACGCTCAGGCTCGCCCTGGAATGTGGGAATGGGATTTCCGTCACATACATATGTATGAATGAAATGACCGAGGCCGGCAATTGACGGATAATCATATGTGAAACGGGCACAAGCAGAACCGACTTCGTCAATGCTCTTGAGAATGCTCATCTCATATGTGAAATCACCGTTTGCAAAAGTTGCCATACCGCTGATACGAGGTGTGAAATTCGGTGCATCCGGCTCAAATTCACGGGTGTTGAGTGCTTCTCTGAAGCCCTTGCCTTCCTTTATAAAATCATAAATTGTATCGGTCTGGTCGCCGTTTGTGACGATAAGCTTATTTTCAAACTTACGTATTGCCGCATAGATGATAAGACTTGGGTCTTCAACTTTTGAAGCATCAAAAGGCTCGGTAAAAACTGCATTATCCTTTTCTGTGAATATGCGGTTGCGACTGTTGGCACTTCTGCCCATAATGAAATATGCAGTACATGCCTTTTTGCCATCCGCACTCTTGCCGATGACTATTCCTCGGCCTACATAGGAATTACCCTCGACCTGCTTTACAATGTCATTTACTTCATATATATTCATATGTATATTCCTCTCAATTACTTTGAAATTATTTCGGCACTTACCTTTTCAACGGATGCAGGGAGAATCTTCCACTCTGCAAGACGCATAACACGCTTTTGCAGAGTTTCTGCAGTATCATCCTCACGGATGCTTACCGCTTTTTGCATTATAATCTCTCCGCCATCCGGAATTTCATTCACAAAATGCACCGTTGCACCTGTTACTTTAACTCCGTATTCAAGGGCCGCTTCGTGGACACGGAGACCATAGAAGCCTTCACCGCAGAATGACGGAATAAGAGACGGATGAACATTGATTATCCGCTTTGGATAACGCTTTGTGAAGTTTTCGCTGAGAATTACCATAAATCCGGCAAGAACGATTATATCAATCTTCTTTTCTTCAAGACGGGATATAATTGCCTCTTCAAAAGCAACTTGACTTCCGAGAGCCTTTTTTGAAATCACACAAGCTTCGATATCTGCTTTTTTTGCTCTTTCAAGGGCATATGCACCCTCTTTGTTTGAGATAACAAGCTCTATCTTTCCGCTTTTGATGATTCCCTTCTTCTCGGCATCAATAAGTGCCTGAAGATTTGTTCCGCCGCCGGAAACGAGAACTGCTATGCGTGCTCGACTCATAAAATCACCTTTTCATCGGACTTTACGATTTCACCGATAATATATGCATCCTCGCCGTTATCACGGAGGATTGAAAGTGCAAGGTCTACCTCTTCTGCAGGTACAACGATGCTCATACCAACGCCCATATTGAAGGTGTTGAACATATCACGCTCGCTGATGTTGCCTGTTTTTGCAATGAGGTCAAAAATCGGAAGAATACGGACTTTGGACTTATCAATCTTTGCACCGAGACCTTCGGGAATGCTTCTCGGAATATTCTCATAGAATCCGCCTCCTGTGATATGGGAAATTCCCTTTACCTTTACTTCTTCAAGAAGAGCAAGGACAGGCTTTACATAAATTCTTGTGGGGGTGAGAAGTGTTTCGCCGATACTCTTTCCGCCAAGAGCCTCACAAGGAGACTTGATATCGGCATTTTCAACGTCGAATACCTTACGGACAAGGGAGAAGCCGTTGGAATGAACGCCGCTTGACGGAAGTGCGATAACAACATCTCTCTCTTCCATTGTTTTGTTATCAATTATCTTTGATTTGTCAACTACACCTGTGCAATAACCTGCAAGGTCATATTCATCGATGGGATAGAATCCCGGCATTTCAGCAGTTTCGCCGCCGATAAGAGCCGCACCTGACTGAACACAGCCCTCAGCTACACCCTTTACTATATCTGCAATCTTCTCGGGGAAGTTCTTTCCGCAAGCAATATAGTCAAGGAAGAAAAGAGGCTTTGCACCTGCACAGATGATATCGTTTACGCACATAGCGACACAGTCGATACCAACAGTATCGTGTTTATCGAGAAGGAATGCCATTTTAAGCTTTGTTCCCACACCGTCTGTTCCGCTTACAAGAACGGGACGTGTCATACCTGTGACATCAAGCTCAAAGAGACCACCAAAGCCTCCTACATCGGAGCAGACACCGGAGGTCATTGTTTTTGCGATGTGTTGTTTCATAAGTTCAACAGCACGGTAGCCTGCGGTAATATCAACTCCTGCTGCTGCGTAGCTGTCTGATTTTGATTGCATACTCATTTTATTTATCTTCCTTTCCGTTCCAGCAATAAGTGCAAAGCTTACACGGATCCATACCGATAGCCTCAATTACACCTTCAAGAGACTGGAATTCAATTGATGCAAGGTGAAGTTCTTTTGCGATGGTTTCACGAAGTTTTTTTCCACGTTCCGTGGAAGAATCGCTGTATTCATTCATATACTTAAGGCCTTCCTCGCCCTCAAGCTCCACTATGGTCTTTCTTGCGATAAGCTCCATTTCATTTGTTGCTCGCGAGAAATTAAGATATTTGCAAGCATGGGTTATCGGAGGACAAGCTGAGCGCATATGAACTTCTTTTGCTCCGTTTTCATAAAGGAACTCAACCGTTTCACGAAGCTGTGTGCCACGGACAACGGAGTCATCAACAAAGAGAAGGCTCTTGTCCTGTATGAGGTCGTGTACCGGAATCATCTTCATCTTTGCGATTTTATTGCGTTCCTTCTGCTGTGTCGGAATAAAGCTTCTCGACCAGGTCGGAGTGTATTTTATGAAAGGACGTGCAAATGGGATTCTGCTTTCATTTGCATATCCGATTGCATGAGGTGTTCCTGAATCCGGCACGCCACTGACATAATCAATTCCCGAAAGCTTACCGCTTTCTCTGTCGTTTTTTGCCATTATCTCACCGTTGCGATAACGCATCTTTTCTACGTTAACTCCCTCATATGTGGAGGTAGGATAACCATAGTAGCTCCAGAGGAATGCACACATGTGCATTTCCTCCCCCGGCTCTGCAAGCTGCTCCACCCCATCAAGGGTCAGTCTTACAATCTCACCGGGGCCAAGCTCACGCTCATGCTTATATCCGAGCTTTGTATATGCAAAAGCTTCAAAAGATACACAGTATCCATCGTCATTCTTTCCCACAACAACGGGGATTCTTCCCACCTTGTCACGGGCGGCGATTATTGAACCGTCATCGCACAGTATGAGAATGGATGCAGTTCCTTCTATTTTGCTTTGAGCGAACTTGATTCCTTCAACAAAATCTTTTCTTCGGTTGATAAGAGCCGCAACAAGCTCCGTGCAATTGACACCGCCGCTTGTCATGGCATCAAAGTGACCACCGAAATCGAGATATTCCGAAATCAGATCTTTTGCGTTGTTTACAAGACCTATAACACAGATTGCATATGTACCGAGCATTGAACGAATAAGCAACGGTTGAGGGTCAAAATCGCTTATGCATCCGATGGCGGATGTGCCTCTCATGTCCTCAAAGACATGTTCAAACTTTGTTCGAAACGGAGAGTTCTGAATGTTATGAATCTCACGTTGTAATCCTATTTCCTTGTCGTATGCCGCAATTCCTGCACGGCGTGTTCCGAGGTGGGAATGATAATCCGTACCGAAGAAAACATCACCGAGAGCATCATCACGGCTGATTGCACCAAAAAAGCCTCCCATTATCTGTTCTCCTTATTCTCCGAGAATACGCTTCATCATTTCCTGATATGCATCTTCAACATTGCCGAGGTCACGACGAAAACGGTCCTTATCAAGTTTTTCGTGAGTTGTGCTGTCCCAGAAGCGGCAGGTATCGGGGGAAATTTCGTCTGCGAGAACGATTGCGCCGTCTGCCACCTTACCAAACTCAAGTTTGAAATCTACAAGGTCAACATTGAGCTTCTTGAAGAATTCCTTCATAACAGCATTGACCTTAAATGCCATACTCTTGATTGTCTCAATTTCTTCCTTCGTTGCAACGCCGAGAGCGAGAGCATGGTAATCATTGATGAGGGGATCGCCAAGGTCATCGTTCTTATAAGAGAACTCAATTGTGGGTTCCGAAAAAACAATGCCTTCCTCTACACCGTAACGCTTTGCAAAAGAACCTGCAGAAATATTTCTGATGATAACTTCAAGAGGAACAATGGAAACCTTCTTAACAAGAGTTTCACGGTCGGAAAGCTCCTCAACAAAGTGAGTGGGAACGCCTTCCTTTTCAAGAAGCTGCATCATAAAGTTTGTTACACGGTTATTGATTGCACCCTTACCTGCGATTATGCCCTTCTTTACACCGTTGAATGCTGTTGCATCGTCCTTGTAGTCAACAAGGAGAATCTCGGGGTTATCTGTTGCATAGACTTTTTTCGCCTTGCCTTCGTAAAGCAAGTCTTTTTTTTCCACTTTATATAACCTCCTAAAATATTTTACTGATTTAATTCTGCTGCGACCTTTGCATCCTTTTCAAGGACAGCCGCCGCATCGGATTTGCGCTTTGCATCGAGCTTATCAGCAAGTGCTTTATCTTCAACCGCAAGAATCTGCGCCGCCAAAAGCGCCGCATTTGCACCACCGTTTATTGCAACGGTTGCAACGGGGATTCCCGACGGCATCTGAACGGTTGAGAGAAGTGCATCAAGACCATCGAGGTTTGATGACTTACAGGGGATTCCGATAACCGGAAGAGTTGTGTTTGCCGCAACTGCACCTGCAAGGTGAGCTGCCATACCTGCCGCCGCAATCATAACACCGAAACCGTTTGCTCTTGCATTGACAGCAAAGTCGCGGGCCTCCTCAGGTGTTCTGTGGGCAGAATAGACGTGTACCTCAAAAGGGATTCCGAGAGTGTCAAGCATATCGGTTGCCTTTTTGATGATAGGCAGATCGCTGTCACTTCCCATAACAATTCCTACTTTTTTCATAATCTTTGACCTCCTTAAATTTAAAAAAAACAAAAAAGGGCGCACTTAACTCACCGGGGAGTTAAATGTGCCCAGACGGTCGGCAAATGCGGGGGAACACCCCGAGATTTCTCTGCTTCCTGTGGTGCTCCACAAATCCGTCAGTCACAGAGAAGTTTATCAAATTTTCACTACATAAGTATATCATATTTTCGTGCTTTATGTCAAGGAAAATGCGCCGTTATTTTGACTGATTTTCAAAGCCTCTGACACCTTTTATTTGTATAGCATATTCGCAATAATTTTTGTGATTGAAACAGGGTCACAGACAAAATCCTGTTTTGAGAATAAAAAGCACACTTTTCCTTGCTTATAGACCGTAATATTCTCTTCCTCCAGAGTGAAAAATGCATCTTCAAAATCAATTGTGTCTGCATTTTGAGATATAAGTCCCGAAACAGCTCGGTAAATGAGTCTTTCCCTCTTGTCTTTCAAAAGAAGCTCCGTTGTCGTATGACTTTCAAGAAGTGCCGAAAGAGTTGTTGTGATGCTTATAATATCCTTCCCATTTGTCACAATAGGTTTTTGAAGTTTTTCCCACGATTTTACGTCGAAGCGATAGTAAAGCGTGTCAGATTCCTTTGGGATCTCACGAATTTTCCTTCTTTTGAGTCGCGAGCACTTTACAACCTCACCATAATAGGTAACTCCAGCATCTTTCCCAAATTTAGATATAGACTGATATATTGCAACAAACTTTATGGGAAGCATATCTTTGGAAATACGTGTTGCCGGAATATGATAAAAATTATATTTCATCGCTGTGAGCAGCTGCATCGGTCCCTTTGTTGTCCCAACAAGTACACAAGCATCCTCTTTATCGGAAAGCCCTTTTGTCTTCGGATTTTTTCTTCCTTTTCCAATGGAATTGACAGCACTTATTATCTGTCCCGATATAATGACGGTGATGAGAGAATAAAGAATCTTTTCCATCGGAATATAAGTGAGGGAAAGCAAAAGCACAACGCCGTCACTTATGAGATATATCCATTTTACATCAAGTCCTGTCTTTTCCGAGACTCCCATTGCAATGGCATCATCACCGGTAGGCGCTCCGCCAAAGCGAACTGCAACACCCACACCGATACCCACAAACACGGCACCTGCGACAGATGCTATTATCGGATAGTTTGCAATCTGCGGAAACAGAGGAGGAAATAATTCAAAAAGTGCATAGAATCCCGAAAAGGATACACCCGCAATTGCCGAATAGCCTATGAATTTGTTGCCGAAAACATACCAGCCAAATCCATAGCACAAGGCATTCAGGAAAAATCCCGAAATTGCAGGAGACACACTTAACCAATGCTCACAAAGAAGAATAAGTCCCAATGTGCCGCCCTCTGTGACCGGTGAAATGGAATGTATATTATATATTCCGAATGCAAGAATCATCCCGCCAAGTATCATCGCAATACTCGGCTTAATTTTCATCCCAAACATTTATCCCCACAACCCAAAACAAAAATATCTTTATCTAAAAGAAAAACCCACAGTCATCGTAAATAGCTCCGCCATTTTTATAAAGCTCCTTGACATTACGTTGAAGGCTTGTCCCCTCCGAAAGGCTTTCGATATCCGAAATTCCCTTTTCACCGGGAAAAACAAAGCCAAACACCCACGTCCCTGCACTTTTGCAAGGATAGTGGATATATTTTTTCTGAAAAGCAAGTATGTTTGAAGTCGGCTTCAACACCTTCCGCAAATCCCTTGACATCATCCATGTATGACAATGGATAGCCTTGTATGGCATATCCACAAAGCAATTTGCCATAACTTCACGAAGTCTCGCATACGAACTTTCAATGGTATCAACATCAAAATCTCCGTCTCTGGGGATATGTACGGGGATGACAGCATCATCCTTTGAAAGGCAAAGCTCCCACTCCAATTTTGAAAAGGACGTTTTTTCCCTTGCCACATTACCGTCGGTTATAACGTGTCCGATAATCTCGTTTTCTGTTTCCGTGATATCGGCAACAAAGCTTTCAGTTTCGTCTTCACAGTATATCGAGCCCACGATACGTCCTGTTCTGTGAATATGCAAGCCATCTGCCAATGTCAAAATTTCACCTTTTGAATTTTTATATACCCTCACTCCGCTTACACGTTTAGTCGGCAATTCATATTTGAATCTGCCTATTCTTATCAACTCATTATTTATAGTGTGACAAATCCAAACCAAACGCCCCTTATCAAAAGCAATTCTTCCGATATTCATTCGGCACATTTCAAAGCAATAATCATACTCTTGCAAAGATGCCGCAATTATATCTTCCGGCACATTTCTGTTCCGAAAATACCTGACACTATCAGGAATTGTAGGTATAGCGGCAAACAAGTGAAAAAAGTCATAATCAAGTCTCGGACCTTTCGGAGGCGTATAATCGGGATCGTTTATATTTCCGCCGTTTTTTACCCACTTTTCAAGAACACACACAAGCAGGCACAGCGCATCATTTTCCCGCACCTTTGCCGCAGCAGAAAGAACGGTTTCCATATATGGCAAAAGTACTTTTGCCTCCGTCAATACACCTTCTATATACGCTTCCGATAATATGAGCGAAGCTCTGTTTTTCCATTCATCCTTTATTTCTTCATATATTTCCGCAAAACATCCGGGACAACTTTCCATCCCAAGCTCTTTTTTCATTTGTTCAAAATTCATTTCATTTTCTCCTCACCAAAGCTTTTCTGCCACCCGAGCACGCCAGTATAAAGCTCAAAACAATCAAGACCGGAAGTACTGCAAACGCAATATCCGGCAGTTCCAGTTCACTTGTAGCAAGAACTGTTCCCGACAAATTAAATGACATATGGAGTGCAACTGCATTCCAAAGGCTTTTACTTCGAATCCGCACCATACACAAAACAATACCAAGTACAAACGCATATATCATTTGTGTAATACCTGTATGTGAGATTGCGAAAAGCAATGATGTCATAAGTATTGCCCCCGCAACACCAAGCACTTTTCCATACATGCGAAGAAGTATTCCTCTGAATACAAATTCTTCAACAAAAGGTCCGAGAAAAAGGCACACTAAAAGCAAAAATGTCATTTCTGTTTCATCCGTGTGTATCGGAGCTACAATGGAAAAGGTTATAAAATTTAAAATTGCGCCAAAAACAACAGCACCAAAGATACCGAGAGGATATACGGATAATATTCCCGTATAAGAGCGCACATCCTTACGTTGAAATTTTAACAGTAAAAATGAAACAATCAACACAAGTGCATAGGAAATAACAAGCACAAGTGAAGAATCTTTTTCCGATATCTCACCAAAGCTTTCTGCGAACGATCCTACACTTCCCTTTTCAAAAAGTTTTTCAACAAGCTGAAACAAATACAAAAACAGCGCCGCCAGAACTCCGGACAAAAGATACAATACATACCCGCCTGTTGCAAAAATAAACTTGCCGATTTTTGATTTCACGCCTTATCCCCTACTTTTTCTCGGAAACGAGCATTTCTCCGACCTTATATATATCTCCTGCTCCCATTGTGAGAACAAAATCACCATCGGTTACGACCTCCGAAAGACGTTCCTTAATGCAATCAAATCCACTTATACATTCTGCATTCTCAATCTTATCTCCGATTGCAGACGAATCTATTCCTATAGTATTTTTCTCACGTGCGGCAAAGATGTCGGCAAGAATTACCTTATCTGCAATAGAGAGAGCTTTTGCAAAATCATCTTTGAGCGCCGCGGTTCTTGTATAGGTATGCGGCTGAAAAACACATATTATGCGTCCGCTATGTGCCTTACGGACAGCTTTAAGCGTTGTCTCAATTTCGCTCGGATGATGTGCATAGTCATCAAAAACTGACACACCGCGATACTCACCCTTATATTCCATTCGTCGTCCGACACCCGTGAACGCCGACAACGCTCCCATAATGCATTCTGCATTGATTCCCATAGAAATAGCAACTGCGGCAGCCGCAAGAGCATTCTTAATATTGTGCTCACCCAAAACAGACAGGCGAATATCTGCAATTTTCTCATTTTTATTTATCAAAGAAAACATCGGGTAGCCATCTCTGTAAGCTATGTCAGATGCTCTTACATCGCAATTCTCCGAAAGACCGAAAGTTATAAACTCACGACCTGAAAGTTTTGCGGCAGAATATGCATTTTCATCGTCACCGTTTATGATAATCTTACCATTCGTTTTTACATTACAGAGAAATTTTGCAAACGATTTTATTATATCATCAATTCCTGAGAAGAAATCAAGATGATCCTCTTCTATATTGAGTATTACCGCGATGGTTGGATTGAAGTTGTGGAAAGAATTACAATACTCACAAGCCTCTGCAATAAACAGTTCACCATCCGAAATTCTGAAAACACCGCCAATCTCTCGCATATCTGCACCTATCATAACCTCAGGGTCCCTATCTGCCGCAAGAGCGATGCAGGTTGTCATTGCGGTTGTGGATGTTTTTCCGTGAGTTCCGGAAATGCAAACTACTTCAGAAAACTTTTCCATAAGAAGTCCCCATGCTTCAGTTCGTTCCAGTACAGGTATACCAAGTTCCCGAGCTCTCATAATCTCCGGATTATCATCTTTGATTGCCGATGTGCGGATAACAACATCGACACCTTCAACATTTGATGCAAAATGTCCTTTTATGACTTTGAAACCTTTTGCCTCAAGACGTTTCGCATAAACGCCCATATTCATATCAGAGCCGCGTACAGTAAGACCATAAGCCGCGATAGCCTCAGCAAGTGCATTCATCGATACGCCGCCAACACCTACAAGGTGCACGACATTTTTCTTGTCCGACAAAAAGTTTGTCTTCTTCATAACAATTCTCCAATCAAAATATTCTATTATGATGTGTATTTTATAGTATGACCCGGTTAAAATATACTTACATATTTTCCTTTGTATATTATAATATCTTCTAAAAGAAAAGTCTACAAAAAAAAGAAAAAACAAGGAGAACAGTATGAAAATTACCGATGTTAAAATCCGCAGAATGTCCGATGAATCAAAAATGAAAGCGATTGTATCAGTTACCTTTGATGACGAACTTGTAATACACGATATCAAAATAATACAAGGACACGACAGAATGTTTCTCGCAATGCCTTCAAGAAGACTCCCGGATGGTGGGTACAGCGACATTGCACATCCGACAAGAAAAGAACTTCGCAACGAGATAGAAGCAAAGGTACTCATAGCTTTTGAAAACTATCTTAACGGAGAAATGGGAAACTAATACTTGCCATATCCTCAAAAAAGTTATATAATATAATTACTTATCGCAAGGATGTGAAAAAAATGAAAGTTCTCATTCTGAGCATAACCGCAGGATACGGACACCACGCTGCAGCAAAATCTGTTGCAGGTGCGCTCACCGAAAAGGGTGTCGAGGTCGAGAGTGTCGATGTATATAAAAGTGTAAATAAATTGCTTTATTGGGCTGTAGACAAGTTCTATCTGATTTTTACAAAATACACACGCAAACCCTATAGCGCAATTTACAATCATCTTGCAACAAAAAAGCGTTCTGAAAAGAAACGTCATTCAAGCGGTTTCCTCACAAGATATTGTTCAAAAAGATTTGAAAAATTCGTAGCCGAATCACAGCCGGATGTAATAGTCTGCACCCACGTTTATGCATCATTGATTATCAATGATTTGAAACGAAAAAACAAGTTTACCGATATTCCCACAATAGGAATTGTAACAGATTACACAATGCATCCGTTCTGGGATTGCGTTCCTTTTACCGAATACGTTGAAGTCGCAAATGAAATCGTTTCCGAAGAAGCAAAAGCGCTCGGGATTGAAGAAAGCAAAATTTTACCATTAGGAATCCCAATAGATAAAAAGTTTACAAAAGCTTCAGAAAAGAATGATGCCCGAAAAGCACTTAACCTCCCCATTGATAAGAAAATAGTTCTCGTTATGGCAGGAAGTATGGGATACGGAGACATTCCCTCAATCATTTCCGACATACATAAATATGACAAAGATTGTCTCGTTCTCGCTGTGTGTGGCAATAATAAAAAGCACTATAAAAAGCTGACATCTTTAGCAAACAACAACGTGAAGATCTTTACCTTTACAGAAAATATCAATCTTTTTATGGATGCTGCTGACTGTATCATCACAAAACCCGGCGGTCTTTCCACATCGGAGGCCATTGCAAAAGAACTTCCAATGATATTTGTAAATCCAATTCCCGGTCACGAAGAAAAAAACCTCCAATTTTTCACAAGCAACAATGCAGGTATTGATGCAACCGGTCAGCTTAAAGTATATGATGCTTTATATCAACTTTTTGATTCCCCCGGAAAATTGGATGAAATAAAAAAACAACTCTCTGCTCTTGCAAAACCAAATGCAACCGACGATATTGCAAACTTCGTAATTTCCATATGCGAAAAAGACAACAGATCACGATGAATAAAGTGATCTGTTGTCTTTTTAAATAACCATTCATAAAATTCAACAGGGCACCTTCAAAAAAGGTGCCCTTAAAAAGTTGAATTCTTTAAATTTTAGCCCTTAACCGAACCAATCATAACGCCCTTAACAAAGTACTTCTGCAAGAACGGATACACAGCAATGATCGGAGCAATAGCAACGATAATTGTAGCATACTTAAGAGCATCACCGGCAGTTTTGTTATTGACAACCTCAGCTGCAGACTCTTCAGTATTTGTTCCCTGAAGAACAATCTGACGAAGGATGATCTGCAACGGATATCTTGTATCTTCATTGAGGTAAATGAGCGGACCGAAGAATCCGTTCCACTGTGCAACAGCAACGAAAAGTCCGATTGTTGCGATAATAGCTGTTGATGTCGGAAGAACAAGATACCAAAGGATACCGATATCGTTAAGTCCGTCAAGACGTCCCGACTCTTCAATTTCCTTCGGGAATCCGTGGAAAAACGATCTCATAATAATACAGTTATACGCACCGAATGCGCCCGGAAGGACTATCGCCCAGATTGAGTTCATAAGACCGAGCCACTTGATACACATAAATGCAGGAATCATACCGCCGCCGAAGAACATTGTGATAAGAACAAGGATGTTCATAAATGCACCGCCGGGAAGTCTCTTCTTACTGAGAGCATAAGCACCGGTTGTGAGAACAAACAAGGCTATCGCCGTTCCAAGCACCGTGTATATGATTGTGTTCTTATAAGCCGTAAAGATAAGCGGCTGTTCAAGAACCTGCTCATACGTGGCAAGCGTTGCGCCAAACTTACCGTCTACCTTAGGATAAATACCTACATTACCGGACATAACGTCCCAGTTCTCGGAAAGAGAGATGGACAACATATAGAGGAACGGGAAAATCATAATGAATATAACAAACCAAAGAACTGCATTTCGGAGCAGCCAACCAACCGTAAACTTTTTCTCAACCATTATATTTTCCCTCCTTTACCAAAGACTTGTTTCACTAACTGTCTTGGAGACATAGTTAGAAACAACAACAAGAATCAAACATACAACCGAGTTGAAAAGACCAACCGCTGAACCGTAACTGAAACTTGAGGATGTCAAGCCGTATCGATAAACATACGTTGAAATAACCTCTGAAGTCTCATATGTCGGTGCAGACTCAAGCAAGAATACCTTTTCAAAACCGACCGAGAAAATGCTACCCATTCTGAGAAGAAGCATTGTGATGATTGTGGGTGCGATACTGGGAAGCGTGATGCTCCACAAGCAACGCATCTTTCCTGCTCCATCAACTGTTGCCGCCTCATAAAGCTGCGGGTCAACATTGGTAAGAGCAGCGAGGTAAATGATAGCACCCCAGCCAAGTTCCTGCCAGATACCGGAAGCTATGTAGATAGTTCTGAAGTATTTTGCTTCTGCAAGAATATCGAGAGACTCAACACCGAGCGAACCGAGAAGATTTGCCACGATACCGCTGTCGGGAGAAAGAAGCATCTTTACAAGACCAACAACAACAACGACTGAATAGAAGTGCGGCATATAGCTTATTGTTTGTACCCACTTCTTGAACTTCATATTCTGTACTTCGTTAAGGAGAAGCGCAAGAATAATCGGTGCCGGGAAGCCCCAAAGCAAGTTGTAGAACGCAAGCAAGAATGTGTTCTTGATCATTCTCCAACAATAATTATAGTCGAAGAAACGTTCAAAGTGACTCAAACCTACCCATTCACTTTCCAGCATACCAATGAACGGCTTATACTCTTTAAAAGCGATGATAAGACCATACATCGGGAAGTATGCGAACAGCATAAGGCAGATCATTGCCGGACAGACAAGAATCAAAAGATACTTTCCATCTGCAAGCTTTTTTAACCACTGCGGTTTTGCGGCCGCCGGAGAATCCGGAAGCACTTCTCCCTTCAAGGGAGCACTGTTGTACTGCTTATTGGCCTTTGCGGTTGCTTCGGCCAACGTCTTTTCAGACTCAGCATTTTTTGTTGCCTTCAAAGTATTCAACTCCTTGAAATTTTCTTTTGCACACGCCTTACAGAAATGTGAAACGCATACATATTATAAAGTATGGACAATACGCCTTTCCATACAGTATAAACAAATAAGCTATCGGATCCGGAAGTAAACCTGTCCGATACTTCGATAAATCTGTTATGTCTGTTCAGAACGCAATTTTCCACATTTGTATTATACAACATAATATACCCAAATATGAATCATTATTTTTTTAACTCATCATCATTTCTTTGAATTTTGGTAAAAATAATTATGAGCACAATTTATGACTACACCACTTCTCTAAATCGCATCCAAAAAACAAAAAAGTTACAAAAAACCATCTTTTTACACAAAAAGCATAACTTTGCACTTAGCAAATCCCATTTAACAAGTCGTTAATATTTTCCCAAAAAACGACATAAACATCCATGTTTTTCTAATTTTTTGTAATTATTTTTTACAGTCATCACCATAATGCTTTTTGCGATACTCTCCCGGAGTATATCCTGTATACTTTTTAAAGAGACGGATAAACGTGTTTATATTGGGAAGACCAACCATAACCGCTATATCTTTATTCTTATTCTGAGGATTTTCGCTGAGTTCGACCGCTTTTTTTATGCGATAATTATTTAAATAATCGCTCAGATTGACATTCATCTTTTCTTTGAAATAAGAAGATATATACGCTGCCGTAAGCTTGAGCTTTTCCGCAAAAAGATTAAGATATATATCCTCTGCATAATGATTATCAATATATTCGAGAATGTAACTTATAATGTAATCATCTTCCCTTTTGTTTTCCCGTATCATCGACATAACTTCAGCAAGGAATTCCCCACACACGCGTCTGTATTCGGACGGAGTGTGTGCACGTTCAAGATCCTTGTACACATCAGAAAGCCTTATATTTTGCGGAATTGCATGTAGTTTTCTATTCACAAGCTTTACCGCACAATTGATAATCTCAGTAGAAAGAAGATACAATTCAAAACAATTGATATCCTTCTTTATGTTATACTCAAGTATCTCATCGACGGCACGAAGTGCTTCTTCTTCATTTCCATTCTGAAGGATGGCCGAAAGCCTCCCCATTTCTTCAACTGAAAAATAAAACCTACTTGCACTGAGTTGAACATCTTCTTCAAACAAAATCTGTGTTTCAGCTATTGGTTTACTATACTTTGAAAGATCGATAAGAGCATCGTAAACACTTTTGATATTTTCCATTCCATCATAAGAACGAGAAACTGCAATTGTAAAAAAGGCATATTCAGATTCGTTGGAAAGCTTGGCAACAAGACTGTCAACAACTTCTTTTTCTCCCGAAAAGCCTTCTTTTATATCAAACACCGAAACAATTCCATTCTTTTCAATTTGAAAAGTTGTTGCATTTATATCCCAAGTTTTAAGATACATCTCAATCAGCTGTTTAAGCAAAAATGTTGCTTTTCCCGAATCCTTTCCGATATAATCCTCAAACTCTTCTTTGTAGTTCACTCTGAGGTATATCATAAAGAAAGCTCTCGAAATATCAACATTTTTTTCAATATCGTCAATCCCTACATACACATCTCTCATACGGGACTGAAGCAACATAGAATCAAGCACCGAATCCATCGGCTTTACCTCTGCAGATGAACGTATATTGTGTGAAGCAAGTAACTTTACAGCATCTACAAGCTCATCAATCGACCTAACAGCTTTTTTTTCTCGTTCGCTGTCACTCATATTTTCAAAAACGACATCTGAAAGCTTAGTAAATTTCTTTGCATAAGCGTATGCCAAAGCAAATGCAACAATTACCATAGAAAAGATAACCAGAACAGGAACAACCAAATCCCCACCAAGAGAAAACTTGACTGCATCACTCAGTTCTTTTTCCGAAAGAAGCTTTACGATACGGATGTTCTCATTGTCCGTGTCTATCATCTTGAAGATATATCCCTTTTCATCCGCAGAAAGCTCTGCATTTCCCTCGATGCGAACAGCTTCCGTAATAACTTTTTCTGAAATCCCGTCCCCCACATACAAAGGAACATTTTCTTCCGACAAAATGCACGAAACACCAAATTCTCCGGCAACTTCTTCTATGTCCAACAAAGCAACAATCGCATATGTGCTTTCCGAGCGAGGTTTAAATACAATCGGAAGAAGATCGCATTTGGTTCTTTGCATTGTCTCCCCTTCTATTGAAAACTCCGTTGCTTTCAACATTTCAAAAACAGAATTTCCTTTTGCCTTTTCAATCCAGAAATCTTCGCGATATTCCGTTCCCGAAAACTTAGAAAAGAACTCTTTATCGGAATATGTTCCTGTATATTCGTAAATAACATTCGGATTTCTGTCATCAACAACGAACACAGCAGAAAGAAAACTCGAAAACTCACTTTGATGACGGTCGACAAGAATGGATTTCATAGCACTTCTGATGTCATTCTTATCGATGTATGAATTATTTTCAAATCTGACATCAGCAGAGATTTCCACAGAGACTTCATGCAGAGCAGCGCGAAGCTGACTGAACATTTGTCCCATATTTTCTGAATCATTTATAAATTCGATATTCAAATTTTCGACTGCCGCTTCTTTTCGTTCTTCAAAAGCATTGAACTTTACCAATAATAATGTTAAGGAAAACACAAGAATTATCGCAAGAAAACAAGAAAACAGTCGTATAAAAAACTTGTTATTTTTAAGAGACAAGAGCATCACCCTCCAAAAACATCACCATATTTTTAGATATCATCTTAAATATTATACAACATAATAATAAAAAAAGCAAAGACATTTTACGTCTTTGCTTAAAAATATTTGCATTTTTTTAATTTACCGCTATTCTTCCGAGTTATCGATGTCCTTTTTGTCACCATTTCTCTTTAAAAAAGTATAATAAATTTTTATAGCAATTATCGAAGCGATGATAAATGCGACAATAAAGAACAACGAGCGAACTGCACCGCTTGATGTGAGAAGAACCGCAGAAATGCCGAGAATTCCACTAATAAGATACAATATCAAAACAGTCTGCTTCTGAGAAAATCCCATATCTATCAATCTATGATGCACATGTCCTCTATCCGGATGCATGGGACTCTGGCCATGAAGCAAACGCCTGATAATAGCAAAGGCTGTATCAAAAATCGGAAGTCCGAGAACAAGAAACGGTACTGCAAAAGAAAGAATTGCATAAGTCTTGAATGTTCCCTGAATAGACATAGTAGCAAGAATAAATCCAAGAAATGTTGCACCGGTATCTCCGACAAACATTTTTGCAGGATTGATATTGTATGGCAAAAAGCCGATACAAGCACCGGTGAGCGCCGCCATTATTACCACAAGAGTAAATTCGGAAAGAAGTGCCGAAATAACAAGAAGCGATATTGATGCAATCGTGCACACACCTACCGAAAGACCATCAAGTCCGTCTATAAGATTGACCGCATTTGTGATAGCAACAATCCAAAAAACAGTAACGGGGATTCCCCAATCACCCAAGCTGAAATACGCAGTATCACTAAACACATTCACATTTGATATGACATCAATTCTCGTCCCGTGATATACAACCACAAGTGCCGCCACAATCTGTATTACAAACTTCACCATAGCAGGCAAAGAAACAGAGTCATCTATGACACCGAGAACAACGATGATAACCGCGCCGAGAAGAATACCTTGTAGTTCTCTATTCATCGGCACAAGCAATAACACAGTTACAAGAAACGCAAAGAATACCGCAAGTCCGCCAAGTCTCGGAATTGGCTTCTTATGCATACGCCGATCGTCTTTCGGAACGTCTATTGCACCTATTTTATAAGCCGTCCTTTTTGCAATCGGAGACAAAATAAACGAAAGAATTCCCGAAATCAAAAATGCGACTATCGTTTTAATAACAGTCATTTTATCCATTGTACATTCCTCTTATCTTTCGTCAGCGTGCCTTTGCCACAAATCCGACTTTTTTGCTGACCTTTTCAAGTGTGCGCTCTGCAAGCTGCGATGCACGAATCGCATTTTTCTTGTATATTTCTTCAAGATAGTCCTTATTCTTAAGGATATCTTCAGTTTTTTCACGAACAGGCCGAAGCAGTTCAACAACAGCCTCACCTACTGCACACTTGAAGTCTCCGTAGCCTTTGCCCACAAACTCGTTTTCGATCTCGGAAACACTTTTTCCCGTTGCGACAGAATAGATGGTGATAAGGTTGTTTACTCCGGCTTTTCCCTCACGGTATTCAACCTTCGCCTCACTATCTGTTACCGCACGTTTGAACTTTCGCATAATATCTTCGGGCTTATCCATAAGAAGAACATATGCATTGGGGTTGGTATCGGACTTTGACATTTTCTTCTCAGGTTCTGCAAGACTCATAATTCTTCCGCCAACCTTTGGTATATAAGGCTCCGGAATTCTGAAAACATCTCCGTGATGGTTGTTAAAGCGCTGTGCAATATTTCTTGCAAGCTCAAGATGCTGTTTCTGATCCTCACCTATCGGAACGTAATCCGCGTTATAGAGAAGGATATCGGCAGCCATAAGCACGGGATAGTCAAAAAGACCTGCATTGATATTATCGGCATGCTTTGCGGATTTATCCTTAAACTGAGTCATTCTGGAAAGTTCGCCATACATAGTGTAGCAATTGAGAATCCAGGAAAGCTCTGCATGCTGTCTGACATGGCTTTGAATATACATAATATTCTTTTCGGGATCAAGGCCACAACCGATAAGAAGCGCAAGGAGAGAAAGAGTCTGCTCACGAAGCTTTTTAGGGTCCTGACGAACGGTTATGGCATGCATATCAACAACGCAGAAAAGGCAATCATACATATCCTGCATACTTACCCAATTTGTGATAGCACCCATATAATTTCCCATTGTTATATTACCGGAAGGTTGAATTCCGGAAAAAACGCGTTGTCTTCTTTCTGTATTTTCCATAAGATGAACCTCACTTATCCAACATACTCATTAAGCACCTTTGCAAGGCGGTCTATTCCGCGTTCAATCTCATCAAGAGACGGAAGCGAAAAATTAAGACGGAAGGTGGGGTAAATTTTGGTATCATCCGCCGCAAAAGTACATCCCGGCACGATTGCCACCTTCGCCGCCTTTGCACGGTTTGTAAGCTCCGCACCATCAAAGCCATCAGGCATTGTGCAGGAGACAAAAAGTCCACCTTCGGGTCTTGTAAACGAAACTTTCTTTGTGAATGCCTTTTCAATGCATTCAAGCATCTTATCAAGCTTCACCCTATAAATATCGCAGATTTTTGCAATATGTTCATCAATATCGTTTTCTTTGAGATATTCTGCCGCAAGCATCTGGAAGAAAAGGTTTGTGTGAACATCAGAAACCTGCTTTGCAACGGTAAGCTTGCTGATAATCTCCTTTGATGCACAGGCAAAACCTATTCTGATACCCGGAGAGAGAATCTTTGAATATGAACCGCAGAAAATTACTCTTCCCTTTTCATCAAGACTCTTGATTGTGGGAACCGGCTCACCACGGAATCGAAGTTCAAAATAGGGACTATCCTCAAGAACCATAACATCATACTTTTCCGCAAGCTCAAGAAGTTTTTTGCGACGAGAAAGACTCATAGTTGTTCCTGTGGGATTCTGGAATGTAGGTATGGTGTAGATAAGCTTTATATTCTTTTCAGTTTTAAGCTTTTCTTCAAGAACATCCATAAGCATACCATCGTTATCAACAGGTACACCGACAAGATTTACACCATAGGAGCGAAGAGCATTGAGAGCTCCGACAAAAGCAGGATCCTCGCAGATAACGGAATCGCCTTCGTTAAGAAGGATTTTGGCTGTCATTTCTATTGCCTGCTGTCCGCCGCTTGTGATGATGAGGTCATCGGTTTCTTCCTTAAAAACATTATGTTTTTTGCCCATTCTCTCTTTTGTTATATCACGAAGCGGAGTATACCCCTCACTGACACCATACTGGAGAGCACTTGCTGCCTTTGTTTCAAAAATATTTGCCGCAATCTTCTTCATTGCATCTACCGGAAAACTATCCGGAGCAGGATTGCCTGCCGCGAAGGATATGAGATCCGGGTCGTTTGGCATTTTTAATATTTCACGAATAGCCGAAGGCTTAAGCGATGATATTCTGTTTGAAAATTCCATTGTGACATACGCCTCCAATTTAATATGTATGTTATATTTTATTATTCTACCATATATAGAAAAAAATATCAACTCATTTCATAATATGCTTTGTATTTTTTACAAAAAAACAACCTGTTCGGCACGCGCCCGAACAAGTTGTTTTAAATCATTTTAATCTGTCGAAATGTTGACGGCTCATAGCACGTACAACCCCCGAAAGACCTATCAGTCCGATTAAGTTAGGTATTGCCATAAGCCCGTTCATCATCTCGGAAATGCTCCAGACAAGGTCGAGACTTCCAACCGCACCGATGAAAACGAATGCGACATATACATATCTGTAAGCAAGAACTGCTTTTCTTGAATTTTTCGAAAGAAACTCTATGCTTACCTCGCCGTAATAGCCCCATCCGAGGATTGTTGAAAGTGCAAAAAACACCGTTGAAAGCGTTACAACAACTCCACCGACACCGGGAAGAATTTCATTAAACGACGCTATTGAGAGAGCTGCGCCTTCATATGCACCACCCTGCCAAAAATCACAAGTGAGGATAACAAGAGCAGACACGGTACAGATTACTATACTTGTGAAGAAAACTTCAAACATACCCCAAAGACCTTGTTTTACAGGGTCTTTGGCACTTGATGCCGCATGAGCAATAGGTGCACTACCAAGTCCCGCTTCGTTTGAGAACACTCCTCTTGAAAATCCGAACTGCATTGCACGCATAATTCCATATCCCGCAACTCCGCCGAATGCCGCTTTGAAATTGAATGCTTCTTCAAAGATAAGCGCAAAAGCGGCAGGAATTTCTTTTATTCTGAGAACCAGAGCAGTAAGAGCACACGCAACAAAGAAGATAGCCATAAAAGGGACAAGCTTTTCATTTACGGATGCAATTCTCTTCATACCACCGAGCACTACCACGGCAGTTATTGCCGCCAAAACAATTCCCGTTATCCACGGACTTATACCGACTGTACTCTTAAGAGCGATTGCGATTGAGTTTGACTGTGTTGCGTTTCCCGTTCCGAGACACGCAATCATTGCAAATATTGCAAATGCGCCTGCGAGAACAGGAAGCTTCAGTCCGTTCTTGATGTAATACATCGGTCCTCCTACCCAACGCCCATCCTCGTTCTTTTCCCTGAAACGAAGAGAAAGAATTATCTCGGAATATTTTGTTACCATTCCGAGAAGTGCGCTTATCCACATCCAGAAAACAGCACCGGGACCACCCGATACTATCGCAGTTGCGATACCTGCTATGCTTCCCGTTCCGATAGTTCCTGCCATTGCAGTTGCAACAGCCTGAAACGGACTTACGCCCGAACTATCCTTCTCATGCTGATTTTTTGAGAAAATTCCAAAAATCGTATTGCGGAGCATATATCCGAATTTGCGAAATTGAGGGAAACCCATCCTCAAAGAAAGGAAAAGACCTGCTCCTATAAGAAGCGTGAGCATAATAGGTCCCCAAACTATTCCATTGATTTCTCCGACAATTTTACTTATGATTTCCATTTTGCTATCCCCTGTTTTTCATTTTTCTGTTCAGCCGATACTTTTTATATCCGGCAGGTGACATACTTCGCATTTGTTTGTTGAGAGAACTACCGATGTTCTCGTCAGCGAAACGCCGCCTATTGCTTTGACGAAATTGAGAATTTCTTCAAGATTTTTTCCTATTTTTGTTATGACCTTGAGAATGAAATCAAAATCTCCCGCAATATAATGACATTCAACAATTGAATCATTCTTCTTTATCTGATTTATAAACTCTTCATTATATTTAGGATGCTCAAGGCTTACGGAAATAAACGCCCAAAGCTCACGTCCCAACACACTTTGATCAATTATCGCCGTGTATTGAGCGATAATCCCCGTGTTCTCAAGTTTCTTTATCCTCTCAATAACCGCCGAGGTAGATAAATTTATTTTTGAGCCGATAACGCTTGCTTTTTCTCTTGAGTTGTTTTTGAGGCATTCAAGTATGCGATAGTCAAGAATATCCACAATATCCCCCCTCAAATAAGTAGATTATAATAAAAACAGAAAAATTTGTAAAGCAAACAGGAAATCATAAGTATTATTTTTGTTATTTTTTAATTTCACCAAAATATTTTCCGAATCCCCATCACCTTTCCGAATTTTTTAATCAAGAGCATCTTCAAAGAGGAGTATACCATATCTTTCATCTTCCTTCAAGGAGAATATCGAAAGCCACAAAAAGCATTGCAGATGGTACTTTTCTCATATTTACTTTTCACACTTTCTTTAGTATAATGAAAAAGCGAAATATGATTGGAGGGAAACTTCATTATGTGTAATATTGCAGGATACGTGGGCAAGCGGGATGCTGCTCCGATTATAATTGAAATGATGAGACGAGAAGAGGGCTTTGCAGGTGGATATTACAGCGGTCTTGCAACCATTTCCGATAGTGTAATTCATCATCGGAAGCTTACTGGAAACCTCAATGATCTTCTCTCAAAAACCGATGCCGCAACGCTACCGGGAAATGTCGGTATTATACACAGCCGTTCAAACTCAGGCGGAGGCGATGAATTTGCCCATCCCTTCTGCAGATTCTGTGACGAAAAAGCAACCATTGCATATGTTGCCAACGGAGCTGCCAACTTCTTTGCCAATCGCTTTGATGAGTGCACGGAAATTGCCGCATCTCTTTTTAAGGATGGATATAGCTTCACATCGGTGCAGGATGAGGAAATCCCTGCCTATCCAAAGCTTCCCGACGGTCGCACCGTGCATATGAGTGATCTTATGGCACAACTCATTGCACGATATATAGAAAGCGGAAGCACTCACGCCGATGCAATAAACCTTGCATATCAGGAAATGCCGGGCGAAATTGTGGGACTTCTTCTCTCCCCTAATCATCCCGACAGCATTGCGTGGTCAAGAATAAATATGCCAATGTTTGTAGGCTTTGCTTCACACGGTGCATATCTCGCATCTACCCCCTACGCTTTCCCCGATGATGCAAGGGACATAAAACTTCTTCCTGCCATGTGCGGCGGCGAGGTTTTTCCGGACCGTGTTACAGAAAAGCCATATGCAAAAGAGCTTTGCTCAATTGCTCCCATAGATGACGAGACCTATAACAAAGCTAAAAAACTTCTATCAAAACACATATCCCATGAGCCAAAGAATATGATTACAGGTGTTGATGCAATAAAACCTGCATTTTCTTCTGCCGACATAATTCCCCGCGATGCGCTTTATTACCAACTGGTCTATGATATGAAGGATGAACTTGAATTTTCCGAAGAAATGCTTGACGGCGCATTCAACGGACTTCTCGCACCCAAAAAGTATATAACATTTAAAAAGTGAAAAAAGCATACGAAAAAGGGCGGTGAAATTCACCGTCCTTTTTACAATTATGTTTATGCATTTTCTTCGCAGACGAGATGGATTTCTTTTATTTTTCCATCAGGAAGAGCGAAAGAAACTGTGTTTTCCCGCTTTTCGGCAGGCTTTACCGAAATTTTAAACTCACCGTCTTTTTCTGCAATTGTTATGCGAAGTCCCCCAAAGTGATAGTCTGTCATCGGCACAAGAGGAAGTGACTTTTCCGTCCCGAACATATCAAGCCCATGACGAATCCACAGTGTGCCAAGAAGCTCACCTGCTCCGACATTTGATGACATACACGGAGTGCAGTAAAAACCGATATTGCTTCTTGCAATATCGCCATTTCCCGCATCAATGCACTCCCAGATATTAGGATAAGCAAGGTTTGAATTAAGTACAGAATCAAAGACCGTATCTACCAGCTCCGGAAAATGCTTTTTTGCAATAGCAACGGCAAGAGAGCAGGATTTCGGCCACGACGGACCTCTCCAGTATATGTCGGAGAAGAAACCTTCCTCCCCTTCTGCACAAGTGCGTATTCCATACTTTCCGATAAGTCTCTCAAACTGTGGCTTTACAAGAGCAAGCTTTTCTTCGTCTGCAAGATTATAAACCAGCGGAAAAAGACCGTCAACTCCCACTCTTGTGTCAAGTGTGCCGTCTGCCTGAAGTGCGCCGTACCAATGCTTTTCCTTATCCCAGAGAATATCGTTTATCGCCTTCTTCGTCTTTTCGGCTTCATCATACCAATATCGGGCATCACCAAAGCCTGTAAGTTCCGAAATCTTTCCCATCGACATTTCATAATGGTATCTCTCTGCAGAGAGTATTGAGCCATAGCAGAATTCTGTCGGTTCGTTTCCGTCAACACCATAAGTTGCCGCCTGGAATGCAGGGAACGTATCAAGACCCGTATCATAGGCATTGTGAAGTGCCCAGAGATGATTGTTATTATGCTTTTCATCAAACTCACGGCAGATGAAGAAATAATATCGGCAAAGTGGCTCATACCATTCTTTTAGCGAATCAACATCACCGCTCACATTGTAATAGCGGAGTGCCGTACCCGGAAGCTGGGGGTTTTGTATTATTCCTCCCTCCATCCAATCTGAGCCGGGCACCTCTTCGTGAAGATATGCCGCATGGGTAACATATCCGTCTTCTCTTTGTGCGGAAAGTAGAATGTTCATCGCTCTTTTTATCCATTCACACGGATGAAAAACATCTTGCGAAGAATACCACTCCACAGCAGGTATCGCCCACTGCCATATTCCCTTATAAACCGGGAGAGATTCAAGAACATTGAAGCCCCACCCCGGATAGTTGCAGTAATTGAGAAAAATCACCCACCAAGATTTGTAATAAAGTTTGCGCTCACGCTCATCGGCTCCGTCAAACCCCACGGTCGGAAGCGAGAGGAATCGCTTATTCCACTTATTGCGAAGAAGTGAGTCGGCATCTGTTACAGAAAGTGCCTTAAGCGCAGCCTCACGACTGTGGTGGCTCATTCCGAAACGAAGTGAAACCTCTCCGTCATTCTCTATTGAAACTTCTGTTTCAATCAACATCACGCGACCTTTTCCGAAGTTTTCGGAAAAAGCTTCTCCTGCAGAGTCATAGGCATCGAGTTCATTGTCAAAAACCGATATTTTTACTGAGTGCGAACTTGCAATATAATAATGTCTGTCTGAAAGAGTTATGGAAATAACCCCGTCACAATCTCGCTCAGCAGAAAATCCGTCGTATGCAATGAAGGTTGAATACAACTTCTTTTTATAGCTGTAGATGCCTGTCGGATCCTTTAGTCCAACAGAGGTGTTGCGGAGAAGAAAATCCCATGTAAGTCCTTTTTCTGTTGCGGCAGAAAGCTTTTCACTCCCTGCAAGCGCAGAATTTGGAAACCGGAAAGTATGCGAAATCTGCCCCGGGCGATAACTCTGTTCAGAAAAAATAAATCGACTTCGTCCCGGTGCTCCGCAAAGATTGGGGTATTCAAGTGCCGCAAAGCACAACTCAAAGGTATATCTGTCCTGATTGTATTTTGAAAGGTTTGTATCAAGAAAATTATAACCTATTCTTCCGTCGTGAGAAGGACAGTAGAAACCCAGGTCATAATCGTCCTCCTTGATTGAGATCGCACTCATTCGAGGAAGAGAGAAATCAAAGTTTTCAGAAAGCGATGACCAGATATCAGTCATTCATATTCCCCCTTTAGTTCTTCTGCTATAGCGGAGCATTGGGTTGGCTTTAGTACGCCGTTTCAATAATGATGTCCAAAAATGTACATTTCCAAGCGACTTTTAATTCAACTCTAATACTTGGTCATATTCACCGCCAAAATCTTCAATTGACTCAATAATCGGCGAGAAGTCGCTTGTGTACGACATTGACCTGTATCGTTTAAAAGGTGATTTGTCTGCCACTTCTTTTCTCCCATCTTTATAAACAACCACACAATCAAAAATTCCGGAATTTTCATAGTATGGAGAAGATCCAAAGCAATCGGACATAAGCTCAAACTCAACTATGTAATCAATGTTACCAAACATCTCTTCCGGTGTTGGTATGCTCATTCCATTTGATATCTGTTTTGCCTCACTTGCTTCTATTTCCTCTTTTATATTGACAATCCGGGTGTTAACAATTTCCAGATGCCTATCCGTATTTTCGGACACGCTGCCCAAGTCACCGTCATAATACTTATCCCAATGCTCTTTAAGACATTCTATCGCCGTTTCCACACGATCGTCACTCCGATCACATCCGCAAAACGAAAAAATCAAGCTCATACATATTAAACACAAAAATGTTTTTTTCATCGCAAATTCTCCTTCAATATTATAAGTTAAAGAGACTATCTTTTACTCAATATCAAATATACTCCAGGGGAGTTCTTTCGGGGGATTTTTTGAGATATCTTGTCCTGAGGTTTTTATTCTGTGGGAGAAAAGTCCTATGGGGCATTTTTCACGGCTTCCGTATTTGCCGTCGCCGAAAAGTGGGTGCTTTCGGCTTGCAAACTGAACTCTTATCTGATGACTTCTTCCCGTATGCAGGCTTATGAGGACGAGAGAGCAACATCTTCCCTCCCACTCTCCTTTTGCAAGCACTTTATATGAGAGAGAGGCTTTTTTAACACCTTTTCTTTCTCGCTTTACAACAAAGCTCTTGTTTTTTGAGGAGTCCTTAAAAAGAAGGTCTTCCATAATGCCTTCGTTATCCGAAAGCTCACCTTCGCAGACAACAAGATATTCCTTAGTAAAATCCTTATGCTCGGAAATCTTTGCACTCATCTTTGCGGCGGAAGCTTTTGTTTTTGCATATACCATAACACCGCCGACCGGCTTATCAAGTCGGTGCAAAGGGTATATTTCACTCCCAAGCTGTTCTTTTAAGATTGTGACCGTTTCTTCTTCCGAGGATATCCCGGATGGTTTTACAATGAAAACCAAATCATCATTCTCAAATAGAATTTCAAGCTGAATATTCATAGTTATATCTTTGCAACAGCTTCAACTTCAAGAAGCACATCTTTGGGAAGTCTTGCCACTTCAACACAGGAACGTGCAGGATAAGGTGCTTCAAAATAGCTTGCGTAAATTTCGTTTATGGTGGCAAAATCCTCCATATTCTTTATGAATACAGTTGTTTTTATTACATTTGCCATCTTTCCGCCGGAGGCTTCAATCAGGTTTTTAAGATTGGAAAAAGCCTGCTCCGCCTGTGCCTTTACGCCTTCGGGAATTTCTCCTGTTTCGGGGTTTACGGGAATCTGCCCGGATGTGAAAACCATATCACCGAGAGTAATAGCCTGAGAATAAGGTCCGATTGCGGCAGGTGCCTTATCTGTTTTAATAACGTTCATAATATATTCTCCTTTTACTTTTGTTTTTGAGAAAATCGAGTTGCGACAGCTTCACATAATCGCAACTCGAATATTCTTATTTCATTTCCTTTATAAGTGCTTCAATTTCAGATACAACCGAATCAAGCTCAACACTCTTTGAGATTGACTTATCTCTTGAAGAAATTTCGACAACGCGCTGCTTCATATTTCTGGGGCTTACGATTATGCGGAGAGGCACACCCAAAAGGTCTGCATCGGAGAACATAACTCCTGCGCTGACCTTGCGGTCGTCATAAATAATCTCTATTCCCCTATTCTTAAGTTCTTCATAGAGCTTATCCGCAAATGCCTTGACCTCTGCATCATCGGCACGGACAGCACAGAGATGAACCTGCCACGGAGCAACGGACATAGGCCAGATGGGGCCGTAATCATCGTGGTGCTCCTCGCAGATTGCAGCCGCAAGACGGCCGACACCGATACCGTAGCAACCCATAATGGGATACTCGGACTTACCTTCGCTGTCAACATAGGTCATATTCATTGACTTTGTGTATTTTGTGCCGAGCTGGAAGATGTTACCGACTTCGATACCACGAGAAACTGTTATTGCCTTCTTTCCGCAAACAGGGCAGATGCCGCCCTCGGTAATCTTTGCAAAGTCAAAGAACTCTGCACCCTCAACATCACGGGACATATCAAGACCTGTGAGGTGATATTCATCTTCATTTGCACCACAGCAGAGGTTATTGCGATTTTCAAGAGACTTATCATAAAGAACGATACAGTCAGCATCGAGATTTACAGGACCGATGTAGCCTGTGTGAAGTCCGCTTTCTTCTGTGATAACTGCCGGGTGGATTTCAAAACCGAGGTGGTTTGTGAGCTTTGTTTCGTTTGCTTCAAGATCGCCGCGGATAAAGAGAACAATATATTTATCATCGGAATTTCTCTGATATACAACTGCCTTACAGGAGTTCTTTGCATCGCTTCCGAGGAAGTTGCATACATCTTCAATGGTCTCAAAACCGGGAGTGTGAACCTTCTTGATTTCTTCAGAGATTGCATCACGGGCAATATCGGAAATATTCTCTGCAGCTTCCATATTTGCACGGTAGTTACATTCATTACAGATTGCGATGGAATCCTCGCCGATGGGAGTGAGGAGCATAAATTCGTGAGAAACGCTTCCGCCCATCATACCGGAATCTGACTTTACGGAGATAACCTCAGGAACACCTGCACGGGCATAGATATTCTCATATGCCTTATGGCACTTCTCATAGTATTCTTCAAGGTCTGCCTGGCTTGTGTGGAAAGAATATGCATCCTTCATTGTGAATTCACGGACACGGATAAGGCCTGCCCTCGGTCTTGCTTCATCACGGAATTTGGTCTGAATCTGATAAATCATAAAGGGGTATTTTGCATAGGTCTGACCATATTCACGGACAAGGTGAACAGCAGCTTCTTCATGGGTCATACCGAGAACGAGAGGAGAACCGCTTCTATCGTCAAAGCGAGCCATTTCCTTTCCGATGCTTGTGTATCTTCCCGACTCTTCCCAGAGGGATGCCGGCATAACTACCGGGAACATAACTTCCTGACCGTCGATTGCATCCATTTCTTCACGGATAATCTGCTCAATCTTACGTGTTATACGCTTCAATGGCATATACGATGAGAAGATACCGCTTGCAACGTATTTCATATATCCGCCACGGGTCATAAGAGCATGGCTGTCTACCACGCAATCGGCAGGTTTTTCTTTAAAACGATCGCCAACGAGTTTTTCAAGCTTCATAATAAATTCCTCCAAAAGTTTAATAAAAAAGTCCCAAGCTGTGTTACACAGCTTAGGACGAACTGAATACATAGTCCGCGGTACCACCTAAATTCGGATAAATCCGCACCTCACAAGCACGAAAGCCCGTGCTTTTCTCTATAACGGGAGAAGACCGGTATGACTTAATCGGAGAAAGCTCTCCTTTCGCCAACAGCTCCGAGACCGGTTCGGCATATCCTCAATAAGGGCTTGCACCTTCCGCCCTCTCTCTGAAAAATCAGAAGTGCCTACTATTCCTCTTCACAGCTTTTTAGGTATTATATCACAAAGACTCCCGAAAAGTCAACGGTTTTAAGAAGGATTTGTCTCTTTCTTTACCGCAAGATAAAAATTGATGTTATGAAGGGAGAAGTTTATATCGGCGGAGTTATATTTACTCAAAAACCGACTGTTTATCTCTTCTTCTCCGATGTGCTCATAGATAAGAAAGCCGAAAGATGACATAAGCTTTTCAAGCTCGTGAAAACTTTCATTTCCGGGACGGGCAAACACCATTGTGCTACCCTCCACAAAGAGCCTTGAAACCGCACTTAAAAAGCCTCTGAACTTTTCCTTTGGCATTGTGTAGGACTTATCCATAAAATCAAAGAAGCTTATTACCTTTGCAAAGCGAGGAATTTCAAGCTTTGACACTCTTCCCTCTTCGCTTAAAATTATCTTTGATTTAAGAAGACCTTCACAGACGGCAGGTTCAAGAAATGCTCTTTTTGCATCCACCGTTACATACTGTCGTGCTCCGATTTGTATTGCGTTTTTTAAAGCAGTCTCCGAAAAATCAGCAGAAGCAAGAAGCCTCAAAACTATATTCTGCATAAAAATCACCTATATATTTAATACCACAAAAAGAGGAAAAATACAAGACTTGACATAAGAAAAAGCAGATTATGAGACTTACTTTTAATTAAACTACAACAAATTTTCTATAACTGTGCACACTTCCAACTATTCCCGTTTCAACACACCAACATTTTACATCTATTGTGTTGACATTGTAAATAAAAACGCATATAATATTATTAGAAAGCAAGAAGGAGATGTTAGTATGAATGATACAAGTATGACTATCAGAACAAATAAAGAAACCAAACAGCAAGCTCAAATGATTTTTTCCGAATTAGGAATGGATATGTCAACGGCCGTAAACGTCTTTTTGCGACAGGCAATAATTCATCGCGGCTTCCCTTTTGAATTGACTTTGGAATCGCCAAACGCAACCACAAAAAAAGCAATGATAAATGCTGAAAACGGTACTGACACTTACGGTCCTTTTGATAGCGTGGACGCTTTAATGGAGGCATTGAATGCTTAAAATCGAATTTCAAGGGCAATTCAAGAAAGATTATAAACTTGCGATAAAACGCGGATGCAATATGCAACTCTTTCAGGAAGTGGTTACATTACTTGCCGAGGAAAAAACGTTGCCTGCAAAATATAAAGACCATGCACTACTGGATTCAAAAGAATACAAAGGAATGCGTGAATGTCACATACAACCCGATTGGCTTTTAGTATACAAAATTTACAAAGACACATTGATATTACAGTTAATCAGAACAGGAACACATAGTGATTTATTTTAAATGATTAAATCTCAAACGGACGAGCTTTGCATACACAAAACTCGTCCGTTTTACTTATTTACGACAATTTTTCTATCGCTGCGTCTATTCTTTTGAGGGTTTCTGCTTTTCCGAGGATGTGGCAGAACTCTACTCCGCCGCCGGGGGTTACTTGTTTTCCCGAAAGTGCTGTGCGAAGCGGCCAGAGAACGAAGCCGTTCTTGAGCTCTTTTTCTGCAATGTATGCAAAGAGAGTATCGTGGATATTATCAAAAGTCCACTCTTCTATTCCCTCGATTACCGGGCGAAGCTCCGTTAAAGTTACAAGAGCAGTCTCTGCATTTGTCTTCATCTTCTTATGGAAATACATCTCGTTATCGTATTCAGGGACAGCATCAAAGAAGTCAACCTGCTCCGGAATATCTGCAAGACGCTCACAACGCTGATGGAGAAGGGGTGCGATAAGGTCGGGGTTGATGTCGGGATTCTTTACACCCTGACGGATATAGGGACGTGCAACCTCTGCAAACTCCTCCGTTGACATTGCACGGATATACTCTGCATTTATGTATTTAAGCTTTGCAACGTCAAATATTGCAGGAGACTTTGAAATACCCTTTATTTCAAAGATATCAACAAGCTCGGAAAGTGAGAATATTTCCTGCTCACCGCCGGGACTCCATCCGAGAAGAGTTACATAGTTTACAACTGCATCCTTAAGATAGCCTTCATTTATGAGGTCTTCATAAGATGGGTCACCGTTACGCTTTGAAAGCTTATGCTGGGCATCCTTCATAACGGGAGAGCAATGAACGTATGTGGGAACTTCCCATCCGAAGGCTTCATAGAGAAGGTTATACTTCGGTGCAGATGAGAGATATTCCGAGCCTCGTACAACGTGGGTGATGCCCATAAGGTGGTCATCAACGACGTTTGCGAAGTTATATGTTGGGAAACCGTCTGACTTGATAAGAACCTGATCGTCAAGGTCTTCATTGGGGACGGTTATATCACCATAAACAACATCGGAAAATGTTGTTGTTCCGCCTGCAGGCATTTTTTGACGGATTACATAAGGGACGCCTGCATCGAGCTTTGCCTGAATTTCTTCGGGAGAAAGGCGTGAGCAACGTCCATCGTACTTTGTCGGTGCTTCCCCTTCCTTTTCCTCGTGGTCTGTTTTTTCACAGAAGCAGCGGTAAGCAGCACCTCTCTCAATGAGGACTTCGGCATACTTCTTATACATTCCCATTCTTTCACTCTGAATATATGGGCCTACGGGACCTCCGATATCGGGGCCTTCATCATAATTAAGCCCTGTTTCACGGAGAGTTCTGTAAATAAGGTCTGTTGCACCTTCAACAAGTCGGCCTTGGTCTGTGTCTTCAATGCGGAGAATAAAATCGCCGCCATTATGCTTTGCAATCATATAGGTATAAAGTGCTGTGCGGAGATTACCTATATGCATATATCCTGTGGGACTTGGAGCAAAACGGGTTCTCACTTTACCTTTGGGAATCCGTGCCTCTGCCTCCTCAAAAAATTTCATATCCATTTATATTACCTCGTTTATTTATTTCTTTTTTGCCCAGGAATCCTTGAGTGATACCGTTCTATTGAACACAGGCTTGCCCGGTTCTGAAAGCTTGGTATCACGGCAGAAGTAGCCGTTTCTGAGGAACTGGTAACGACCGTCACCTATACCCTCTTCTATTGCGGCTTCACACTTACAGCCTGTGAGAATTTCAAGGGAGTTGGGGTTGATGTTATCGGTGAAAGCTCCGCCCTCGGGGAACTCGCCGGGGTTTTCCGCATTAAAGAGGTTTTCATAGATACGAACCTCGGCATCAACCGCATCGCTTGCCGATACCCAATGGATTGTTCCCTTTACCTTGCGCTTATCGGGAGTATCTCCGCCACGTGATTCGGGGTCATACTCTGCATGGATAACGGTAACGTTTCCCTCATCATCTGTTTCAAAGCTCTTGCAGGTTACATAATATGCATACTTAAGTCTTACTTCGTTTCCGGGGAACATTCTGAAATAGCCTTTGACCGGCTCTGCAAGGAAGTCTTCCCTTTCGATATAAAGCTCACGGGAGAAGGTCACCTTATGAGTGCCGCTGTTTTCATCGAGGGGATTGTTCTGTGCATCAAAGGTTTCTGTCATGCCTTCAGGATAGTTATCAATAACAAGCTTTACAGGGCGAAGCACAACCATCATACGTGCTGCGGATTCATTCAAATCCTCACGGATGCAATGCTCGAGGAAGCCATAGTCAACGGTGTTATATGCCTTGGAAACGCCGATTCTCTCGCAGAAAGTGCGGATGGATTTCGGAGTATATCCACGGCGGCGAAGACCCGAAAGTGTTGGCATACGGGGGTCATCCCAACCATCAACATACTTTTCTTCAACAAGCTGACGGAGATAACGCTTTGACATAACTGTATTTGTTACGTTAAGACGTGAGAACTCAATCTGACGCGGCGGATTCTCAAATCCGATTTCGCGTACAACCCAATCATAAAGAGGGCGATGGTTTTCAAACTCGATTGAGCAGAGAGAATGGGTTATTTCCTCAAGAGCATCCTGGATAGGATGTGCATAGTCATAAAGCGGATAGATGCACCACTTATCACCCTGGCGGTGATGATGGGTATGAAGGATTCTATAAATTGCCGGATCACGCATATTCATATTGGGTGATGCCATATCTATCTTTGCGCGGAGAGTGTGGCTTCCGTCGGGGAATTCACCATTCTTCATACGTTCAAAGAGGTCGAGATTTTCCTCAACGCTTCTGTCACGGTAGGGGCTGTTCTTTCCCGGTTCTGTGAGTGTGCCACGGTATTCACGCATTTCATCAGCAGAAAGGTCGCAGACATATGCCTTGCCACGCTTTATAAGCTCGACTGCAAATTCATAGCATTTATCAAAGTAATCAGAGCCGTAGAAAATACCGCCGTTAGGCTCTGCACCGAGCCAACGAAGGTCTTCCTCGATTGAACGGACATACTCGTCATCTTCACGGACGGGGTTTGTATCATCAAAGCGAAGATTAAAAAGTCCATTGTATTTCTGGGCAACTCCAGCAGAAATCCAGATAGCCTTTGCACTTCCTATATGGAGATAACCGTTAGGCTCCGGTGGAAAACGGGTGTGGATTTTTGTAAGTCCCTTTTCGGCTATATCTTCATTTATAGCCTCATGGATAAAATTGGTTGGGTTTGTATTTACGTCCATTATGTCAAACAACCTCCGTTTTTAGTGTCGTTTTAAATTACATTATAACTCAAGCTATATTTTACCACAAAACACACTCAATACTCAATAGTAAATTTGAAATAAAATTTGCATTTTTCTGTTTTTTGTACTTGCGTATATGAAATAGCTGTTCTTACTCGTCATATACTGATTATGTAAAGGAGCGATGAATATGCCGTTTTCCGACAGAGAATTGCTTGCAAGGCTTATACAATGCGAGGCCGGAGGTGAGGGTGATACCGGTATGCAGGCTGTTGCAAGTGTTATAATGAACAGAGTTTATGTTCCCGACGGAGAATATGCACGGGTTGGAAAGCAGAATCTCCGAAACATCGTTTTTCAACCGGGTCAGTTTGACTGTGCAACAGACTATTTCAACAACAGATACAATCCACAGAACATATATAATATGAACCCTGAGCAGATACATTATGACATTGCCGATTGGGCAATTGCAGGAAACAGACTCTACAACCTTGGGACGGCGCTGTGGTTTTACAACCCTTTCTCCTCCGAATGCAGAGATTTTTTCCCGGGACGTTCCGGAGTCTTTACTGTAAGGGTCGGAGAACATTGCTTTTACAATCCGACAGAAGCCTATTCTGAAACTTAAAGGAGGATCTTTATGGATACATTTCGAAGCCGCACAAATTTCTCGCAAAATGCTGCAAGAAACAATTTTGACAGCCTTGGCGAGCTCGGAGAGACTCAGACAATGATGCTTGGAGAACAGCTTCAAACAAGCATCGGCTATTATGTAAGCTGTGAATTTCTTATCGGCACACAGATGATTGAAACAAGAGACGGAATTCTCGCAAAGGTGGGAACGAATTTTCTCACCCTTTACCAGCCGAATCTCGACCGCTATATTGTCTGCGATTTATATGCACTGAAATTTATCACCATCTACAACAGCACTGAAGTGCCGAATCTTCCGAGAACATAGAAAACGGGTGTGCAGCTTTGCACACCCGTTAAAATTTCTATACCTTTTAGTCCTGCTTTCCCGAAGAAAGGAAGCCATAGACTGCTGCGGCGAGAACACCGCCGATAAGGGGAGCTACGATAAATACCCATACGTTTGAGAGAGCCTCACCGCCGACTAAAAGTGCCGGACCAAAGCTTCTTGCAGGGTTTACGGAAGTTCCTGTGAAGGAGATGCCGAGAATATGTACAAGAGTGAGTGTGAGACCGATTACGATACCGGCTACTGCTCCGTTGCTTTCCTTTGATGTAACACCGAGGATAGCAATAACGAATACAAAGGTGAGAATGATTTCAACAAGGATCGAAAGTGCAATATCGTTATTGAAGAGAGCATTTGCGCCAAGTCCGCTATCTGCGCCTACGAGTGCAGAAAGAACTGCTGCACCTGCGATTGCACCGAGGAACTGAGCAACAATATATCCGGCAAAATCCTTTGCGGAAAGCTTTTTGCTCACAAGCATTGCGATTGAAACTGCAGGGTTAATGTGGCATCCTGAAATATTGCCGATTGAATATGCCATAGCAACAATTACAAGGCCGAATGCCAGTGCTGTGAGAAGATAACCTGTTCCTGCGCTTGCAGAGCATCCGACAACTGCTGCCGTTCCGCAAGCGAAAAGGACGAGAACAAAGGTGCCGATAAACTCCGCGATGTACTTTTTGATTGAATTCATACTGATTCCTCCTTTTTTATAGCAAAGACTTATGCTTTGCTTAATTTTATTATACTACAACGCTTTTCAATATACAAGAAAAATCTTACAAATGGTAAAGGTGACTGTCCGAAAACAGTCACCTTTTATTGATTTACTTTTCTGCCACGAAATCAAGTACTCTCTGAAGGAGAACTGCGACTTCTGCACGGGTTGTGTTATCAAGTGGTGCAATAAGGTTATTCTTACCGTTTACAAGACCTGCACCTATGAGGGCAGACACTGCTTCTTTTGCATAATCGGGAACTGAGTTGAAATCGGCGTTGTCCGGGCGGATGATATCCGCCCCTACAAAGGCTTCCGTGTCCTTAATTACACGGTAAACCATAAGCATCATATCACATCTCTTGATGTTATCACGAGGTGCGAACTTATTGTCTCCAACGCCGCCAACTAAACCTGTGTTTCGGGCAATCGCAAGTTCCTTTGCAAAATAGTCAGACTCACTTACATCCGCAAAGTTTTCGGTGTTATCCGATTCCTTTTCAAAGGCACGAACAAGGAGAATTGCGAAATCTGCTCTTGTTATATTCTTTGCAGGTGAGTATGTTGTATCCGATGTACCCTTGATTATTCCCTTATCAGCAAGTGCGTTTATTGCATCCGCTGCCCATGCGTGAGCACCCAGATCCGTAAAGCGAATTGTTGTTTCGGGGACATCCGGTGTTTCCGGAGTTGTTGGAGTGGTTGCACCACCGCCGCCTGTTCCTCCGCCGGAGCCACCTGCACCGCCACCGGAGCTTCCGCCTGATTCGTCTGTGCTTCCCGTTTCGCCTGATTCTGTTCCCGGTGTAGAGGGTTTATCGGGAGTTGACGGAGTGGTCGGCTCTGTTGTGGTGCCTGCGTTACCATTGTCTGTTGTTGAACCATATACACGGACAACAAAGTGAATAGTGGTTGCACGACCATCGGAATCGGTTGCCGTTACTGCAAAGTGGTTGTTACCTACCTGCGAAGCTGTGGGTTTCCAACTAATGATACCTGTGTTCTCATTGAGCGTTGCACCTCTCGGAAGGCTTGTTCCGCTATACGTGATACCCACATCTTCAAGCTCACTCGTAGCGTTTATGGTAAGTGTCATCATACTTCCTGCACTTGCGGTAAGATTATCCGGTAGTGCATCAAACTCAGGTGATTTATCATCGCTCACAGAAAGCGGAATTACTGCATCCTGACCTTCGGCTATGGTATATACATAGCCAAGCTCCGGCTGATACATATCAACGTATTTTCTTATCATTGATACTCTTCCGGTATTGAGAACAATGTTTTCACCACTTCTCTCTGCAGAGAGGATCTTGTATGCTCCGTCACGCATTCCGGTCTCATTATCAATGATAACAACACGGTTTGCAAGAGAAGCAAGCTCTGCATCACTTACTGCTTCTTCCGTTGAAATCTCGATTGTGTTTTCTGCCGAAAGTTCTTTTGTGAAGTTTCTTACAGTACCCACAATTGCAGGCTTTGTTTCAAGCTCTTCGCCGATGATATCACCGTCGATTACGTACTTATAAGTGTTCTTTCCGTTTTCAACGGAATATACTCCTACAAATCCACGGAAGGAAAGCTGGGTCTCGCCATCGGTTACTGTATAAGTGACTGCATTGTTCGTTGCATAGAAGATATAGTCCACTCTGCCGCTTGCAAGTGTGACCTTAACTGCACGGGCTGCATCATTCTTCTTTTCCTTGCCGTCAATTACCGACATCGTAAGTTCATCTGCTGATTTCAGAATTCGACTTCCCTTATACGGTTCAAGGACTGTTGTGAATACTGTGTCAAGCTCTTCATTATTATTCTCATTTTCTATAAGAACGTACTTGAGCTTATCAATATTCTTGTTAGCCGCAATTCTCGGTGCATAGCCATCGGTTATTGCCACATTTACATCAGCACCGTCAGCTACGTTTGTTCCGTTGAGCATTGTGAGTCGGAGATGAATATCTTTTGAATCCTTGACTGCTTTATTGAAGTCCTTGATTGCAAAATCAATCTCAAACTTGTTTTCCGGATTTTCGTCACGATCTACATTTTCAAGCCAGGTAAAGCCTATGGGATACTTAGTGGGATAATCCCATGAATTTGAAACCGTATCGGGATCCTGTCCGTAAGGAACATCTGCACCGGCATATGTTCCAATATAGTTTCCTTCATCATCTGCCTGTTTTACGGTTTCAATGCCTACTGTCTCTGCAATCTCGTTGCTCTGTGCGTGGAAGCTGTAGATATGGCTCTGTCCGCCAAGGATTCTGAACAAATCAACGTAATATGAATTTGCATCATCCACATTGATCATAACAACACTTCTGCGATACTGCTCGGTTTCGTCATAGACATAGCTTGTGTCAACATCTATTACCTGAACCTGTCCTGCATCATCATAGTGCTTTACCTTACCGCGGATTTCTGAATTTTCAGTCTGCTTTTTACCATCCACAACAACAGTATTATGAGAAATGGTGTTTCTTACCCACTGAATTCTGTTCGGGTCATTACCCGTCTGCTCGGGGTACCCGAGATCCGGAAGGATATTGAGTCCAAATGCCGTCATACCGATATTCAACGTGTCAAGGTGTGCGTGACTTACGCCATTTGATCCAAAATACATCCAGACATTGCGTGTTGTTTCCTGAGCTGTTGCATCAGTTATGTTATCCTCATAGCTATAACCATCACGCAAAATGGAGTATCCGAATCCTGTCTGAATATCGGAATCAAGGTATACTGTACCGTATTCATCAATTATTGCCTGAACCTCATCTGCAAGGCTCTCAGGATTCTTTGTGTACATATCATACTTAAGATCTGCAACAGAATTTCCGTTAAGCATATAGAGATACTGTGCAAAAACAGGCTCTTTTGTCTGAGTATATGCCGCCTTCATATGTCCTGCATTAGCCCAATGGGAAAGATCGGCTGTGTTTCCACCGTCACCTATCTGCGGTGAATAGCTGTTTGCAGCACGCAGAGGAAGGAGTGCAAGGAACATTTGCTGATACTTCGGATTTTCTGAGAGCTTCATTCCTTCGTACTTATCATAGCCACTAAGCACGTTATTTACCATACTTACTCCGCTAAGCCAAAGGAGTCCGTAATCAGACGCTTCATTACTGTGACCATCTGCACATATTTTCTCGATAAGCACTTCATTTATGCCTCCGCCCACAACAGGAACATCTGTTGTCCAGCCGGGAGCCATAAGATAGTCAATCCACTCCTGTGTTTCGGGGTATGAATCGAGAATTACCGCCGCCATTGCAACGATTCTCTGTGACATACCGAAGTTACCATGGATTTTGCGGTTATAGACTTCGTCAAGAGCACCACGAATAAAGTTATCCTCAACATTCTGACGAATCTGTGCCGCCGTCTGCTTTGCATATCTGCTTCTGTTGTTCTTTGCTATATAATTAAGAACCTGACTGTCCTCATACATATCATATACCATATCATATGTGGGGATTTCGTTTGTGAGAATAGTACATTCCCAAATGCAACCAAGACGTTTTCCCTGATTTGAACCACCATCGGAGTTCCAGACATCGTTTCCGAATGCTTTAATGTCGTAATCACGGTAGAGATCAGCAACACGATCAAGAAGTATTGCCGCCACACGACCATATTTCTTCTCACCGGTAAAATAATATGCATAAGCACAGTTTACTATTGCGTTTGTAAGAACGCCGCCGTTGCTGTCCGGTGTTTTGTTGTGGAAAACACCATAATGCATAAACTCAGCAATGTAGAGGTGACGTTCAGCAACGGTTCCTGATAAATATGCCTCTCCGTCCTCTTTGCTTGGAACATAGCCATATCCGTCATCAACACCCCAGGTTTCCACAGTTTCACCCGGGCGAAGTCCCTGACCGCAGTTTATTGTCGTACTGCTTTCGACATCCTTATAAAGGTTGTTGGTCAGATATCCTCCGGGAACTCCATAGCCATAGTACGCCTTCCATTGTGCACTATTCTGCACACCGGGCTCTGTCACACTCTTGTCACCAAAGAGCTCACGATGAGCATCAAGGGCATCCTGATAAATAAACTCACCATATTCATTGAGACCAAGCTTATAGAAGCTCTCAAAATCGTTACTTGGGAATACTCGTTTACAGTCCGGACACTGAATCTTCCACGGTCTGATTATTGAGTTATGTACCCACGGATAGTTGCCGTACTTTTCCTGGAGATTTACTCCGCAATAACGGCAAGTATACATATACGGGTCTTTTTCAGCACCTACGGAGAAGCTTCGGGGAACCTCCTGAGATGCGATAAGCGAATAAATCTCATCAAGCTTGTCAACATACTTATCAGCAGTTTTTATGTATGTATCGGCAGTTGCCTTCGCCCAATCGTATTTTCCGATATTTTCTCTTGCAATGCTTTGTTTTTCAGCCGTCATATAGCTTGCTTCCGTCTTTGCCGTAACAACGGGAATCTCGATGACTTTTGTGCGGATTCTTCCACCGACCTTGACCGTTACTTCAAACCGTGCCGTTCCGTCTGCAACAGGTCGGATATAGTTTGCCCATTCGCCTGTTTCATTCGGATACTGCTCATATGCTATTGTTGCAAACTCGGGAGTAAGTGCTGTTGCTGTAATTTCTGCATCCGAAAGATCCATCTCGTTTCCGAGATTTGTAGTTGCCGAAACGTAAAGCGGATATCTGTCCGATTCATCATCGGTAAGACGGATCCTGGGACTTCCGCCGCTTGTTGCCGTAATATCGGTCATTCCTTCCGGAAGAACCTCTACATCAAAACTGTAATTCTTTGTTTCTCCATTAAATGTTGCAGTTGCCGTGATAGTCGTCTTTCCTACAGAAAGAGTTTTGATTGCATCACCGGAAACAGTTGCAACAGTTTCATCCGAAGATGTATATGTTATAGGTGCATTTTCTTTGCTTATAATTCTTCCGCTTCTGAGTTTTACTTCACCTTCAAGAATTGCTGTATCACCGAGGAATACTTCCTCCGCAACAGTCTTTGCGGTGACCGAAGCGATGGGATCATCTACTACACTCACTACGACTGTCTCGGTTGAGGTTACACCACCAACAGTTACGCTGAGAGAAATTTCAGTCTGTCCTTCTGCCTTTCCAGTAATATCAAAGGGAAGCTTTCCTGTTTTACCCATAGTGTAGCTTGCAAAGCCCGAAACACCCAGGACATCAGTATCAAGGATGCTCACCGCTGCAGAATTTGAAGTATCGGAGCTTCCGTCGTTGTTTATACCAAAGTGAAGTGCCGAGCCGTCTGTCATTGAGGCATAAACCGTACCCTGTACAGTTTCGCCGATTGCAATTTCTTCGGGAATTTCATACGCAATTTTTTCATAAACTGTTCCCGATTCTGCAACGGGATCAAACGCAATCGTTCCTATTACAAGGATAGCACCTGCAGAATAATGCTTTTCACGTGCTCTGAAGGAAATCTTATGTTCGCCTGCCGTGAGGTGAAGTGTGTTAAGAGACAGTTCACCGGTGTCAAACATAGCCGTGGCATCCGGGTCATAGCAGTTAACGTCACCTGCATACACATCATCGACGAATACAGAGAACTTTCCGCCTACATTCCAAACACCGCCATGAACCTTTAAGTTAAAGTCATGCTCATACGGAATGTCAACAAGAAGCGTAACTGCATTGTTTGTAATTTTCGATGTTGCAGGCCACATACCGCCTCGTACCCAGATATACGCAGCCTTGAAGCCCGTGTTTGTGCAAGAACCGAGACGCCACATTGTCGTGTCGGATTCTTCTCTCACAATCGTATATCCCGGTGTCTTTGTGGGGGCAGAACGATCGCCGTTGTATGTGCTCTCGGAGAAATCTACTTTAATGCTAGGGAAGGTATCATAAACATTGAGAGTAAGCTTTCCCGATATCTTTGTTCCGTCCTCGTTTTCAGCCTCTGCAGTTATAACGGTCATACCTGCCGCAATGGTTGTAACAACACCGGTTGTCTTATCAACTGTTGCGGTTGCGATGTTTGAGCTCTTATACGAAACTGTATACCTACTCATGTCTGCCGCAATGCTATCGCTCATAATTCCTTCAACAGAAATCTGAGCTGTGTCACCCGGAAGAAGAACCGATTTATCTGCAGTTACGGTGATGCTTTCAAGCACGGGAGCATCTTCAATTTCAACATCAACACTTCCGGTAACCTGCTTTCCCTTTGAAACTGCAGTTACCGTAATTTCAGCTATTCCCTTTGAAACACCGGTCACAACACCTGTTTCGCTGTCAACTGTAGCAATGTTCTCATTATTACTTGCAAAAGAAACTTCTGTTTCCTCTGTCCATTCTTCCTCGAGATTGCTTATAAGCTCATATGCAACCGTCGCCGTTCTCGTTGCAGGAATTGTTTCTTTGTCAACTGACACCTTGACAGTTGCAAGCTCGGGAACGGGATATGTCTTAAGAGGAATTGTTTCCGTATAAGAATTATTACCGTCAACATTTACGGTGATTTTAATATTTGTTTCGCCTACTGTCTTTGCATTTACCGCAAACACAATATCAGTTTCATTTTCAGGCTGTGCATATTTAACATCCGAAACCGTTGCGACATCCTCATTCTCAACAGTTACAGAAACAGTATTCTTCAAATCTTGTGAAGCATCGTCGGAAAGACCGAAGCCACGGTATGAACCATCGGACATCTTAACCTGCGCAGTAAGTTCTGTGGTGTTACCCACCGAAATTCTTCCGAATTCCGAAACTTCAACTTTTTCGGTTTCAGGCTTACTTTCAACAGGTGTAAACTCCATCCATATCGGAAGAAGGTTCGGTGTTGCATAATGCTTTACTCTTGTGCGGAAGGAGATTTCAACGTCTCCTGCAGGAATATAAAGTGTGTTAAGTTGCTTCTTTTCTCCTACAGAAAGAGCCGCATCCGCCTCGTAAACATTATAGTCACCGGCATACTGTCCGTTTACATAAATCGCGAAATCAGAACCTGCATACCATTTATATCCGAGCATTTCAATTGCGTAGTAGCCCGCTGCAGCAAAGTTCTTGCGAACGGTAAACATCGCATTTACGCGATCTTCCTCTTCCCTGTTCTGCCACGGGTCTCCCGGAATCTGAATCTGCTGATAAGGAAGGGTCATTCCGTTTGCAAGAGCAACAGAGCTCTTTCTTGCAATATTCGTTGTTGTTTTTTCAGGGACTATATCAAAACCATATGTACTCCAGGTTGAAGGTGCTGTTTTGTCCTTGCCTATCGTATGTGTTCCGTTGAGATCAAGACGAGTATATGCAGGCTTTGTTTCATCAACGGGAGTGAGAGTTATTCCCGAAAGAAGGAACATCTGGAATGTGGTTGAACTTCTGTACCAGCTCTTTGCATTTCTCGCAATGGAATCCGCATCAACATCAAACATGAGGTAATATTCTCCCGCTTTGGGAACTTCAATATAACCTATATCGGTTACATACGGGGTATTCTCATCAGTTGCAAGGTTATTTACATCGTAAAAACCGACTTCATCAGCAACAGCTACAAAGTCACCGAAGGTTGCACCGTTTGTTATTGTGCCGCTTGAAGCTTTATTGGTTGTTGCAAAGTTTACGTTGCCGAAATACACCTTTGCTACTACACCCTTATCAAAAACACCCTTTACAGCGCCGTTCTTCTGCTCGCCGCTGTTAGTGACACCTACAACCGTAGAATGAGAGCTTGTGAATGCATTGACTGCCGAAAGCTTGAATCTGCCTCCATATGGGACATTGAGCTTCATTACAAACCACGGTCTGGTTGCATAGCTTTCTGCCTCATAGTTGTTTCCTGCGCTGTCATTTGCTATTTTAAGCTGTGCCGCATAGCCCGAATCCGCAATAAACGGACTGTTGTCCTGAGGAACACATCCGAGAATTTCATATCCTTCGGTCTTTGCAAGATCTATCATCGGAGCTGTGCCGGATATCTTTTCCTTGAAGCTTACATACATAAGCTCAAGATTATCAATCACATTGCCCTGAGATGATGCAGTTGATGCCTGAAGTGCACCGTAGTTTGTTATTGCATCCTCGTGGTATGCATTTGGCGTTATATCATATACTATCGGTTCTTTCTCACTTATTGCCGCATTTGAAAAAGAAAAAGAACGAAGCTTGAGAGTATAGAAGTATCTGCTGTTTGATGAATATATATCTTTTTTCGCATTTGCATTTGCACCGTTGTGAAGAAAAACAAGATAATATTTCTTGCTTGAATCAACAGAAACCTTATCAAAGCTTACTGTTTTAAGCTCGCCGTTTCCGTATGCATCAAAAGAACCAATCTTTGTTGTTGCATACTTTGCGGCAACATTATTTCTGATTGCCTTGTTTCCGTAAGCAATTGTCGGGCATTGCCACGAGCTTGCGGGAGCTTCAAAAAGAAGCACATCATACTTACCACCTGAATTTTCTGTAAGGAAGCTTACATTCGGAACAAAAGTTCCTGTTTCAGACGGTGAAATTTCAAATATTATTGTTCTGACAGTCGCCTGAGTTCCATCAAAATCAGGGGAAGCTGTATCGGCAACGTTTACTGTCCACAAAAAATTATTTATATCGGCAGAAACGGTTGAGCCGGAAGCCTGATTAACGAACCCCCATTTGCTTGTAATTCCGTCTTTTGCGGAATCAAATGTGAAATCCGTGGAGGTTGTCGTACTGTTGTACATACCCGTCAGAGCAAAGAAACCGTGTGACGGAGCCGTGAACACGTATTCATCCACGATGTTTTCGCTTTCTGCCGATGCAAATAAACTCATCGCCGGAAGCATGGAAATCACCATTGCGATTGTGAGAATAAGTGATAATAATCTTCTCTTCATAATTTTCCTCCTTAGTCAACTTTAGGGGAAGAAACAAGTCTTCCCCTTATGTTTTTATTTACTGTAAATTACGTTTCCGTTTGAAAGAATCGCATATCCGACTGCATCTCCGGTTACGTCATCAATTACCGAGAATGTATCTCCTTCTGTCTTCATCGAAACCTTATGGCTTGCATCGTCAAGACTTGTTCCGAAAAGGATTCCTTTTTCGATTACATCGGAAACTCCGATAAACTCTGCAACAACTGCAGTTTCTGTTCCTACCAGTCTCGTTCCGATAATGATTTTTCTGATTGTATCGGCAACAGGAAGATAATCATTATAAACCGCTGTTACGGTTGTATCCTTATATGCCTTGAAGCTATAGGAAAGGTCGAAGCTTACTATCTCTCCGTCCTTTTCCCAATAGTTAAAGAGTTTTGTTCCGTTTCTTAAGGCTGCGGTTGCTGTTACTGTTTCACCGTATACAGGTGCGGCGTTGTCTACAGTTCCGTTAGCTACCGTTACATCAAAGGTTTCGGACGGTTCATCGACATATTCCGCAACAAAGCGCATCAATCTTCCGCTTGCCTTTACTTCATCTGCTGATGTGTAGGTCTCGCCGTCTGTGTCAAGTGTCCAGCCCATTGCAGTTCCAAAGCCTGCAAGGCTCGGAAGTGATTCAAGAGTTATTACTGCACCTTCTTCATATTGACTGCGTGAGATTTCATCACCGTTTGCGTTGTAGAAAACAACATCTGTTTTCTCGGCACTATTGTCTGCATAAACAGCGGTGAGCCACATAGGACCTTTTTCAGCCTTAAGTGAGAGATTTGTATCATAAGAAACAATCTTCTTATATTCTCCGATTCCCTGTGCCCAATAGAGGAATGTATATCCGTCTTTTTCGGGAGCTGTATATGCAATTTCAGCACCCACAGCCATATCTTCCGTCTTTAATGTGGTTGCATCTACACCACAGAGGATTTTTACATTTGATGTTGTATTTGCCGGAGTTTTTTCAACAGCATTGCCTGCATCAACGTTTACGATCGAGTCGTAGGAGGACTGAATTTCTTCAAGTTCTGCAACTGTGGGAGATACAGGAGTGAGTTCAATACCTGAAAGAAGGAAGAGCTGGTTCAATCCATTTTTATAATTCCAATATTGAGAGTTGGCCTCTCCTGCTGCGGAATCAATATCAAAGAAAATATAGTATTCGCCTGATGAAAGTTCAACTGTTCCTATTTCTGTTTCGACCGGAGCATCAGCACTTACCGCAAGTGTTCTGCAATCATATGATCCTATCTTGCTATTTTCAGAAAAGCCCAATGAACCTGTATTGTTTACATAGTTATTAGTGCCACTTTGATCATACTTGCAAGCGGTTGTTGCTTTTACCATATGTACTGTTGCTACAGTACCCTGTTCCACATAATTATTGCTTATTTTTGCCCTGCTACTACTTGCCGTTTTCGCAGTATCCGCAGTAAACGCATTTAACGCAGTAACTTTGTATTCCCCACCAATCGGAACGTTAAGTTTTAACAGGCAGAATGGTCTTTTGTTATAACCTTCATTAAAATATAATGTTGTTACCGCCTCGGCAGTATCAGTCGCCGCAGTATATAAACCGACCTTAAGATGAGAAGCAAAACCGGCATCGTAGAGAGTCGGACTTGTGTCGAGTTTATAGTTTCTTCCTGTGAACGCAAAACCATCTGTTTTAGCCGTGTCTATCGCAGGAGTTTTTCCACTTATAGTTTCTTCCCAGCTTATGTATCTAAGATGTCCATTTGCAGCTGTTGAATAATCAGGATAATCAGTTTCATATGTATCACTCAACACTGTTTTTGAAATATTATACTTATAAAACGGGGCTAATGCGGATGCACTATCCTTCATTGCAAATGAAACAAGCTTCAAAGAACCATATTGTTTTCCACTTTTTATTGTTGTATCACCTTTCCAGTTATCATCAACACCGTTTGCAACAATAACAAAATAATACGTTCCTGCCTCAATTTCTTTTTTAGGGAAAGCTTCTGTTCTCAACTCACCCTCACCGTACGTATTGATTGTTCCTATACGATACTTTGAATCAAGACTCGCAAATTGAATACGAGCCGCTTTGATAGCATAATTCTTTTCCCATTCATATAATGTCTTATCTTTTTTATTTATCAAATAAAGCTCATATTTTGCTCCGGAAGGATCTGTTACATATGTAATATTCGGAAAGAATTCTCCCGATGTATCCGCGACAAGTTCGAGAGAAAGAGCCTTTGCCCTTGCCCTGTCGGCGTCTGATATATCAATAGCAGGTGTTGATGCTGTTGCATCATAGTTGATATAAATAAAATCTCCTTTCAGAAAATTATCCGACAAGCTTGCCTGATTTGAAAAGCCCCAGCTATCCGAAATTCCAGCAACCGTTGCTTCGCTTTCAATAGCCCAAGCTTCGCTTTCTGTAGTTGCCGGATTATACATACGCGTGTCTTCTGTCAATCCATGTGAAGCGAAATTGAACACCCATTCATTTCCGTTTCCGGTCTCGACCTCTGCTGCAAAAGCTGCCGGGATAAGTCCGATAACCAATGCTGCTGCGAGGATAAGGGATAATACTTTTTTCATTTTCTTTTCCTCCTGTTATTTTATATCTATATCAGAGCTTTTCACTCTTTGATACGTTTTAAGTATGCACCGGGAGTCATTCCCATACGCTTTGAAAACGTCTTTGAAAAATGACTTTCCGACTCGAAAGAAAGATATTCCGCTATCTGTGTGAAATTAAGCGGCGTTTCTTCGATAAGCTGTTTTGCACGCTCAATTTTCATATCAATAAAATAGTCTATTATTCCCCTGCCGTACTTTTTCGTAAATTCACGGCGGATATAAGGAACACTCAAAGACAGTTCTTCTGCTATTCTCGAAAGAGTAACCCTTTCGGTAACATGAGTCTTTAAAAACGACATAACCTTTTCGTCTATCGACATACGATGAGAAATAAAGTTTTTCCCATCACTTTCCATCATCTGTGCTTCAATAAGCTTTATAAAGAAAATCTCAACTCTGTTCTTTAAGGTCTGAACCCTTCCTTTTGTTATCCCATCACGAATGCGGCTACCCGAATCAACGCTTGTTTCGGGCATAAGCTCAAAGCATTCACGACTTTCCTCGGCAAGCTCTGCAACAAGCTCCTTTTCATCTTCGGAAAGCTCCATAACCCGTGAGGAAAGCATATAAAGTTCTTCCGTGCGAAGAACAGTAAAGCCCATAATGAAGCATTCGGTATCATCTTCTGCAGAAAAAAGGCTATGAACCACACCGGGAGGCACCATATAATACTGCCCCGGCTTTATAACAATCTCCTTGCCGTCAATTTTACTTGTCCTGCTTCCCTTTATGACATACTGAAACTCAAAAAAATCGTGACGCTCGGGAGGATACGGCAGAGGAAAATCCACCTTATACTCATTGAACATAACAAATTTTTCGATAGTAAAAAAGTTTACGGCATCGGTCTTTTTATACACTTTTCTCGCCACAGCTTATCACCCGCCTTGCGAACAAGCATCCGTATATGCAGATATGCTTTCTTAATTAAATTTTAACATATCAGGCACACGCTGTCACGTTAAAATGTGATACAAAATATGTAAAATCTGATACTTGTCTGTTCTGTGTCTTATTCTGCAATAACCAGAGCATAGCCCGAGAAAATATCTTCAGGAACGCAGATTCTTACAGTATCACCCGAAGCCTCAAAGGAAAGCGGAAGCTCATTTTCAATTTCAGGACTTGCAATACGCACTGTTTTTGGCACAAAACCATCACAAAGCTTTACAGACAACTGAATTTCCGGAGCTTTTACGCCGTCTTTTGAGAAATCCTTGATAATATCTGTGTGCCAGACAATTCCTTCGTTTTCAGAAACTGTGTTTTTAAGGTTCATAAGGTGAATACTGAGAGCACCGGAAGTTTTGAATACAGTTGTGATGACATCTTCATTTTCACAAGTGACCGAAAGCTTCGGTTCTTTTACTATACAAGAGAACATTTCTTTAATGAAAGCTCTCTGTTCTTTTCTCTTTGAAGGTATTGTTTTTCCGGATTCGGGGATTTCCTGCCGACGTTCTGCCCACACCCATTCCTGGAAAAGCTCCATCGGGATTTGCTTGCTTGTATGTATGATTTTTCCGCTGCCGAAAGCTGTTTCCGAATCTTTTGAAAATGCAACACCTAAGGTATCTGAAAGCTCTTTTTCACTTCTCCGGCTTACATCGGACCGCTTTATTGCAAACTGTCCGCTTATAAAGAGAGTTCCGCCACGTCTTACATATTCACCCAAGTTTGCAAGCTCTTCATCGTCAAGTACCAGAACATCAGGTGCGACTACAATTTTATGACGGCAAAGTTCTTCCACGCTGTCATTTTCCATAACCATATCAACGCCGAGGTTTGAAAAATATGCACCCTGAAGTCCTGCCATAAGTCGATATGAATATTCATGCGGATCTGCTATGCAATCACGGGTTTTAAGAGAAAAATAGAAGCTCAGATCACGGTATTTTTTCGGCATAGTATAATATTTTGAATATTTCTTTTCAAAATCGCGGTAAGGCTTTTCAAGATCGGAAATATCGTGACCTTCGTGTGTTCCCGTATACATCTGCCCCCAGGAACGAGAAAGTGCCCAGGCAAAGTACACGTTATCGGGGCGATCCGGATAGAAAAGCGACATAGACGGAACACCGCGTCGTTCTGCCGCCGCAAAGCGATGGACAGATTCCGCGAAATAGTCGGGATATGATTCCTTCATAACGGAGGAGAAGCAGTTTTCCTGCATTATAACATCCCACATATCCAGGCAACGGTCAAAAGAATAGAAGGAGTTGTTTTCGCGGAGAACCGTTGAGGCATAGTTCCAGCGCATAAGAGAAACGCCCTCGGACTCATAAAGCCTTGTGAGATCGCGGTACATCTCTGCCGTGCTCTCAAACTTAAACATCTTCCACGCAACAAAAACGGGGTCATCATAGTTATTTATAAACTTATCCCAGTTCTCGGGAGACGGAAGAGTATAGCCCGTTTTTTCAAAGAACTTTTTGCGGCAATGCTCGCAGGCGCAGGCATTTTCTCCAAAAAACTGGATATCGTCATTCATAATACCGTCGATTCCCGTCTTGCAGATATCCTTCATATGATTGAAATATACCTCGCGGTAGTCCGGGTTATTGAAGCACAGTGCATATGCGCCATAGCGGTTTACAACAGGCTCACCTGTTGCGCCGTCTATCTGCAGGAATGTTCTTATATTCTTGCCCTCAATCATAAAATCGGTGGTGAGGAATGGGAAAATTTTCTTCCACGTGTCATAGCTTACGGGACCGCCTGAGCTATAAGTTGCGCGCATATTCTCAAACTGCTTCCAGCCGTTCGGCGACAGAAAAGCAAAGGTGAGATGTGCGCTTGCGTGCTCGTGTACACGAAGTCCAACTTTATGGCAGGCAACAACCACCTTGCGGACAGCCTCGATGATTTCCTTCCAATAAGGATAGAAGGTGAATCGGAAATGGGTTATGCCGAAGTTTTCAACATCGGTCACTCCGTTATCCTTCATCATCTGCGCCTGACGGTCAAAATCCTCTTGTGTATATTTAAAAATCTGCTCATCATTGAGCCAGAACCAGCTTAAATTTGCATCCCATAAATTCTTTTGCATACAACACATCCACCCTTGCAATTTTTTACTACATTGTAGCATAAGTTTTCTCTTGTGTCACGGTAAAATATGATACAAAACCTTCAAAATGAGATTTTTTACGAATATGACAATCCCGGTTTTAAGATTGAAATTTTTTTATCGCCATCACATACTTTTTTGCAAGTTCCTCTATTTTTGCAAAGTTGTTATTGCGTATTTTTTCCTTATCTACAATATTCGTACCTATTCCAAATCCGCAACATCCCACCTTAAAGTACTCTTCCATATTACTTTCATCTACTCCGCCAACGCCAAGAAGTCTGACATGAGAAAGAGGAGCTTTCACAGCCTTGACATAACCTGCACCTATATTGGCAACAGGAAAAAGCTTGACAAAATCCGCACCTGCCCTGTGAGCCGTTTGAATTTCCGTGGGGGTGAATGCACCCGGAATTGATACCATTCCCAGTTCGTTTGTTTCTCTTATTACTTCTGCATTTGTATCAGGAGATATTATGAAGCTGCCACCTGCCTCATGAGTAAGTTTTACCTGTGCCTCAGTAAGCACCGTTCCTGCACCGACTGTCATCTCCCCTTCAAAGCTTTTTGATATAAGAGAAATTTTTTCGGCAACAGCTTCATCACTTTCTTTTCCGTCAGCACTAAAGGTTACTTCAATCAAGCGTATTCCGCCATCATGCATAGCCTGCACGAGAGGAATGATTTTAGCCTTTTCAACATTGCGAACTATAACAATTATCTTTTCTTCGATAATTTTTTGTATCACTTCATTTTTCATACCGTTCCCCCATTTTAATCTTGGTTAAATCCTCTTCAGTTCTCTGTATGCGGATGGTGAAACACCTTCAGCCTCTTTGAATATTTTAGAGAAATAACTGTCACTGCCAAAACCGCAAAGCCCGGTAATTTCGCTTATTTTTTTATCCGTGTTTACAAGAAGCTTTTTTGCGTATGTTATCTTGAGCTCTTTCTTGTAATCGCCGATGGTTATTCCCGTCGTCTTTTTGAACAGATGACACATATAATGCATACTTATTCCGATTATTTTTGCCATATCTCCGACAGAAATATCTTCCGAAATATTTTCTTCTGCAATTCGCTTGATTTCATCGACAACGGGGGCTTCATTCTTATCTGAATCGGTCACGGAACGGACAAGTTCAATAATTGAATGAATAGTCTTTTTTCTGTCCGCCCCATCCGAGTCAAGGTGTTCGATAAGCTCGTCAAGCTTTGTAACATCAAGCATCTGCATATTGATACAGTTAATTTGATAATGGTCAAAAATGAAAGAAACCACTTCACCATTGCTTTTGTCAAAAAGTCTTTCTGTCAATTCTCCCACGGAAAAGCGTTTTGCCTCTTCAAACGGATTTTTATCTTCATATGCGTATTTTCCCAATTTTGAAATGATGCACTTAAGGCGGCTGTTTGGGTTAACAAGCTTGCCGCTGATTATGTCTTCTTCTGTTATTTTTGCATATAAAATTTCTCTCGCCGATGCATATACCTTATCCATACTGTCAAGATAGTTTCCTCTTTCTCTGTCATAAGTTATATAGATATATCCATCATCAGCTTCTTTTGCATCGGGATATGAAACATTTGTTCGTTCATCAATGAGAAGTTTATACTTCCATGTTTTGCACTCGTCTTCTGAAAGCATTGCAGTAAGATGGCTTCTGCCTGTAAAGTTAAAATGATTAACAAGAAGAATTCTTCCTGATTTTAAACGCGTTATAAAAAAGCGCGAGCAAGGTCCGCCAAGCTTTGAATCCTCACCTTTAGTCCATGTCTTACCACGGTCAAATGAGTATGAAACACCTATTCCGTAGGTTGTTCTTATAAACATTGCAAGCCTTCCGTCAAGAAGTTCAATGATTTTATGTTCGTCAGCCGATCTCTTATCTATTTCTGCTCCGCCTAACTTCACAAAACTTTTGCCGTTATCTATTGATTTATAAGCAAATGGTCTTCTGTCCGAGTCTTCCTCAGGTGCTCTTCCCTCGACCGTGCTGAGATATGATGGCCATACACTTATCGGAAAAAGCCACTCTCCACTCGACAGGACACAGGGTTTATTCATCATAACATCTTTGCCTATCTTGAAAACTTCACTCCAAGAAAGCTCATCCGCATCCGGATTATCGCAAACGACTCCGTATACAGCAATATCAGGTGCACAAGACCATGTAAACCAAAGTCTTCCCAGAGGGTCAATCCAAAGGCATGAATCAAAGCATCTATAATTTTCTTTAAATGCTGCCGCAATAGGTTCACCAAATTCTTTGCCATCATCAGATCTTAATAAAACAACAAAATTATTCAATTCTTCCTTTACTCCTCCGGAATAAAAAGTTGAATAAATCCTTCCACCTGAAGTTACCTCGATTCCCGGTATTCCTTGCCACATTCTGTATGAAGAACCAAACTTCTGTAATTCATTTTTATCTGTTATAAGCATTTTTCAGACCCCTTTTACTTTTTTATTTAATTATATCAAAGAATATCAGGAAACGATATAATAATTTTGCTTTTTCAACAGATGTAAAATTATTGATTATTACCGGCATCCGTGCTACAATGTTAAGTATGAATTTAAAATGAATCGGAGGAATATAAAATGGATTATCAGAAGCTTCGCAACGGCAGCGACATCAGAGGTGTTGCGCTCGACGGAATTGAAGGTCAGCCCATAACTCTTACAGAAAAGGTATGTCGTGATATCGGTCGCGGTTTTGCTCTCTGGATTATGAAAAAAAGCGGAAAGGACGAAAATATCCGTGTTTCTGTAGGTCGTGACTCACGCCTTTCCGGTGAAAAGCTCTCAGGCTGGCTCTGCTCCGCTATGGCAGCGGAAGGCATCAAGGTCACCGACTTTGGTATGGCAAGTACCCCTGCAATGTTTATGTCCACTATCACCGAGGGTTATGAATTTGACGGCTCTGTTATGATTACTGCAAGCCACCTCCCCTTTAACCGCAACGGATTTAAGTTCTTCACAGCCGGCGGCGGTCTTGAAGGATCGGATATTAAGGAAATCCTCGCCTATGCAGAGAGCAATGAGAAAACCGGACTTTGTGGCGGTGAAATCGTAACAGGCGAGTTTATGGATACATATTCAAAAATTCTTGCCGACAAGATAAGAAGTGCAACAGGTCTTGAAAAGCCTCTTGAAGGCTTCAAGATTGTTGTGGATGCAGGAAATGGTGCAGGTGGCTTCTATGTTGATAAAGTGCTTGCTCCCCTCGGTGCCGACACAAGAGGAAGCCGATTCCTCGAGCCCGACGGTTCTTTCCCCAACCACATCCCCAACCCCGAAAACAAAGAGGCAATGGAAAGCATCACAGAAGCAGTACGTGAAGTCGGTGCTGATTTCGGAATTATATTCGATACAGACGTTGACCGTGCAGGTGCAGTTCTTTCCGATGGAAGTGAACTCAATCGCAACCGCATTATAGCAATGCTTTCTGCGATTCTTCTCCGTGAGCATCCCGGCACAACCATCGTTACAGACTCCATCACCTCAACGGGGCTTGCAAAGTTCATTGAGGAAAAGGGCGGAGTTCATCACCGCTTCAAGCGCGGCTACAGAAATGTTATAAACGAATCAATCCGTCTCAACAACGAAGGAAAAGACAGTCAGCTTGCAATTGAGACCTCGGGTCACGGTGCATTTAAAGAAAACTATTTCCTCGACGACGGCGCATACATCGTTACAAAGCTCCTCATTGAGCTTGCACGGGGAAAGAGCGAGGGATATACACTTGAATCTCTCATCGCTTCTCTTGAAGAGCCTGCAGAGAGTGTTGAATTCCGCATGAACATTCTTCTTGATGATTTTAAGGCATATGGTCAGTCGGTTATTGATGAGCTTACTGCATATGCAGAGAAGAAAGACAGCTGGTCACTTGCTCCGTCAAACTTTGAGGGTGTTCGTGTAAACCTTGATGAAAATCACGGCAACGGTTGGTTCTTACTACGCTTATCTCTCCACGATCCGCTTCTTCCCCTCAACATTGAGAGCAACGAAGTCGGCGGTGCAAAGAAGATTGCAAAAGAGCTTTCAGAATTTATTGCAAGCTATGACAAGCTTGACAAGGCAGCACTTATTGATTTTTCAAAATAACAAAGGGGTGATTTTATGACTCTCAAACATTCACCCAAAGAGGAGCTTCGGATGTTTTATGAAACAGCCGACACGGATTGGATAGTCCGTGAGAGCAAAAAGCTCAACACCATTGAAGAGGGTCAGACTTTCAAGGAGTATGAAGAGTCTGCGAGATATGTGTATGACCTTCTCAAAAGTGAAGGCTTTGATGCGGAGCTTCTCACCTTTCCTGCCGACGGAAAAACCGTTTATCAGGACAAGCGCACTCCCCTTGCCTGGTCTGCAACAAGAGGAAAACTTACGGTCATAAGCTCTCCCATTGAATTTGAAAACCCCGTTATTGCCGATTTTGAGAAGATGCCCATTTCTCTTGTGAAACACTCGGTGTCAACTCCCGAAGGCGGAATCAAGGCACGACTTGTGTCGGAGGATGCGATGAAGACGGGGGCAGATTGCAAAGATGCAATGATTCTTTTAAATCCCACCACCCGTGCAAGGTCTCCGATTATCACAGAGCTCCTTGACCGTGGTGCAATCGGATATGTAAGCTCACACCTTCCCGGTGCGAAGGACACCCCCGACTGCATAGAGTGGCAGAATGCCGCAACGGATGATACCATGCATTGGCACGTTCAATGCGAGGATCGTGATTTTATAGGTTTTTCCGTATCTCCCCGAATCGGCAGAAAGCTTCACGATGCGCTGAAATGCGGAAGCGTTGAAGTTCTTGTTGAGTCCGACGGAAAAAGATATGAGGACGAAATCCACGCAGTTTCGGCTCTTATCCCCGGAAAGAGAAAAGAAGAAATCTGGATGATCGCCCATCTCTATGAGCCTTTTATTGCCGACAATTCCGCAAGCGTCATTATGGAAATTGCCGCAGTAAAGCATATACAGAAGCTCATAGCCGAAGGTGTTCTTCCCGAGCTTGAATATTCAATCCGTCTTGTTTTTGCCATGGAGCTTTACGGTTATGCCGCTATAGCAGAGTATTTGGGAGGTAACTTAAGCGATAAAGTTATCGGAGGTATGAACATAGATGTTCCGCCGATAGAGAAAACGGACAAGGATTTTACAATCCATCTTTCCCCATTCTCTTCTCCGTTTTTGGGAAATTGTATTCTGCACTATGCCCTCGATAACTATATAAAAACCTTCCCCAAAACGGAAACGATAGTCAGCCGCACATATTTTTATTGTGACGATGCTTTCCTCGGTGACTCAACTGTTGGCGTTCCCATTGTGTGGGCAGAGCATCAGGCAGATGACTATCATCACAATTCCATCCAGTCAAACGATTTCCTTGACGAGGAGAAAACACACAGGGTATACACGCTTTATGCGTTGTGGCTTTACCGAATGGCAACCTGCCGTGCAGAGTATATTCCCGAATATCTTGAAAGTGCAATAAAGTTTGCAAACGAGAGAGTTGAAACGGCACTTTCAAATGAAGGCTCTGTCTCAACTGAAAAAATATCACACTTTATTGAGGCAGAACGTTCACACATTCTTGATTTTAAGCGAATTGCCGATATCCCCGAAATTGATGTTGCGGCAAGTAAAGTCTCATCTGTGAAAGAGCCGACGGTGCCTGTTGAAGATTTTCCGGCACTCCAAAAAGCCGCAAAAATCATTGCACGACGTGCCGTTACGGGATTCCCCCACGACCTTATCCGTGTTCCGAAAAGTGAAAGAAAATTTCTTCCCGATACTGTTCTTTACGGACCTTTCGGACTTATACTTTCTGCCATGGACGGAAAAACAGACCTCCGCACACTTATTCTCCGTTCAATGTGGGAATGCGGAAAACCCGTCACGGAAGAAGCTGTCGACGGATACATTGATGCAATAAAGTATCTTTCAAAATACGGATATATTGAGATTATATAGAAAAATATGCCATTGGAATTCCAATGGCATTTTTTCATCATTTTCATTATTTCACGCCTCTGAATTTTGCAAGAGACAGATATTCTCCGTTGCAAGTTATTATGTGATCAACCAATGTGATTCCCATATTGGCAAGAACATCAAAAAGCATTTCGGTTGAATCAAGATCGGCACGGGATGGATGCAATATACCATCCACATGATTATGTGCAACAACGACACGAGATGCCTCAGTGCTTACTGCATAACTTACAATCTTGCGAACACTTATGTCCAAAGAATGTATTGATCCTTCGTGAATGGTTTTCCACGAAATCAGCTTTGATTTTTCGTCAAAACACAGAACCAGAAG
>JAFSEA010000028.1 GCA_017435965.1 Oscillospiraceae bacterium
ATCGAGTTTCAAGGACTTTTTCGCTTGTTTTTCCCGAAGTGTCACCTCTCGATGTATCAACATACACCTTCGGGTTCCATTCGGAAAATCTCACACCTTTTTGGACAGCCTCCCAGCGTGTCGAAAGTTTTTCGACACGCCAAAGCAACGGACGAAACATCCGTTGCTTGTTTTTTAGTTATTTTTCTACAAAGTCGAGAACTCTCTTAAGAAGTACTGCAACTTCGGCTCTTGTCGTGTTGTCGTTGGGTGCGATTAGGTTGTTTTTGCCATTTACAATACCTGCCGAGATGAGTGCAGATACTGCTTCTTTTGCGTAGTCGGGGACGGAGTCAAAATCGGCGTATTGCGGGCGGATGATATCCGCCCCTACAAGGGTTTCTGTGTCCTTGAGGACTCGGTAGACCATAAGCATCATATCGCATCTCTTGATATTTTCACGAGGTGCAAACTTGTTATCTCCGATTCCGCCGACAAGGCGTGTGTTTCGGGCGATTGCAAGCTCTTTTGCAAAGTAATCGCTTTCAAGCACATCGTCAAAGTTTTCGGTGTTATCAGAAGTCTTTTCAAAGGCACGGACTAAAAGAATTGCAAAATCAGCTCTTGTTATGTTCGCCGCAGGTGAGTATGTATTCTCGCTCGTTCCTTTGATAATTCCTTCTTCTGCAAGAGCATTGATTGCGTCCTCTGCCCATGCGTGGTTTCCGAGGTCGATGAAACGGACATTTTCATCTCCGCCCGTTGACGGCTTTTCAGAATCCTCCGGTTTTGACGAAGTATCTGTTCCGCCACCGCCGTTTCCTCCTGCTACACCGTTATTTCCGGAGCTTCCGGTATTACCGCTGTTTCCTGTATTACCACTATTTTCTGTGTCTCCGTCTGTTCCGGGAGTTGTTGTTCCGCTTCCGGAAGGTCCGGTAGTTGAGCCGTAAACCGTAACATCAAAGGTAATCGTGCTTTCTCTTCCGTCCTCGTCTACGGCGGTAATGAGGAATCCGTTTTCTCCTATCTGCGAAGACATTGGCTTCCATGTGATGGCGCCTGTTGCTCCATCAATTGAAGCACCTCTCGGAAGTGCGGTTCCCTCATAGGTGACAATCTGACCGAGTGGGCTTTCGGCATTAACCTTCAACGAGAGCATACTACCTGCCGTTGCCGTAAAGCTATCGGAAACAGCGTCAAAAACAGGTGCCGGATTTTTCATTTCGGAAAGCGGTATGTATACCTTCTGTTCCTTTGCGATATTGTAGGTGTAGCCGAGGCTTAAGTCGCTTACTTTCACAAAGCCTCTGATAAGGCTTGTATTACCGAGGTCAAGAACTACGTTGTTTCCCGAAGCCGTGGCATCAAGAATTCTGTAAGCACCGTTCTGAACACCATCGTTTTGTACATATACATATCTGCCCTTGAGATTTTCAAGGTCAACTTCACCATCGAACTTAACAGTTATGCTGTTTTTATCCGTAAGCTCTGTTGTGAAATCGGAAACCTTACCGGTATATGCGGAAGTTGTTTTGCTTTCTCCGATAATATCGCCGTCACAGATGTAAGAATAGACATTTTCTCCATCGGCATTTATTGAATAAACACCTACAAAGCCACGGAAATCAAATACCTTTTCTTCGCCGTCCTTTATGGTATAGGTGACGGTATTGTTTGTTGCATATACGATATAATCGCATCTTCCGTCTTTGAGTTCTACCTTGATTGCCTTTACCGTATCTTCCTTCTCCTGAACGCCGTTCTTTACAGCCACGTCAACAGAATACATATTTTCTATATATTCCTCGCCCTTATACGGCTGAATGACCGAGGTAAAGAGTGTGTCAAGACTGTTGCCTGTGCGGTGAATGAGCATATAGTCAAGACCCGGAATATGCTTATGACCTGCAGTTCTCGGCGGATAACCGGTCATAAGTCCTATACTGCTCGGAGTCCAGTCGTTAAGGGCCGTGAACTTAAGGTTCAGATTCTTTGAATCGGAAACCTGCTTATTATAGTCGGTAAGCTTAAAGTTTACGGAGAAGTTGCCGCTTTCTATATTTTCTGCACGGTCAACCTCTGTGAGCCATGTATATCCTCTCGGATACTTTGTTATGCAGTCTGCCGCTTCGCCCTCCGGAGTGTTGGGGTCAGCACCGTATGGCACATCGCGACCTGCGTATGTTCCCACATAGTTTCCTTCTTCATCGGCTTGAGGAACGAGAGTGAGATCATCGGTTGTATAGCCCTTATAGCCCTGGGTATGGAAGCTGTATGTGTGACTTGAACCACCCTTTACACGGAAGAAGTCTACCGTGTATGCTACCTCGGCGGATTTTTCAATTGTAACTGCGGTTCTTCGGTAAATGCTTGTTTCCGCATATGCACCCGGTGCCTCAACGTCCATAAGCTTTACCTTGCCCGAATCGTCGAAGTGTAGGGGGTTACCGCCTGTTATTCCAAGCTGTTTTGCATCGTTTACAACAACTGTATTGTGAGAAATTGTGTTGTTTACCCACTGCATACGATTTGCAGTATTGCCTGTTGCTTCGGGGTATCCGAGGTCAGGCGTCATATTGAAGCCATATGCATCAATACCGAGCTGCAGCATATCCTTGTGTGCGTGTGACTGATTCGTTATTCCGTAGGACATCCAGGTGTCGTAACGGTATTCAGCTTCATTTCCCGTTCCGGGAGCTTTTATAAAGCTTCCTCCGCGAAGGATACCAAGACCGAAGCCTGTGAGATTTTCGCTCTCAAATTTAAGCTCACCGTAATTTTCTATTGCATCAAGGATTTCAGTCTTCAGATTGTCATTATCGGTAAACATATCGATATATACTTCATCAAGGTCTCCGCCAACGGTATAATAATAGTTCTTTGCAAGCTGTGGATCTTTGAGCATATTGAATGCACGGAGAGTTTCATCGGCAGTGCTGTAGAGGGCTGTTGTTGCAGTACCTCCGGAGTCACCGAGCTGGATACTGTAGCCGTTACCGAGGGTTTCCTTGATGATGGAATTGAACATCTTTACATACTTGGGATTTTCAAAGAGGTTCAAGTCACTTTCTGCACCGTAGCGGTAAATAAGCTCTGCAATATCAATACCGTTTATAACCCATATTCTGTTGTATCCGATACCGACTTCATTTCCGAAGCCGTCACGGTCAACATCACGGATATACTTAATGAGCATTTCACCGCCGGAATTACCTGTGTATACTGTTTGTGCAGTTCCGTAATACTGATCCGTTACTCTCGCAGTTGTTGACTTGCTCTCACGTCCGAGCCAGTCAAACATTTCATTGGTTTCAGCCTCAATATCAAGACCTACTGCCGCAAGAGCGATATTAAGCTGATGCATACCGAAGTTACCGATGACCTTACATTCCTGTGCACCCTTAAATGCTTCACGGAGTATTCCCGTTTCACAGTTTTCACGGATCATATCTCCCGTTGTTTTCGGGTTTGAAAGACCCTTTTCCGCTGCCTTTTGTGAAAGGAATGAAACAACCTGCGGATCATCCATCATCGGATAGAATGCATCATATGCACGGATGAGAGAATCAAGAACATATGTTTCCCAGATGCTTCCCACAGTCTTTCCGCTTCTTCTTCCTCCGTGGGAGTTTGAATAATTCTGACTGTATTTTGAAAGGTCAAAGCTCGGATAAACATCCGCAACACGGTCAATGAGGATTGCACCTGCACGACCGTACTTTACATCTCCCGTGTAGAGATATGCATCGCGGAGGTCATTGAGTGCTCTTGCAAGGAATGAACCCGAGTTTCCGTTTTTGTCCCAGAAGGTGTGTGCATAGTATCCAACGGGAGTAAACTTCGGAAGAGTTTTTGTTCCGTAGGTCATATCATCGGGAGACCATCCGAAACCATCATCCACCATCCATGTATCAATTTTATCGGCAGGAACTCCAAGTGCTTCACCTACATCGCGGTAAAGCTCGTTGCGAAGAGCATCCTTCTCACCGTTTGCAACTGCGATTGCATTGTTTTCTTTTGCAAGCTCGTGATTATATTCGCCGTTTTCGTCAAGTCCTCGTTTGTAGAGAAGCTCAAAGTCATTTGACGGGAAAAGTCGCTTACACTCGGGGCATTGAACCTTCCACGGATTGCGTGTCGGATTTACAATCCAAGCATAACCGCTATAGTTCTGAGCCAGGTTTGTCTTGCAGTACGGACATATATTGAGAATCTCTGCCGGTGCGTTTACGGTGGTCATAGAAAGACCTCTCGGCACGCCTTCCGCCGGAATAAGCTCATAAATCTTTTCGATATTTTCAAGGTACTTATCCGCATTGTTTTTCGCTGTTTTTACAAGATCACGTGCCCAGTTGTGCTTTTCTGCATTCTTAAGTGCCATTGCACGCATTTCATTTGTATATATGGTGGGCTCTGTCTTTTCGGAGCTTGAGGTGACATCGCATACACATTCAAGCTTAAGCCCGTTGATATTGGCAGTTACCTTTACCTGACCCTTGCCACGGCTTACGTAGTATACGCTACCCTCATCGTCTGCAAGAACAACATCGGGTGTGAGGCTTTCATAGGTGTATGTTGCACCTGTGATATCTGCATCACTTCCGTCGTTATTATATCCCGAAACGATAATTTTTGAGCCGTCACGGTCAAGGGATGAAACTATGGAATCCTCTGTTTTTGCTTTTATGGATGCCAAAGCAACCGCCTCAACCTTTATCTTTCTTGTGACTGACTTTTCATTTCCGCCGAGACTTACATATGCGGTGATGTTTGCCTCTCCTTCGGAAATTGCCTTCACAACTCCGTTTTCAATCACAGCAACGCCTGTGGCATCGGATTCATAGCGGACGGAAACTTCCTTTTCCTTTGCCACCGAGCCATCGTCGAAGCAGGCATTTGCCGAAAGCTCTTTTTCTCCGCCCACATAAAGGACTTCATTGTCTTTGAGGTTAACCTCCGCGTGAGTATAAGCTACTTCTTTTACAAGAACATCCAATGTGTCGGAGAATGTGTCTCCTCCGATTTCCACTGTAACGGTGAAGGTTACGTTACCTGCGGAGATTCCCGTGATATTGCCGTCCTTGTCGATTGTTGCAATGTTATCATCGGAGCTTTCATAGGTCACTTTTGCACCTGCGAGCTCAACCGATTTTCCGCTGCTTGTGTTTATTTCAAGCACAGCTTCTTCCGTTGCACCGACTCTGAGATAATCTCCGGAATATTCAAGAGCCGCTCCTGTGATTCCGGTTTTTGTAAGCGTGATCGATGTGGGCTGAATATTGGCTTTCCCCGTAATTTCGCTGTTTTTTGCCTTGAGAACAAGCACATATTCACCTGCATCATCAACTTTTACTGCACGGAGCGCAGTCTTTACATTATACTTAGTTTCATATGCGCCAAACTCAACTTCGCCAAGCCTGTATTTTTCATCCATACGGTTTTCCTCGGCTTCCGACAAAGGTGAGAGATAAATATCTGCCGCACCGCCGGAAGTTCCCACCATATTCGTAAAGTCTGCCACATAGTAGCCACCATAGGGGATATCAAGGGAAAGTGCCATCCATTCCCCGTCCGAGGTCTGTGCCTGAATACCATAAGGGTGCATTATTCTCACGGTAGCGGCGTTTGCGTTGTATCTTTCAAGAAGCGTTTCCGAAAGGCTCTTATACTTCCAGTTCTTTGTGAGCTGATAATTCTTTATCATGCCTATTCCGGAGTTGTTGGTATAGCTCTTGAAGTCATAGGTATACACATCAACATCCTCTTCCGCAATTTCTTCGAGATAAAGGCTTCTTATCTCAAGGTGAGGCTGTCCGATTGTATCATCCTTGGGGCTTAAATCCGTCATCGCAAACACAAGATAGTTGCTGCCTGCTTTAAGCTCTACCGCCGGAAGGGTTGTTACTCCCATCATATCAAAGCCTGCGTTTGCACCGTTAAGGTCATAGGAGTCATATGTACCAACCGGTGCCATACCGTAAACCGTTGAAATTATGCCCGACTGGGTTGCCATATTAAAGCCACGGGCTTCGGCTGTCGCTTTGTCAAACATATACACGCTGACTATTCTTCCGCCCGATGCATAGTCAAAGCTGAGTGTTGGGCGGTAGAATCCATCCTTCGGAACGATGATTTCAAAAGAGAATCCGTTGTTACCGGGGATTCTTACATCACGATTTCCCGGTGTTCTGTACCAGAATCCCGTTGCATCATATCCTGCACCATGAGCATAACAAAATGAAAGTAAATCCCATGGGTCCGATACATCCGGGTTGTTGTCCGCAAGGGTTTTTCCGCTTGTTTCAACGTATTCGTCTCCCCACCAGATTCTTGTTTCAGTATCACCTACTGCAGCATTTGAGAACACATAGTTTGCACTTGCTGTGGGAACCAATTTGAGCTTTAAGGAGGAAAGCTCAAAATAACAGCTTTCAGCATTTTCGTTCATTTCCTCGTTCTTATCGGTTATACTGAACACAAGGTAATATTCACCCTGTTCATATTCATTTTCGGGGAAAGTTATTTCTCCCTTGCTGTCAATCTCTCCCGATACTGCATTTTCATCAAAGGTATCAAAAACTGCTGTGGGAGAAAGGGATGAAACCGCCGCTTTGATCCCCTCGGAGGTTGTCATATCAAAGCCGTTTTCCGTTGCAACCGACTTCTTGAAGAGATATGCGCTTATGATTCCGCCAAAGCTTCCCTTATCATATGTAAGTGTCGGTTTGTATGTTTCGCTCTTCGGAACACTTATTTCAAAAGCTATTCCGTTATCTCCTGCCGAAGTGACATTTCCCGTTGCTGTTTTGAAGGAAATACCATGAGCAAGATATGCTCCGCTTTCAAGACCATTGAATCCGAGAACATCCCATGGCATAGATACAGATTCAACGATATCCGACATTCCCTTTTCGCTTGCATCAGAGCCGTTTGCATTCTGTGAAAGTGCTGTTTCCTCCTGAACTTCGATTGCAGAGGATGAGAATACAAACTCCTTTGCGGGAGGAATCACCGGAACATCTTCCTCTTCATCATCTTCGCCTTCTTCAGGCATTCTTATTTCAAGACTGCGAAGCTCAATATGGGGCTGGGTGGGATTTGCGGAAGCTGTGGGACTCTTCCCCGTCATTGAGAATACAAGATAATTGCTTCCCTCGGAAAGCTCAATATCCTTAAATATCACAGTACCCGGCTTATCAAAGTCGCCTGTTGCACTCGTTGTTGCATCATAGCTATCAAATGTGCCGATTGCCTCTTCATTTTTTGTTATTGAAATTATTCCTCCGCGATTTGCCATATCGTAGCCCTTCGAAGAGACCTCTGCCCTATCGAGAATGTATGTGCTGACGATACCGCCCTGGGATGTGTAGTCAAAGGTGAGAGTTGCATCATACACACCTGCTGTGGGCACGATTATTTCAAAGGAAAGTCCGTTGTTTCCGAGAACATCAACAGACTCATTCGTTCTGTACCAGAGTCCGTCTGTATCATATCTTGCTCCATGGGGTGCACGGAAGGCAAGAAGATCCCACGGGTCGGAAATTGTGGCGTTTATATCTGCAAGAGTCTTACCTGTTGTTTCTTCCTTATATGTTCCCCAACCGATATAGTCCGGTGTTGCACCGACAGCGGTACAATTAAATACATACTTTGCCTTCTTCTGCACTACCTTTTGAAGAGTAAGGCTTCTAAGCTCAATATGGGGCTGTGTGGGGTTCGCAGAAGCTGTCGGGCTTTTACCCGTCATTGAGAATACAAGATAGTTACTGCCTCCTTTGAGTTTGAGATCCTCAAAAGTCACAGTGCCCGGTTTATCAAAGTGACCAACTCCGCTTGTTGCAGCATCATAGCTATCAAATGTACCTATCGCCTGTTCATTCTTCGTTATTGAAATTATTCCACCGCGATTTGACATATCATAAGCCTTTGATTCTATTGTCGCTTCATCGAAAATATATGTGCTGACGATACCGCCCTGCGATGTATAGTCAAAGGTGAGAGTTGCATCATATACTCCGTCTGCCGGAACGATTATTTCAAACGAAACTCCGTTATTTCCTAAAATATCAACAGATTCGTTTGTTCTATACCAAAAACCGTCTGCATCGTATCTTGCTCCATGGGGTGCACGGAAGGCAAGAAGATCCCACGGTGCTGAAACGTCAGGGTCGATATCCTCAAGAGTCTTGCCTGTCGTTTCTTCCTTATATGTTCCCCATCCGATATAGTCCGGTGTCGCACCGACAGCGGTACAATTGAAGGCATATGTAGTAGTCGTGGGTACAACCTCCTGAAGCTCAAGGCTTCTTATCTCGATATGAGGCTGTGCCGGATCGCTCGCCGCCTTTGGACTTTTATCTGTCATTGAGAAAACAAGGTAGTTGCTTCCTGCTTTGAGTTTAACTTCACCAAGCACTTCACTGCCGGGCTTATCAAAGCTTGCACTTCTTGCATCTCCATCATAGTTATCAAATGTACCTATGGCCGTTTGATAACCATTAACACTGGCTATGCCATCAGTTGTCTGCATATTATAGCCAAGACTGTCTGCTTTTGCCTTGTCAATGATATACACACTTACAATACCGCCGTTATTTGCATAGTCAAAATTTATTGTGGGTTTATATGTACCTTCTTTAGGTACGGTTATTTCAAACACGAAGCCGTTGTTTGATGCCCCCGGTGTGGTGACAACAAGTCCGGATTTTGTTCTGTACCAAAATCCGTTGCCGTCATAGCCTGCACCATGTGCATAGCGATATGCAAGAAGATCCCAAGGGGCGGAAATATCCGGGTTTATGTCCGCAAGGGTTTTTCCGCTTGCATCTGAATATCCGTCTCCCCACCAAATTCTTGTTTCAGGATCGCCAACAGCTGTATTTGTAAACACATATTTTGCATATGCAAATTCACTATCCGAAGCCGATACGGTAAATGTCGGTAAAAGTGAAATTATCATACACACTGCCACAGCAAGCGACAAAAGTCTTTTCATTTTTAGACCTCCAGTAATTTATTTCTTTACAAGTCCAAAGGCATCAACTAAATCCTTACCCTCGTACACAAATCCAAAACCTGTGCTGACACGCCAGAGAGCTGTGTCTGTATGGTGCTTACTCGGTGTTGATTCACGGTTTTCAACAGCTGTTACACAGTCCTTAATTGCAGAGCACATGAATCCACGTTGTTGCATTCCGAGCATTCCGCCTTCGGAGCTGAGAAGACATGCATCAACCGCAAAGCCCATATAAATAAGATGATTGATTTCATCTCGAACTGCAACTTCCGCAAGTTCATTTGAGGTTGTACAGATAGGTTCATTGCCCTGAGGCATTGCTTCGGGAAGAAAATTAAGATATTTTTCCCTTGCTGCAATGATTCCGTCCCATGCATTGGGACCGGGGGTTACATTATTGTCCTTGAAGTTATACAGCTCCGAGATGATGTCGTCACCGGTTGCTTTTGTACGCGGGGAATAGTTTGCTTCTGCTCCCAAAGCTTGAGTCTCAATATAACCGGGCATTTCCTCAAAATATCCGGTACCGAAGGTTACGTGATAAATCTTTATACCTGCAGCACGGGCAGCATCAAGAACAGCCGGGAAGTTTTCCTTTGCAAGTCGGTAGCTTCTCGGAACATATTCGCAATACTGGAACTGCTCCGGGGCTGTTTCCGCTTCGCCTACATATGCCGCATGCATAACGACAATGGCTGTTTTATCCGCATTGATCGGAAGGTTTGTCTTCTTCCAGCCGCCGTATGTTAAAGCCGCATCGTCACCAAGAGACGGATCTGCGCCGAACTGCTGATAATACATCGTCGGCACCTCAATGATATTCCCCTCACGAACTGTTGCAGCCGTCGAATTGTCTTCCACAGTTACGCCTTCGTTAAAAAGTGTTTTTACCACACCGTTCGCAACCGTATTTTCGCCACTTACGGTCTTTTTTTCCTCTGTCTGAGTTTCTCCGCAGGCAGAAAGTGCAAAAAGCATCATTCCTGCAAGAAAACAGGCAAGAGCACGTTTTTTATTCTTTTTCATCATATTTTCCTCCTTATACTCAAGTCAGATTGCAAATATCACATTTTTGCTTAATCCGCATAAATTACTCTTATGCCGTCGCCGTCACGGAACAACACATAACCACGGGCTACAGTTTCAGTGTCTTCGCCTTTCTTTGCGGTGAACTGTCCGCTTCCCGCTTTTGCAACAGCCTTTGAATTGAAGCTTCCAATCTCGGGCTTTCCACCCTTTGCAAATACTATACCTGCTTCAATAAGGG
>JAFSEA010000029.1 GCA_017435965.1 Oscillospiraceae bacterium
AAACGGAGCATAATAACGAGTCTTTCCTGTGTCGGAAGTGTAGAAATCGAATCGGAAAGGGAAATGTACTCAAGGGTTGTGTCTTCTGTTGTGAGGGAGCAGTCAAGCATTTCTCCCAGGGTTTGTCCGCTTTCGTTAATTTCACGGTTGAGTGAATCTGTTTGCATAAGGGCACATTCAGCTTCCGTAATTTCTTCCGGTGCGAGATTCACAACCTTTGAAATTTCCGAAAGTGTAGGTTCACGACCGAGATTTACCCTCAATTCTTCTGCGGCACGTCGGATTTTTATTGAGCGTTCTTTTAAAGTTCTGCTGACTTTGACAGAACCATCATCACGGAGAAAACGGCGTATTTCACCGCTGATTTTCGGAACTGCGTATGTTGAAAACTGATTTCCGAGAGAAACATCAAAGCTTCTGATTGCTTTTAGAAGTCCGAGGCAACCCAGTTGATATAAGTCATCATAGTCAACGTTTCTTCCGAGAAAACGCTTTACGATGCTACAGACAAGAGCTGCATTTTTTTGAATCAGCTTTTCACAGGCATCATTGTCTCCGGCTTGTGCTGCTAAAAAAAGCTCAGCAGAATTTATCACGCGCAAGACCTCCGAGTCGCATTGAAATCTTTTTTCGCATAGTGATTGTAGTCCCGACTCCGGGTTTGGAACGAACCTTCAGGTTGTCCATAAAGCTTTCCATAATAGTAAATCCCATTCCTGACCGGTCATCTCCGCCGGTTGTAAAAAGAGGAGTTTTTGCTTTGTCAATATCGGGAATACCGAGTCCGCGATCACGGATGGTAATTTCAAGGATGTTTCCTTCAAAGCTTTTTAAACGTATGTAAATTTTCCCGACAGTATCGGGATATGCGTGGACAATACAATTTGTTACAGCCTCACTTACTGCAGTTTTTATGTCTCCCAGTTCATCGAGGGTAGGATCCATCTGCGCGGCGAATGCCGAAACCGCAGCTCTTGCATAACCTTCATTTGCAGAACGACTGGGAAAGGTGATTGATATTTCATTTGTAGGTATCATTTTGAGTTCTCCTTTATCTTGTGAGTATTTTTTCTTCTGTGATATCAATGACTTTTTTTATGCCGGCTGCATCAAAAACCTTGTTGGCTTGTTTTGAGACATTTTCAACCGCAAAGGAACAGCCTATTGTCCCTGCTCTTTTAAAACTTCCGATAACAAGTGCAATTCCCGAACTATCCATAAAGCTGACGTTTTTAAAATCAAGAGTTAGTGATGTCGGGAACTCAAAGTCAATAATCTTTGAAATTTCCGGGATTGCTTTTTTTGCGGCGTGGTGGTCAAGGTCACCTGTAAGAGAAATGGTAAGTTTGCCACCGTCTCGTCGAGAGGCTATTTTCATTTTGCACATCCTTTCATATTTTATAATTAGATATTACACCTAAAAGTGTGCGAGAATTGTAAAAAATTGAAATAGGAGAATAAAAAAGAGCCCGTATGCAGTGCATTGTTCTGCATACGAGCTCTTTGAGGTTTAGTTACTGTAACTCTCTGTGGCAGGAAGAAGTGCTTCGTCCATTAGGATGACTTCAATATCGGCTGTTTTTGAATTGCGGTAAACAGTTAATGTGATTGTATCTCCTGCTTTGTAGTTATCGCGAAGTTTTCTTATTTCAGCGGTGGAAGTGAATGCTTCTCCGTTTAGATGAGTGATAACATCGCCTCGTCTGAGTCCTTTCTTGAAGGCATCTGACTGAGGATGAACATACTCGACGAGCAATCCTGCGGGCAATCCGTAATATGCATAATCGCTTTCGGAAATAGTCATACCTGTGATTCCGATTGAAGGACGACCTTTGATATAACCAACTGAAATCAATTCATCAACTATGGGTTTTACTGTGTTCATGGGAATAGCGAATCCGAGACCTTCGTAATAGGAAACGCCGACTTTTATGGTGTTGATGCCGATTACCTGACCAAACTCGTTTACAAGCGGACCACCGGAATTTCCCGGGTTTATGGAGGCATCTGTCTGAATTAAAGTCATAGCACGGTCATCTACAATGATATCTCTGTTAATTGCAGAAATAATACCATAAGTGACTGTGTTCTGTAATTGAAGTCCTGCAGGATTTCCAATTGCAACGGCAGGATCGCCCTGTTCTAACTGGTCTGAATCACCAAATTCAGCGGCGGGAAGATCGGATGCTTCGATTTTGATTACCGCAAGATCTGATCTTGCATCGCTTCCTATAAGGCGTGCTCCGTAGGTAGTGCCGTCATCAAGGATAACCTGAATTTTTGAGGCCCCTTCAATAACGTGATTGTTGGTGATTATATATCCGTCGGCGGTCATTATAATTCCCGAGCCTACCGAATCAAAAGAGCCGGAAGAAAAAGCACCTTGGGTTTCACAAGCCACACCAACAACAGAAGGGCGAACTTTTTCTGAAATTTCTTTTACGGTGAGAGAGCCTTCTGCAGTTCTTGCTCCAAGGGATCTCTTTGATTCGGAAATGGTAAGATGTTCTTCGATCGGAACATCTTCAAGAGCAGGGGCGGATTGAGCACTCTGTTCGGGAGAAGATGTTGAAGCGTTAGAGGGGGTTGGCTGGTTGGGAGATTTATTCATAATTGTTATTATAAGTATACTTGAAACCGCAACATATAGTACCGATATTACACAAACAAGGACGATAAGCCATGTTGGAGTTTTGCGTGGCTTGAATTCCATATTTATGGCTGATTTTTCTGTATTATCGGTTGCATCGGTAGAGTCTGCAGAAACAGGACTGTTGGTAGAATCTAACTGTCCATTGTTCACAGATAAATTCGGAGATTCAACATCGCTCATTGGGATAGAATCCGGTTCGACGGAATCTGCCATTGGAACAGAATAAGAAATTCGTTCAGGCGAAGGAATTGATTCTGCGGCATTTCCTTCCGAAGAGGTCTGTTGAGCATTGGTTGAGTTGAGTTCTTCGTTGTTATCAGAATAAAGATTTGGATTTTCGTTGTTCATGTTTTTAGCCTCCTTGCAAAAAGCATAACATAAAATGAAGAATATACTGTTTCGATATTGTGAAAAAAGTGTTAAATCAGCGTATACCATGCGAAGGGATTGTAAATGTGAATTCTGTTAGATTATCTTTGCTTGTAACCATGATTTTTCCGTGATGCTGGTTTATGATTGTTTTGGCAATGTAAAGTCCGAGTCCCAACCCTTTTTTGTCTTTTGAACGGGATTTGTCTATTTTGTGGAAACGGTCAAAAATGAATTTGAGCTGATCTTCGGGGATTGTTTCGCCACGGTTTTTGATTGAGAAAGTTAGCTTTCCACCTTTGTCTGTTAGGGTAATGGCAATTGAAGAAGACTCCTGAGAAAATTTAACGGCATTGTCTATGAGAATGTAAACAACCTGGTAGATTGCATCTTCGTTTGCGAAAACATTGACGGAGTAAGCAGGGATATCGACGTTGATTGTGATTTTTGCCTCGGTCACACGTTGTTCAAAACTCAACGCAACGCGTTTGAGAAGCTCGCAAAAATCAAATGTAGTGCTTTGCTCGGTTATATCTGTGCCTTGCAAAACTGTGATATCAAGCATTCTGCTGACCAACCTTGAAAGCCGTCGGACTTCGTCTGATACTATCCGCAGGTAATGTTCGGATCTTTCCGGTGGTATTGTTCCATCGAGTATGCCATCGACAAAACCGTTGATGGAAGTCATCGGAGAACGAAGCTCATGAGAAACATTGCCAATGAAAGAACGTTTGAGTTCTTCCGACTTTTCAAGTGAATCTGCCATATTGTTGAATGCAACCGTCAGTTCACCGATTTCATCTGAAGAATGAGAGTGAACTCTTGTTGAAAAGTTGCCGTGAGCAAAATCTCTCGAGGCTATGGCGATTTGCTTTAGTGGTTTTGTCATTTTCCGAACGATGAAATAACAAAGAATTGCTGTAAGCGTAAAAACTATAATGGATAGAACCATAAAAATGTTTCTGACTTCGTTTAGAAGAGCGTGAACATTTTCAATGGAAGTAGTCACGAATACATAAGCAATCGGCTCATCGAAAGCATTGGTTGCAGGGAGTCCAACGGTATAGTTTTCTCCGGAATATAATCCCCCGAGAGAACCGGTAGAAGAATAACGAGCTTTCGTTTTTGTTTCGTCAAGGATTTTTGAATTTATTTGCTTTTGTTCATAATCTTTGTTATTGTTACCGGAGGCAATGAGAATTTCGCCATCAGTGTCGCATATTATAATATGGAGCTGTTCGTTGTCGGATATAAAATTCAAAATGGTTCGAAGTGTACGATGGTCATAGAAAAGACTTCGGTTATGTTCGCCTGACTGGACAGAATCAAAATATAAAGCCGGAAGGGTAGAAACTTTTGTTGCTGCATGCTCCAAAGTTTTGTGCTTTTCCGAAACTGAATAATCATACATCTGAAAGGATAAACCGATTCCTATAACAACAAGGCAGATGAAGAGAGGAATCGCTATCATTAAGTAATATTTGTAAAGAAGTTTCACTTGGCTTTCCTCATCGTCAATTTAAAAGTTCAAATTTATAGCCTACACCCCAAACTGTTTTCAAAGACCATCTTTCGCTTGCACCGTCTATTTTTTCTCTCAGACGCTTTACATGAACGTCAACGGTTCTTGAGTCACCGAAGTATTCAAATCCCCACACGTCATCAAGAAGCTGATTTCTTGTGAAGACTCTGTTGGGATGAGACGCAAGGAAATTTAAAAGCTCCAGTTCTTTTGGAGGCATCTCCACTTTCTTGCCGGAGATGATTACTTCATATGCTGACATATTTATTATCAAGTTCTCAAACGTCTTTATATCCTGAGGTAAATCATCCTTTTGCTCCGGTTCAAACCTTCTGAGCACAGCATAGATTCGAGCAATGACCTCCTTCATATCGAAAGGTTTTGCAATATAGTCATCTGCACCCAGTTCAAGACCTGTTATTTTATCAACAGTTTCATTTTTGGCAGTAAGCATAATTATCGGCGTTTTATCGTTTTTGCGGATTTCGCGACAAACTGCAAAACCGTCCATCACCGGAAGCATTATATCAAGAAGGACAAGATCGGGATGCTCTTTTTGAAATAAGTCAACACCGGTTTTTCCGTCGTATGCTATACTGACTTTAAACTCGTCCTTTTCAAGATAAAGTCGAATAAGCTCCGCTATGTTGAGGTCGTCTTCGATTATAAGAATATGTCTGGACATTTTGATACCTCCTGAATTTTCTTTTACTCTATTATACACCATAAAACAAGAAAATAGTTAATAATTTGTAAAACGTGTAAAAAAGCGGATAAAACATTTGCGTTTTATCCGCTTTTTTCTAATCTTCAATAATTACAATCGGTTTTATTAAATCTTTTGGCTTGTCTTTCATAAGCATAAGTGCCTGTTCTATTCCGTCAAAACCACGAAATTCGTGAGTCACCATTTTTTCCGGATGAATTCTGCCTGTGCTTATGAGCTTCGCAAGCTTTTCCATACGAAGTCTTCCACCGGGCATAAGTCCTCCGTTTATGGATTTATGCCCCATTCCTACACCCCAGTCAACTCTGGGTATGCTTATGCTTTCTCCCTCGCCCAGATAGTTTACGTTTCCTATTTTGCCTCCCGGTTTCAGCATACGAACAGCTTCGGCGAAAGTGTCGTTATCACCGCCGGCGATGATAACTTTGTCAACGCCTTTTTTGCTTGTTTTTTCAAGAATTTGCTCATCAATTGCCCCTTCACGATAACTGATTATGTCTGTTGCTCCGAATTCTTTTGCAAGGGCAACGCAATTCGGACGTGTTCCGACAGCAAAGACTCTTGATGCACCTTTTAAGACAGACGCGGCAACTGACATAAGTCCGACAGGACCTATACCTATTACAGCAACTTCATCACCATATTGTATGTCTGCAAGCTCTGCACCGTGAAATCCCGTGGGAATCATATCACAGAGCATACAGGCGGCACGAAGCTCCATACCTTCGGGAAGAAGTGCAAGGTTTCCGTCGGCATCATTAACATGATAGAACTCAGCAAAAACGCCGTCTTTGAAATTAGAAAACTTCCAGCCTGCAAGCATTCCTCCGGAGTGCATGGAGTATCCGCTTTGTGCTTCAACAGAGTTCCAGTCCGGAGTGATTGCCGGGACTATAACCTTGTCGCCGGGGCTAAAATCACGAACGAGAGAGCCTACTTCATCTACAATACCAATGGATTCGTGTCCGAGAATCATATCCTTTCGCTCTCCCAAAGCACCTGACCATACCGTGTGTATGTCGGACGTGCAGGGAGCGATTGCTATCGGTCTGACTATGGCATCGAGAGGACCGCAGGCCGGTTTTTCTTTTTCTATCCATCCGGTCTTTCCGAGACTGAGCATTGCATATCCCTTCATTGATTTTCCTCCTGAATTTTTTGTCTTTGGATATTATGTGCAGTCATCGGATAAAATATGCAAAAGAAAAACCCTGTACCTTTGCAGAGTACAGAGTTTAAAACTTCATTTTTATTTTGCAGAGCTGATAAGAGTTTCGACCATATCTGTCTTTTCCCAGGGAAGATCAAGGTCAAGTCGTCCGAAATGTCCATATGAAGCTGTCTGTTTGTAAATTGGGCGGCGGAGATCGAACTGCTCAATTATCTTCAATGGACGCATATCAAAGCACTCGTTGACAAGTGCTGAGAGCTTGTCATCGGAAATCCTTCCCGTGCCGAAGGTATCAACAAAAACAGAAACCGGATTTGCAACACCGATTGCATAAGCAAGCTCAATTTCACAGCGGTCGGCAAGAGAGGCGGCAACTATGTTCTTTGCAATATAACGAGCCATATATGCAGCGCTTCTGTCAACCTTTGTGGGGTCTTTTCCTGAGAAAGCACCGCCGCCGTGACGGGCAAAACCGCCATAAGTGTCAACAATTATCTTTCTGCCGGTAAGACCGGAGTCACCCTGAGGACCACCGACAACAAAGTTGCCTGTGGGATTTATGAAAAACTTTGTTTCGGAATCAATAAGACCTTCCGGCATAACGGGGAGAATGATGTGCTTCTTGACTGCATCACGGAGTGCTTCAAGAGAAATTGTATCATAGTGCTGTGTTGAAACAACAACGGTATCGCAACGTTTGATTTTGTTGCCGTCATATTCAAATGTGACCTGTGCCTTTCCGTCGGGGCACAAGAAATCGAGCTCTCCCGATTTTCTTACATCAGCAAGCTTCTTTGTGAGCTTGTGTGCATAAGTGATGGGAGCCGGCATAAGCTCCGGAGTTTCGTTGCAGGCATATCCGAACATCATGCCCTGGTCTCCGGCACCGATTTTGTCGGCGAGGTCAGCGGAAGAGGATTTGAATTCAAGAGAGTTGTTTACACCCATCGCAATGTCGGGGGATTGCTCGTCAATGGATGTGAGAACTGCACAGGTTCTTGAATCAAATCCGATTGCGGGATTGTTGTATCCTATTTCGTCGATGGTTTTTCTGACAGTTGCAGGAATGTCAACATAGCAATCGGTTGTGATTTCTCCCATAACAAGAGCCATTCCTGTGGTTACGATTGTTTCACAAGCAACTCGTGCATTTTTGTCATTTGCAAGAATTGCGTCAAGTATAGAGTCGGAAATCTGGTCACAGACCTTGTCGGGATGTCCTTCTGTGACAGATTCGGATGTAAATTTGTAAAGTGACATAGAATTATACTCCAAACATAAAGATTTTATTATGTATATAATACCAAACAAAGTGTCAAAATGCAATGTTTTTCTTGCTCTTTTTGTTGTAGGACAAGAAAATATGTGATATACTGAAGATGGTGATGAAAATGCTTAAAGATAATAATGAGATCAAATACCATATAGGTTGTACCGCAAATGATATCGGAAAGTATTGCATCCTTCCGGGAGACCCGGGAAGATGTGAAAAAATAGCGAAGTATCTTGACGATGCAAAATTTATTGCATCAAACAGAGAATACACAACCTACACAGGATATCTCTCCGGAGAAAAGGTTTCTGTTGTGTCTACCGGCATAGGTGGCCCATCAACGGCGATTGCCATAGAGGAACTCGCTGCTTTGGGGGCACACACTTTTGTGAGAGTCGGCACTTGTGGCGGCATAAACACAAACGTCTGCCCGGGCGATGTGGTTATCGCAACCTCAGCGGTGCGATGTGATGGCACTACCCGTGAGTATGCTCCCGAATGTTTTCCGGCAACAGCTGATTTTGAAGTCACTTCGGCACTTGTTAAGGCTGTAAAGGAACTTGGATTCACACATCGTGTCGGTGTCGTTCACAGCAAAGATGCGTTTTACGGGCAGGCAAATCCCGAAAGTATGCCTGTTGCAAGGGAGCTTCTCGATAAATGGGAAACGTGGAAACGTCTCGGAGTCCTTGCAAGCGAAATGGAAGCATCAACTTTGTTTGTTGTGGGCGCGGCAAGAAATTTGCGCTCCGGAGCGTGCTTTAATGTGATATGGAATCAGGAACGGGAAAAGCTCGGAATAAAAGATGAAGAACATCACGATACCGAGAAGGCAATACGGGTTGCCGTGGAGGCAATAAAACTTCTGATAAAGAGGGACTAACCTCCTTTTGAAAAACAAAAACACACACCTTCGGCCTCCGTTGCATAGAATGCAACGGAGGTGCAGTTTGTATGTTCAGGATTTTATTTGACGGTGTTGTTGCTTTTGTTTTGTCATTTGCATTTATATACATAGCTGTGTTAGTGTTTGATATAGCTTTTGTGAAAGAGAAAAAGGAAAAATTTTCTTTTGAGAGATTTTTTCAAAGTATAAAGAATAAATTTTGAAAATATAAGAGAATTTTGAAAGTCTTTCTCTTGAAATATTGATTATAATACTTGTTTATTTTGAAAAAAGCTGATATAATTATATTATGGTATGTTGCGTTTTGTGATTTTACCGATATATATGATTCAGAGAATTATGAGGAAGAAAAATGACGGAAGAAGTTGTTATCAGCGGTATTATAGAAAGTGTGATATTTCGTAACGACGACAACGGATATGCAGTATTGAAGCTGAGAACAGAGGATGGCGGAGAAACAATAGCAGTCGGATGTGTTCCTTTTGCCGGTATGGGAGAATATATAGAGGCATCAGGTGTATGGACAACTCATTCCTCTTATGGTGAACAGTTTAAAATTTCTGCTTTTACACGTGCACTTCCCAATACTGCGGATTTGATACTGGAATATTTGTCTTCCGGAATCATAAAGGGAATAGGAAGAAAAACCGCCGAGAAAATAGTGGACGTTTTTGGTGACGAAAGTCTTTACATAATTGAACGTTATCCGAAACGGCTTTGCGAAGTGGCGGGTATAACGGCAAAAAAAGCTGAACAAATAGGCAGACAATTTGATTTGCAAAATGCGATGATGTTGCTTATGGAGTTTGCATATGAAAATAAGCTGGAGCCGGAAACCGCAGTCGCTTTGCTTCACACCTACGGGAAGAAAGCCGTTGATATTATCCACCACAATCCATATGTGTTGTCAAGTGCTGAAATAGGAGTTCCTTTTTTTAAGGCAGACGAGCTTGCGATAAATATGGGATTTGAGGGAGATGCAAGAGAAAGACTTGAAGCGGCGGTAATATATGAATTGCGTTATAATTCCGAGTCGGGACATTCCTTTGTACCCAAGGATAAACTTCGTGAAATAACTGCAAGACTTCTCAATATTGATATTGTTGCGATCGACGAAACTATTGAAGAGCTTATTCGAAACGGAGAAATTACCGAAGATAATATTTGCGGCATTTCAGCTTGTTATCTCTCTTCATTGTACGATGCAGAAACTTATGTCGCAAAAAAGCTTTCGTTGATGCAGCTTAAAAACAATGCATCGGATTTTAATTGCGATGAAATTGTTTTAAAGGCAGAAAAACAAAGCGGAGTGGTATTTGAGCCACTACAGCGCAAAGCTATAGAAATGGCAATCAATAATTCGATGCTGCTTCTTACCGGTGGACCGGGAACAGGAAAGACCACCGTTATAAAGGGAATTCTATCTGCTTGCGAAATGATGAATATGAAAGTTATGCTTGCGGCACCAACAGGTCGTGCGGCAAAAAGGATGACCGAGTTTTGCGGGCTGGAAGCAAAGACCATTCATCGTTTGCTTGAAATATCATATAATGAAGCGGGAAGAGAACCGTTTTTTGCAAAAGATGAAGATGATCCCCTTGATACGGACGTTTTGATTATTGATGAAATGTCTATGGTGGATGTGGTACTCTTTTCGGCAACCCTCAAAGCATTGCCGAAAAAATGCAAATTGATACTTGTTGGCGATGCAGACCAGCTTCCGTCGGTAGGACCGGGAAATGTTTTCCGCGATATGCTCAATTCAGAAAAATTTCCAAGCGTTTGTTTAAACAAAATATTCAGACAAGCGGCAGAAAGCGACATCGTAGTTGGGGCACACGCTGTAAACAATGGCGAAATTCCTGATTTCAAAAAGAAAGACAATGATTTGTTCTTTATGTCAAGAACATCCGAAAATGATTTGATTAACACTGTTCTTGAACTTTGCAAAACTCGTCTTCCCGATAATATGGATATTCCGTCCTCTCAGATTCAGGTTCTGTCTGTCAGCAGAAAAAACAAGACGGGAACCGTGGAACTCAACAGGCTTCTTCAAAACACGTTAAATCCTCCGGAAGAAGGAAAAGATGAAAAGAGGATAGGTGACAGAGTTTTCCGCGTCGGCGATCGCGTTATGCAAATCAAGAATAATTACACACTCAACTGGTATGGTATGTATGGCGGAGAAGTCGGAACAGGAGTTTTCAATGGGGACATCGGAGAGGTTATCAGCGTTGACGAAACTGATGAAACATTGAGCGTGAGCTTCGATTCAAGACTTGTTCACTATTCGTTTTCAATGCTTAACGAGCTTGAACTTGCATATGCAATGACAGTTCATAAATCTCAGGGAAGCGAATTTCGGGCTGTTATTCTTGTTGCAGGCGAAAGCTCTCCGACTTTGCTTCACAGAAATATTCTCTATACGGCGATGACAAGAGCCCGTGAGCTTTTGATAATTGTCGGCGATTTCGGTGTCGTCAGGTATATGGTAAATAACAATAAACAAAGAAAACGTTATAGTGCCCTGAAAGCACGAATTATAGAACTTCTTAGTTGATAGTGAGGTGGAAAGTGTGAGTATAATTTCTTCAATCGGCAAATGGCTGTTTCCGCCCAAATGTGTTTTTTGCAGAAAGGTATTGCCGAAAGACGGCATTTGTGACAAGTGCAAGAACTTGTTGCCATACAGACGACCGATGAAGTCAAAAGACTCCATAATGTTTGTTGACGGAGCATACTCATGCTTTCATTACGAAGGAAATGTCCGTGATGCGATTATCCGTTATAAGTTTGGTGGTTTGAATAAATATGCTGCTGATTTCGCGGAGTTTTTGAAGATTTGCGTGGAGGAAAATCTGGAAGGGGAATATGATATAATATCATGGGTTCCCCTGAGCAAAAAAAGACTGCGAAAACGAGGATATGACCAGGCAAAGTGCCTTGCGGAGCAATTGTGCATAAGACTCGGTAAAACTCCGGTGGGAACACTTGTAAAATGCCGGGATGCAGCACCGCAATCAAGGCAGTCAAATCCTTCCAGCAGAAGAGCAAATGTTCTTGGAGCTTATGAAATCGACTCTGCTGACGTATCGGGCAAAAGAATAATTTTGCTTGATGATGTACTTACAACGGGAAGCACGGCAAGTGAGTGTGCAAGAATTTTAAAGACTGCAGGAGCTGAAAAAGTTTATTTGATTACCATAGCAAAAACCCGTTCTGCAAAAAAGAATTGAAAAATTAAAAAAATAGGTTATAATAATAAGTGTAATTATAAAGGAATAAGGTGAAGGAATATGTTTTTTAGCAGAGATATAGGAATAGATTTAGGAACAGCATCAATCCTTGTATATGTAAAAGGAAAGGGAATAGTTCTTCGTGAACCTTCTGTTGTTGCGGTAGATAAGGCAACAGACAAGGTTCTTAAAGTTGGTCTTGAAGCGCAGAAGATGCTTGGTCGTACTCCCGGCAATATCATAGCAATAAGACCCCTCCGCGGTGGTGTTATTTCGGATTATGAGATGACCGAGCATATGATTAAAAATTTTATCCGCCGTGCTATGGGTGGATTCAGTCTTGTCAAACCTCGTGTTGTTATCTGTGTGCCCAGCGGTATAACCGAAGTTGAAGAACGTGCTGTTATCGATGCGGGTCGTCAGGCAGGTGCAAGAAGTGTATTTCTTATTGAAGAACCTATCGCGGCGGCGATTGGTGCAGGTATCAAGATTGATGAACCGGATGGAAATATGGTTATCGATATAGGCGGAGGAACTACCGATATCGCTGTTATTTCTCTTTCAAACATTGTTGAATCCTCTTCAATTAAAATCGCGGGCGATGACTTTGATGAATATATTATCAAGTACATACGCCGCAAACATAATGTTCTGATAGGCGAGCGTACTGCTGAGGATCTTAAAATCAATATCGGATGCGTATTTCCGCGTCCCGAGGAAATTTCCATGGAAATCAAAGGTCGCTGTCTCATGACAGGACTTCCGCGTATATTCACGGTAAATTCAAGCGAGATGTACGAAGCTCTTGAAGAACCTGCAACAAGAATCGTTGAAACAATTCACAGCGTTCTTGAAAAAACTCCTCCGGAGCTTGTCGGAGATATCTCCACCAATGGAATTGTGCTCACCGGCGGTGGCTCTCTTGTCTGGGGCTTTGCAGAACTCATCCAGTCAAAAACAGGAATCGATACCCGTGTTGCGGATGAGGCTGTATCCTGTGTCGTATATGGAACAGGTAAAACTCTCGATGAGCTCACATCCATGCAGGATGGAACACTTAATCTCTCAAGAAGAAAACAAATGCTTTCCTGATAATGAAAAAAGTCCCGGATGCGATTCGGGACTTTTTGCTTTGAAAGACAACACCCGATTCATCAAAAATGAATCGGGTGTCGTATAAGGGGGATGAGTATGGGGATTATATCAGTAAAGCATTTCTGCTTTCTGAATCGTGATTTATACGAGAGAAACCTATCCCGTATCTGTCTGTATTATAGCACATAAGTTTTCTTTAAATTTTGACGAAGTGTTAATAAATGTGAAATTAAAGGTGAATAATTTGTTAACGACAAATTTTCCTTGAAAAACCTATAAAAACGATGTATCATATAAATGTATGAAAGGGGTGCAGATGTTATGATAAATGTCAACATTGATAAAACACAAAAATTCGTTTCACAAGCAGAGCTTGAGAACATTAAAACAGAGCTTTGTACAGCTCATCGAAAACTGCTCGACGGAAGTGGAGCAGGTTCGGATTTTCTTGGTTGGGTAAAGCTACCTGAAAATATTGATATGGAAGAGTTTTCACGAGTCAAGAAGTGTGCAGAAAAAATCAGGAGTGATTCCGATGTGCTTCTGGTTATCGGTATTGGAGGCTCCTATCTTGGAGCAAGAGCTGCTATTGAGTTTGTAAAAGGTAATTTTTATAATCAAAGAACAAACGGTGGCCCGGAAGTTTATTTTGTGGGAAATAATCTCAGCACAGACTATATCAATGAAATAATTGAAATCATTGGTGAACGTGATTTTTCAATAAATGTAATCTCTAAGTCCGGTTCAACTACCGAGCCGGCAGTTGCTTTCCGTCTGTTTAAAGAGCTTATTGAGAAAAAGTATGGAAAAGATGAAGCTAAAAAGAGAATATATGCAACAACCGATAAATGTCGGGGAGCTCTTAAAACTCTTGCAACGAATGAAGGTTATGAAACTTTTGTAGTACCGGATAATATCGGAGGAAGATATTCCGTTCTGACCGCCGTTGGACTTCTCCCGATGGCAGTCGCCGGCATTGATGTGGACGCAGCTCTTCACGGTGCGAAAAAAGCTATGGATAAACTCACAAATACCGAGAGTTTTGATAACCCGGCATGGATTTATGCAGGTGTGAGAAACATTCTTTATCGCAAAGGTAAAAAAGTTGAAATTCTCGCTTGCTTTGAGCCGAAATTTAAATATATGGCAGAATGGTGGAAGCAGCTTTACGGAGAAAGCGAAGGAAAGGATAATGTTGGAATTTTTCCGGCCTCTGTTGAGCTTACGGCAGACCTTCATTCTATGGGACAGTATATTCAGCAGGGAGAGAGAATGCTTATGGAAACATTTGTTTCTCTTGGTAAACCGCAGGAGAATATCATCGTTCCTGAAAATTCGCAGGATTTTGATGGACTTAACTATCTTGCAGGAAAAAATGTTGATTATGTAAATCAAAATGCATATCTCGGTACAGCGATTGCTCACGAAGACGGTGGAGTGCCCAATATGCTTATAGAACTTTCAGGCTCAGATTCGGAGAATTTTGGCTATATGGTTTATTTCTTTGAGTTTGCCTGTGGTCTTTCGGGATACACTCTTAATGTCAATCCTTTTGATCAACCCGGGGTTGAAGCATATAAGAAAAATATGTTTGCGCTTCTCGGAAAACCAGGCTATGAAGACCTTGCAAAAGAAATTTTAAAAAAATAGTAACTTTTCAAAAAAAAGCATTGTGATTTTTGCTGAAATATGTTACTATATTTATAGGACAACTCAATCGTTTAGGTTGAAATTCGGCAATCGCTTGCCGTGAAAGCGAGGACCGCATTTTTGCGGAGTTAGGAGTAATTATGGTTCGTGTAATTATGGGACTTCAGGGACACGGAAAAACAAAGCAGATTATTGATCTTACGAACAAGGCAGTTTCTGAGGAATTGACTGTTGCTTGCATCGAGCGAGGAACAAAGCTTACCTTTGATATAAATCATAAAGCACGTTTGGTTGATGTTTCGGATTACTTCATTGAGAGCTATGAACATCTTAAGGCTTTTATCTGCGGAATGTATTCCGGAAATTATGATCTTTCCAAAATTTTTATCGATAGTCTCTATAAGGTTTCAAAGTCTGACTACATAAAGCAGACTGAAGATTTTCTCCTTTGGGCAGAAAGCTTTGGTGCTGAACACGGTATTGATTTCGTTATCACAATCAGTGCCGATGAAAAGGCAGCATCGGACATTATCCGCAAGTTTTTCTAAACTCAAAATCCCGAACGTTTTGCGTTCGGGATTTCAGCGTGTCGAAAAACTTTCGACACGCTGGGAGGCTGTCCAAAAAGGTGTGAGATTTTCCGAATGGAACCCGAAGGTG
>JAFSEA010000030.1 GCA_017435965.1 Oscillospiraceae bacterium
AACGGAAGCTGGCTTGAGAGAGGAAACCCTGTTGAAAATAAACGTGTATTTCAAGGAGTCAATTCATCGTATTACCGTGGCTTTAAAACTGAAAGTCTTGATGACCTTGAATGGGGATTTATAGGCAGTAGTGTAAAATCATCCGATGGTATATCCACATCTGCTGCATCTGGCAATAAGGCCTACAATATGGTTGTCGGAAACTTCAACACTTATGCAACACGTGCGATTGCAAAAAATGCCGGAGAATGGATTGCATTTAAGATAGAAGTTCCCAAAAACGGAACATATACCGTTGATGTAAAATCCTATCTTTATACATCAGCAACGACCGACCTGGACGTTTTTCTCCTGCCGGGGAATGCCGAAGTTTCCGTTGGCGGATATGAAGGGGAACTTCTCGGAGCTTTTGATGATCAACGCGTATATGGTACATTTTCGGAAGTGACTGCAAGCGATAGTACGAAATATGCTTGCGAGAGATCCGGAGCAAAATCGTTTGATGAATTTTCCTTTAGTGACATTGATGCAAATGACTACAAAGTAATTGACAGCGCAAATACATATAAGAAACAAGGAACAGGTTCTGCAAAGACTGAAGGTATTCAGAGTATTTCAGATACATCAGAAGAGATTTATATTGCTTCCGGTGCATATGTGCTTCTTTTAAGAGCAAATGTGGGCGGAGAAATAAATGTTGGTTCCTTTAGTCTCACTCCTGTTTCGGCAGACGAGACTCAGGCTCCCGTCGAACTCACCGGCAACATCACCTTTGGAGCAGGTGCTGATTTTCAGTATAAGGTAAATGAGGGAAATTACACAGATATAAACGTAAATAATGTTGCATCAATTCCTGCCGGAAGTAGCGTAACTGTTAAGATTTCTGATACAACCAACTTTGCAGGCTGGGTTCGTGGCACGGCAGATAGTGGAGTTTGGGTATCATCTGATGCAGAATACACCTTCAATATTATGTCTCCTACATACCTCACACCGATTTACACAACTCCCGAAGAAGGCTCAACTCACGTTGTTGAATTCTGGGACGAAAACGGCGCATATGTTGAAACGATAACAGCAACTGACGGCAAGGCTACTCTTCCGACAAGTGGTTATGGACTTGTTGGTGGCGAGTTTAACGGTTGGTGGCTTAATGCAACAACTCAGCTTTTCGAAGGAGATGATGTTGCAGAGGGCATTACCCGTGCAGTAGCAAAGTATAATTATGGCACATTCGGAGCAAAGATCGAAAACAAAAATAACTCCGCAACCTATTGGAAACGCGGTGAGAGCATCGTAGCTTACGGAAGCTCCTATGATTTCTATAAGTGGGACGGCGAGGAAACAATTACCTATGGCACAGAAACAGTCGAGAATAAGCCTGTAGTCGTTCTTGATGCAACTCCTGTTGATGGTGCATATATGATAGAATACGACAAAGGAAACGCAACAGAAGTTGTTGAAGCGGGAATAATTTTCGGAAGTAAGGCTGATATACATATCGGCTCAACGGACGGTTCAAAAGCAGCTTCGCAGAGAAATGAAGACCACGGACAGTTTTGTGCAAAACCCAATGAAAACGGAAATTCCGATTATGTAAAAGGATATCTCATCTATAAAGGAGCAGACAGTAAACTCTATGTAATTTATACCGCTGCGATAGAAACTTCGGTATAATGATTTTTGTATTGAAGTGATGTAAGGAGAATTGTATGAAAAAGATAATATCTCTTATTCTTACCCTTTCAATGATAATCTCAATGCTTCCGGTAATTTCTGCAGAAGACATTGCAGAAATATCGTATACATACACTTTTTCAAACGGAAGCTGGCTTGAAAGAGGTAATACGTCAACGCAGGCACGCACTTTGAAAAACAGTGCTTTTGCAACAGAAACCCTTTCTGATACAGAGTGGGCGTATCTCGGTTCGGGAACTTCAAAATTCATCGGACGTGCAAGTGCAAACTTATATAATATGGCGGTCGGTAATTTCAATTCTGCGGCTACCCGTGCAATAGCGACAAACGCAGGCGAATGGATTGCTTTCAAGGTTGAAGTGCCCGCAGAGGGAACGTATTCCGTTGATGTAAAGTCATATTTCTATACAGCTGCGACAACTGATATGGATGTATATCTGCTGCCTGCACAGACACAGGTAACGGCGGGAGAATATACGGGAACGCTTGAAGGTGCATTTGCCGACAGCCGTGTTTACGGTCAGTATGTCGGAAATGCGGACGATACAGCCTGCACAAGAGAAAATACAAAGAAATTCAGCGACTTTTCATTTGCAGGTATAAATGCAGATGACTATAAAGCTATTGACGGTGCAAGTACATATAAAAATCAGGGAACAAGCGCTGCCAAGACAGAAGGTGCACAAAGTCTTGCGGGTTCAGCTTCAAAAGAGCTGAATCTTCAGGCAGGTACTTATGTTCTTTTGCTTTGTGCAAATGAATCGGGCGAAATGAATATATCTTCGCTCACTCTTATGGGTCTGGGAGAAAAGCAGGAACTTACGGATATTGAAGCATCTTTTGGTGAAGAAATCTATGTGGGGAAAAAGCTTTCTCCAACGGTCAGATGGTTTAGCGAAGAAAAAGAAATAGACGGTGCTCTCGGCACCGTTACGCTTGAAATACCTGAGGACGGAAATGCTGATGGTGCGTTGCTTTTGGGAACTGATGGGAATATTTATGCAATAGCCGAAGGCAGAGCAACGATAAAGGTTACCGGAACTCTTGATGGTGTTTCTGCATCAAAAGAAGTAACTGTTGATATCATAAACGAAACACGCTGGGCAGGTGCGAACCAGTCATATATGTTTTCCACAAAAGGACATGCCGATATGTCCGGAAATCAGGGAATAACCGTTGAGGATACAACTTCCGGCAGACAAATTACCGAGGAAGAATTTAACACATATGCATACCGCGATTACGGAGAAATCAGACCGTGGGGTATGGTCTCGGCACACGCTACATACAGAGGCGGAAAAAAGTATTTTACGCAGTACAGCACGAGTATGGATTTTTGCGGAAACAACGGAGATTGGATTGCGTTTAAAGTAAAAGTTCCGGCAGCGGGAAAATATAATATTGATGTGGCAGGTCAGGCACAGACTACAGCAGGTCTTGCGGCAATTTATATGCTTCCGTATGAAAGCACAATGACTTTTTCATCTGTTCTTTCAGAGATAAATTCATATATGACAGCTGAAAACCTGGTTGCTGAGGCTGATTTTAACAGTTCAACAAAAGAAATAGTCAGACTTAGCGGAGTCGGAGAATTTATTGCAGATGAAGCTCTCGACTATTCAAAAGGTTATGCAGAATATCTTATGATAGTCAAGACCTGTTACAGTAAGAAAGCATCCGGACAGTACCGTGTGATACTTCAGGGAATACATTTAATCGGAAACCCTGCACTCTCTTCAGCGGAGGTTACGTTTTCTGAGAAAAGCCTTGGTGTGGGAGAGAGCACAAGCGTTTCATCGATAACGGGAAAAGATGCAGCAGGTGCAGCTGCAGATGCTTCAAAGGCATATGTTCACCATGTACTTTCGGAGAATGATGTTGAAATTCTTTCTCAGTCAGCTGATGGGAAAACATTTACTGCGTTGAAAAACGGAAACGCAACGGTCAAAAGCTATGTAATTCTTGGCGGAAGCGTTTGCACAGATGAAAATATAATCACCGTTGATGAAAATGCAACTGTTACCGCTGCATACATTTATGCAAACAATCCGTATGAAATCGGAGAAGACCTCTCTTTCGATACAAGACTTGAGCAAAAAGACCGAAAAGTTATATCGGGCGGAACGATTGAAAGTTTTGAAATCGTAAGCAATGACAGTGGAGCAATTTCACTTTCCGAAGATGCAAAAACCATAACGGCGAAGGCTGTGGGTATTGCCGAAGTCAGGGCAATAATAAATGCACGCGGAAAGAGCTTTGAAAGCGATATAGTCAAAGTCACGGTTGTTGAACCTGAAATTTCAGGAAATCCCGTGGAAAGGGCAGAAATCGTTGTTGAAAACACAACTGTTGAACTTGGAGGAACTCCTCTGACAGCGTTAATAAAGCTTTTTGATGCCGATGGTACAGAAATTGCATATGAATCTGACGATATTCAGAAAATATCCTGGAAGTCAGACAATGAAGCTGTTGCAACTGTTTCTGAAACAGGTGAAATTATCGGTAAGAGCGATGGAAAAGCAAAGATAACTGCAGTCATAACATATGGAGGGAAAACTGTAAGTGCTTCTGCGGAAGTTGTTGTTGAGGATAATTCGGGCGTTGACTTGAGTTTTGGAGTTAATGTATCTGCGCCGGAATCAATATATGTTTACGGAAGCGGAGAGCTTAAATTATCCGTAACTATGAACAGCGGAAATGTTATTACGATTCCGAATGAATATATTACCTGGAATTTCAGCGATGAATCCATGAGCGATGTTATCGAAATAACAGATGGTTGTATTTACGGTAAAAATCTTGGCAAAGCCGTGATTCTTGCGACAATCAATCCCGAATACAAAAATATCGGAGAAATTGAAGTTTCGCCTGTTGAGATTGATGTGATATGGGATGCAACAATCAATCCGCAAATCTACACAATGGAAAGCAGAAACAATGCCAAAGTAAACGTAACCAAGTATTCCTGGGCAAAGAAACTGCGAGACACAGCTATAGCAAATGCCGATTCTTATGTGGAAAATCTTGATAAAATTTATAATATGGCGGCTCCGGAAGGTCTTCCGCGCTTCTATTACAATGGACAGAGATATGACCCTCACAATAACGCCTGCCGTTATTGCGGAGAAGACCTCACGTTGGAATATAGTAAGTATGGTTTCAAATCAAACGCACTTGCTCGTGAATGGAAGGTTCAATGCCCGGAATGCAGGAGAGTTTTCCCATCAAATAAGTTTGATGAATTCTGGGAACTTGGTCTTACGGAAAGTAAAAAACTTTGGAGCTATGAGCAGGCTTTGCAAAAGCACCATGAGTTATTTGTCTGCGAAAGTGTAAAAGCGGGCAATGCCTGCACCTGTATCCGTCCCATAGATTCGGCTCCCGAGCCCGGAAGTACCGAATGGTATGCAAATGACCCGAGAAACGAAGAGTGGTATGCATTTTACGGATATGGAGTGCCGGGAGGATATCTCAATAATGACTTGTATAAAGAAATTGATGAGAAACTCGGTGTAAGCGGTTGGGCAGTTGATGACGGATTTGGTTATCGCCAGCCTTATGTTTCAAAGGAGATGGCTGACGAAAAGGGTGTTCCCGGATATTCTTCGCAGTATTACAACAAGAATGGATATGCATGGTACAGGGTTGGAACGAGAGAAGGACCTGTTGTTTATACATATGCAGCTAACTTTGCGTATGAAGGTATCTGGCAAGCTAAAGGTACAAACAGCGCGGTTATGAAAAGCGCACTTAAAAGTCTCCGTGAGGCGTTCCTCTATACGGGAGATGCGAAATACGGAAGAGCAGGCGTTATCCTTCTTGATAAATGGGCGGACTTATACCCATATTTTGATTGGGGCAAATGGCGTAGCTTCAGAAGCGACTCATACCTCGGAACAACCTGCGATGCGGTTGATTCGACGTACCTTGCAATTGAACTTGCTGAAAGCTATGATGCTTTTCTTCCCATTTATAACGATCCATACGTAGTTGATTATCTTTCGAAATCTGCACCTCAGTATGAAATGAATGATGACGGCTCATGGAAGCGGGATAAAAATGGTGAATTTGTTCCTGTAAATCTCAAAGACAGCTCCGGAGCACTTCGGAAGAATGTTGAAGACAATATTTTGCTCAAGATATTTGAAGATGCAAGAACCGGTAAGGTGTGGGGCAACTTTGGTCTTCATCAGTCGTCTGTTGTAACGGCGGCTATCGTTCTCAACCGCGAACCGCAAACGGGAGAAATGATTGACTGGACGATGAGATACGGAACGGGGAAAGGATACAACAGCGTAAGTGTTGATAAGCCGATGCCCGAACCTATTGAGGGTGCATATACTCTTGATCATATGATATCTGCTGTAGACCGTGACGGTAACGGAAATGAAAACTCAACGCAGTACAATAAATTCTGGATAACATATCTTCTTGATGTTGCGGAAAAACTTGAGAAGTGGACACAGAATCCTGAAAATTCCGAATATAAAAAGTATAATCTTTTCGACAACCCGAAGTTTGTCAAGATGTTTACCGCAATCCCGAAACTTACTCTCGGTGGTTATTATTCGCCACAGATGGGTGACTCTGACGGAACGGCAACTGCTACCATGAACGTTGTTCTTGATGACTGTGTTACAGGATTTAAGTACACCGGGAATCATTTGCTTGCGCGTGTTATTTATGAGCAGAACAATGGTGTTGAAGGTTTACATACTTCTGTTTACGATGCAGAACCGGAGAAAATTCAGCAGGATATACAGAAAATAGTTGATGAAGAAGGAAGCTTCTCGCTTGAAAGTGAGCTTCTTTCAGGCTTTGGATTTGCGGCACTCCGTGCAGGTTCAATGAATGAATCGGTAAATGCCACAACGGAAACAAACACCCAGCGTGATTTCGCATTGTATTTCGGAATGACAAACGGTCACGGTCACCGTGATACCATGAATCTGTATATGTCTGCATTCGGACTTAATATTGCTCCGGATCTCGGATATCCGAAGGCTACGGGAACAGACCCGAACCGCTTGCAATGGGTGCAGACAACGATTTCTCACAACACGGTTGTTGTTGATGAAAAGGAACAGCCGAGCGTTGGCTTTACCGGTAAGGCACAGCACTTTGATGATGCCGGAAGAGTTAAGGTTATGGACGTTACATCGGATATTTATTCTCAATGTGATGAATACCGTCGTTCGGTAGTTATGGTTGAGGTTGATGATGAGATATCCTACGGTGTTGATTTCTTCCATATCAAGGGCGGAAACGATCATTTATACAGTTTCCACAGCCAGTCGGATGAAATAACGGCTATTTCCGGACTTTCGGATTTGTACGAACAGCCGACATATGAGAATGAACTGGGTGAGCTTGTCGGTACGTATGCCGGTGCGAATGTTGTTTATGGAAGCGATCCAAACCATCAATCGTCATATTCATACGAAACAAAATATCCCCGTGGCTATACATGGCTTAAGAATGTAAGAACGTACAATTCAATAGAAAATGATTTTGCGGTCGAATACAAAGTAAAAGACTGGAACAAGGTGCTTCCGAATAAGCGCGATATACGTCTTCGCCTTACGATGGTAAATGATTCTCCGTTTAGTGAAGTTACATTTGTAACCGGTGAAGCACCGGCAACAGGCAAGAACACAAACATCGGAGAGCTTGAATACCTGCTTGTAAGAAATAAAGGTGCAAATCTTGACACTACATTCACCACGGTTTATGAGCCGTATATAGCAGACAACAAGTATATAGAAAGCATCGAAAAGGTTTCAATGACACGCAAAGAAGGTCAGAAACCGGGGATTAACGATTCATACAGTGCAGTTCGTGTAACTCTCAAAAACGGAAGAATTGATTATATTATCTATTCAAATAATAATCAAGTTGATTATGTTGTTGATAACAAGTTTAACTTCCGTGGCTTTATGGGTGTTGTTTCCCTTGAAACCGTGGACGAAGGTGAAGAAATAGTTTACAGCTATCTCAATGACGGCAAGGTGCTTTGCTTTGTTGATGATAACGAAGCAGAAGAAACGACTCCGGCATATACGGGAACCGTGAAATCCTTCACAGAAGAGCTTTCGCTTGAAAACAACATTGTTTACACACCTGCTGTCGGTGAAACTGTCGATTTGGATGCTATTAAAGGTCAATATGTTTATATAGAGAATGATGGAGTACAAAGCGGTGCTTACAGAATTGAAAATGCTTCGATAACTTCGGATGGTGATGTCGCTCTTGATGTCGGAGAAGTGTCTGTTGTAAGAAGTTATGTTGATGCCACAGATACTACTCTTGGTTACGTTTATAACATAAAAGAGGGACAGTCACTCCGCATTCCGATCTCAAACATATACGATGCATCTCCTAAAGTCGAGGCTGTTTCTGATTTCTCTGCAACAGCCGGAAGCATAATAACAATAAACATCAATGCTGTAAGTAATATCGGAAAGAATATCACTCTTATAGGCACGAGCGCTCCGAGAGGTATGTCAATTGATCAGGAAACCAAGACCATAACTTGGAAACCAACTTCGTCTCAGATCGGAGAGAATCACATAGCAATAACTGCAAGTGACGGAGTACTTGAAACGACGATTCACTTTACGGTGACTGTCTATGGTTCAACAACAAGCGGTTCGTCCGGAGGCGGTGGAGTAGGAACAACAACACCCACAGTTCCTGATACGCCTGCAATACCTGATGTTCCTGATGTGTCAGCGCGCTTTACTGATCTCGGAGCGCATGCGTGGGCAGCCGATGCAATAAATGCCCTCGCAGACAAAGGAATCATAAAGGGAACAAGTGAGAATACTTTCTCTCCTGCGGCTAACATAACAAGAGCAGACTTTGCAATTCTTCTTGTCCGCGCTTTTGAGCTTTCAAGCGATAACACAGAGAATTTTGCAGATGTTGATGCTTCCGATTACTTTGCAAAAGAACTTGCAATCGCCCGAAATACAGGCATTGTAAACGGAATAGGCGATAACAAATATGCGCCGAAAAACACAATCACCCGTCAGGATATGATGGTAATTGTATACCGTGCAATGCAGAAGCTTGGTATGGAACTTGAAAACGGAGATGTTGAATACACGGATTTCTCTGATGTCTCCGATTATGCAAAAGAAGCGGTATCGGCACTCATAACAGCCGGTCTTGTAAACGGAAAGAACGGAAAAATCGCTTCAACCGACTACACAACAAGAGCCGAGGTTGCAGTTCTTATCAAAAGAATTATAGATTACACATCAAAGGAATAGAGAGAAAGCAGAGAGAATTTCAATATTAACTTTGCGTAAAGTAGTAGTGATGGAAGCCCCTCAAACAGAAGTTTGTTTGAGGGGAAATCGATTATAAAAGTATTTTAAAAGGACGTGTTTTGGGTGAAGTTGTCATCAGGGATTTATGGTCTTATAAGAAGATTTTCGGATAAGGAAGCAATAAAAATTCTTGCTGATGCAGGATTTGACGGGTTTGATCTGACAATTAGTTATGGCTCAGAGGCAGAGAAAAGTCTTGAAAATGATTATATGAAATATGCAGAAGAGATTAAGCAATATGCAAATAGCCTTGGAATAGAATGTGTCCAGGCACATGCTCCTCAACCGAGCAGAGAAGATGGCGAATACTATGATAAAATTGTGCGTGCAATAGAATTGGCAGCATATGTGGGGGCAAAAATTATCGTTGTTCATCCGATTAAGGATGAAGGAGATGGATTTCAGTGGCAAAAACAATCTTTGTTTGAAAAAAATATGAGATTTTATAAATCCTTGATTCCTTATGCAGAAAAATATAATATAAAAATAGCAATAGAAAACATCTATAGTTTTGATAAGCGTAGAAATGTTGTTGTGAGCAGCGTGTGCTCACATGGTGATGAATTTTCCGAATATATAGATGTGCTTAACAGCGAATACATAGTTGCTTGTGTGGATACGGGACATGCGGCTCTTGTCAGCGATTCCGCACAGAATCTGTTAAGAATTCTCGGGAAACGTGTTCAGGCTCTTCATGTCCATGATGTTGACTGTGTCGGAGATAATCATACTTTACCGTATACACGATTGCTTGATTGGGATGACATTTGCAAAACACTTGCCGAAGTTGGATATGAGGGGTGTTTCAACTATGAAGCAGGCAATTTCTACAGTCGCTATATGGAGGATGATTTTATTCCCGTTGCGGCAAAATTTGCAGAGCAGGTAGGCAGAAGTCTTATAAGGAAAATTGAAAGGTTCAGGCATTGACAAACCGGATGAAAACATCACCCGTGATCAGGTTGTCGCAATTTTGTTTAGATACGCACAATAAAAGAAGCGCAAATGCACCGTCTTGACGATAATTTCAGTCAAGAACGGTGCATTTTCTACTTGTAAATTTTGAGTTTTTCGCTATGTTGCAACGGAAAAACATCAACCGTCTATATCAAGCCGAGTGAACTCAGGGTGAGCTTGCGGGTTCGGTTGAGTTCTGAATTTTTTATATCATAGGAGTTGAGATATTCTTTCAAATCCTTCGGGGAAAGACCGAATGTATCCATGCAGACTTTATGAAAATGCGAACTACTTGAAAAACCACATTCATCTGCCAACTCATAGATGGCTTTATCTTCATACGGAAGCTTTCCGACAACTCTGCGAAGCCGTACAGACGTGAGATATTCATGACAGGTTATTCCGCTGTGTGCTTTGAAAGAGTCAAGAAAGGTGCTTCGTGACATTGTGGCGTATTTGGCCGCATCGGAAATTGTTATCTTGTCAAAACAGTTGTTTGTTATATACGATATTGTTTGATTTATATGCAAGGAACGTTCCTGTAGTGATGATAAATTCTGACCTGAATATGGGGTGTTTATTTTTTTTATGCATAATTCAAGAACTTTTCCGATGTTTGCAAAAAAACGCCTGGAAAACGCATTATAATCATTTTTTTGAGCATAAAGAAAGTCTAAAAACAGTTCATCAAGATGTTCCTTTTCTTTTCCGGTAAAGTTCATAAACGGACTTAAATGCATTTTATCAAATAAAGCACAACTGTGATAGGGGGTGAAGAAGGGCAAAATATTTTTCTCAAAAACATCATTTTTGAAAGAAACTGAAATAACAGTCGTATTTTCTATATCTGAATTTACAGAGTTTATCTGATGAACGGAGAAAGGATAGACTATTGCGAGAGAACCACTGTTTTGAGTAAGGCGTTGACCGTTAATCGTATGCACATATGAACCCGAAACGGTGTACCATATTTGAGCATAATCGTGATAGTGAAGTTCGCTTATTCTTTTGTCAACAAGAAGGTCAACGCAAAACGGCTTCAGGGGATTCGGAAAACTGTGCATAGAAATATTCGGCAAAACGCAGGATAATTTAGGTAATAAAACGTTCATTGAAGCGACCTCCTTTCTGTTTGTTATTATATAATAAACAAAACCTTTTTTCAAGCTGAATTAAATCGGACTTTTTTGCAATTTTTGTTTGTTGCTGTGGTAAGGTAGCATAAGATATAATATAGACAGGGAAGTTTCGTTTATGAGGAGGAAAACTAATGAAAAGAATATTATCAATGATTCTTGCGTGTTGTATGCTTATGTCAATGCTTCCGCTTTCATATGCAGAAAGTGTGCAAACCGGAAATAAGGTTGTATATGATTTTGAGGATAAGTTTCAGGTAACGGATCCTGCAACACCTTATTCTTCGCTGACCTACGACACAAACAATAACCTTTGGGAATATAAAGCCAATTCCAAAGGTTATACAAATATCCTGTCGACGGGGGCTGGGATAAGAGCACATAAGAGTATTGGTGAGATTGCGCTTATAGCCCAGAATCCGGAAAAAACTGATAATGCAGATAAAGCATATTGGATTGCTTTTGAAATCAATGTTCCGAAAAAGGGAAATTACAGCCTTTCTGTAAATGCTACTCCTCTTGCATACGGTAAGTCAACATATATCGATACATATTTGTTTAATGAAAACGGCGTAACGGAAGTAGAATACGGTATTATTCCAGATAATAAGCTGACAAGTAAAAAATTCAAAGCAGATACCGAAAATGAGACTTTGTCTCTCGGAAAAAAAGAACTTGATGCAGGAAAATATTATTTTGTTTTTAGTCCGGCATCTTCAAGAAGCAATTCTTCGGGAAAACTCAACGGATCATTTGTTTATCTGCACAACTTCACACTCGAGGCGGACATAGAGCTTGAAAGTGCGTCTGTTTCACTTCAGGAAAACATCCTTTATCCGGGTGAGTACACAAATGCAAAGGCAAGTGCCAAAAATAATATCGGGGAAGATTTGTTGCTTGATGAAGTCGGCGTTGAATTCAAAAGTTCGGATGAATCAGTTGCAATAATCAGTTCCTCCGGAGAAATATATGCGGTATCGCCCGGAACAACCGAAATTACCGCAACGGTAAGAGCGAGCACAAGTTCCAAAACGAGTGCTCCGCAAGTGCTTACCGTAAAATCAGTCGGACAGGCGGAGAATATCCCGCAAGAGCTTTCCTTTGATTTTCCGCAGGGTTTTATCTATATAGGACAAGCTGTAGCCGTAAAAATAGCGGACGTGAATGGAAATTATCCCGGTGACGGAATAAAGTATACATATAGTATTCAGGATGAAAGTATTATATCCGAGAAAAACGGAACATTCTCCGCAAAAAAGATTGGAAAAACAAAGGTAGATGTTCTTGCGGAATTTGGAGAAGAAAGAAGAGAATTTACATTTGATGCTGTTGTTGTGGGAGAAAACCTGCTTGTAAGACACGGTGTAGATCATGGTCAGTTTGAAAACAGCATCTATATGAAGGATGGTTCGGTTTCCGGAGTGACGGATAAAACATCGCTCTGGAACGTTACAAAAAACGGAGCTAGGGATAACTTTACATATGAGCTTCTTAAAAATCAGCTTTCACCAACAAAAACAGCGTTTACCAATATTGCAAAAATAAGCTTTGAAGAATCGGTGACTTCAACTCTTGCATACAACATTCTGCGCCTTCAGGGTCGTACCGGATACTACGCACCGGACAGCACAGACCACAACGGTCTTGTAAATCTCGACCCCAATAAACTATATGAGCTTACCGGCTATATAAAGAGTGAAAACATAGATGCAGATCCGGTACTTGCAAAAGCTGAACTTTATTATTATACGCTCACGGGACAGAAAGCAACTGCACTTAAAAACTATAACAATACGCCGTGGGAGAAAAAAACAGGAGCGCAGGATTGGACGCAGTTTACCGTTCCTGCGGTGTGGCTCAATTGGAATGGATATGACGGCATAACAGTTGACCCCCGAGTGGAAATTCAAATGCCGGATGAAGCGAATGGAGACTATTACATTGCAAATCTTCATCTGCATGAGGTATGCTTTGATAGTGTTGATTTCCGTCTTGTAGGTACAATTGAAAATCCAAAAACCTACGACACATTCAAAACGTCGTTCAGGGCACTTACAAATACAGGCAATGAAATTATTTCCGGAGATACCAATCAGACGATAATTGCGAAATATTCTTCAACAAACGAAAATGTTGCAAGAGTTTCAGAAGACGGCATTATTACCGTTGTGAGTGATGGCGAATGTGATATTCTTGCCGAGGTTACGATCAATAACGTAACAAAAACCGGAAGAATTCCTGTGTCTGTTTCGGGACTTGAGGTAATGTTTGAAAAAGTCAAGGTAACACATCCCGAGACAATTGAGGTCGGAAAAAACGATGCTACGGAAATCAAATGTCTTAATACCGATGGCACGGAGTATTCGGGAGATGACCTGACAATATACTATGAGAGCAATACTCCCGGTCTTGCAACAATAGATCAGAATGGAATAATCACAGCTAAAAATCCCGGAAAAGCAGTTTTCTCAATCACTGCAAATGTCGGATTATATAATACAAAAACGACTTTTGAAATAATTATAGTTGATAACACCGAGCTTGCAAGTGCCGGTGTTACCGGAGCAGAAAGCATAGAAAAGGGCTTTTCAACCAAGCTTTCGGCAGTTGCACTTCACAGCAGCGGAAACACGGCAGATATATCGCAATGTGAAGTTGAGTTTTCGCTTTGTGATGAAGCAGATATTGCAATTCTTGAAGTTTTTGAAGATGGAACCGTAACCGGTATATCAGAGGGAACTGCGGATGTTCAGGTAAGTGTAACTCTCAACGGTAAAACTGTTACAAGTAATCCTTATTCAATTGAGGTCACAGGCGAAAATCCGAAGAGTAAATCCTGGGATTTCCGTGCAAGACCAAATAACTCCTCTGCGCTTGATGCAACGCTTGAAGCTGATGGCTGGTGTGTAAACCGTGATAAAACTGCGCCGACAAGGGTAACGGCAGCTTTGGGCGGCAACTTTTCGGCAATACGCTGTTTGAGTTCTTCAATCCAGTTCAGCGCTCCGAAGGCAGACAACACGATAGAGTCCGATCTTGCAATTGATTTTACAGTTGATCACTCCGGCTGGTATCAGCCTGTCTTTGTCGGAAGACGTGTAAAGACAGGTAAGGATGCAAATCTCTATATAGATGGAGAATATGCAGGATATTGCAATTTCAAATCGGGTGGAAATGACACCGATATACCTGCTACTGTAAAGCTTAATCCGATTTATCTTGAAAAAGGAACACATACTCTTACTCTTCGCGCACAGACGGTAGGATATCTCTATCCGATAAGCTTTTCGATAAAGTGGCTTGGTGATGAACCTTTGGAAACGGGCGTTCGCATCATTCCCGAAAAGACCTCGTTTGCAGTTGGAGAGACAATAAGTTTCGATGTTGTAGCCGACCTTTCCGGAGGTATGACCTATAAATTCGGAAATAATCTTGATGGAAAACTAAATGAGGTAAGAAGCTTTATTGCATCGGTCTCGGGAGAGGGGACAGCAACTGTATCGGGCTACGACATAACGGCAAAAAAAGCAGGAAAAATTATCCTCTCAGCCGATGTGAAATATAATGAGAAAAACTATTCTCGGGAAACAGAACTTGAAATTTCTCCCGAGGGCTTTGCAATCGTCAAGCTTTCTTCTGATGCCCGGGTAATGAAGCCGGATTCCGAGGGCGGTGTAATCACCGTTTCTGCTCTTAACCATCTTGGCAAGGAAATTCAGCTTGGAGCAAATGATACTGTGGTGTTCTCTACATCCGATGAAACGATCGTAACCGTTGATGAAAGTGGTTATATGACTCCGGCAGGCAAAGGAACGGCAACGATAAGTGTCGAGGTAACAATTGACGGAGTTGCACAAACAGGATACCTGAATGTATCAGTTCGTGACGGCAAAACAAGAAGCACCTATTACACCGAAGAAAGAGTGCTTGCGGCACGGGAAAACATATCCGGGTATGATTGGGCGAAAGAAGAAAAAGAAACTGCTGTTGATACAGCGGATTATTATCTGCAGTATACAGATGCACTTTATGAAATGATTCCGTCACAGGGAATTCCGAGAAGCTACCATGTAGGCTATAATGAAGATCCCGATATCCGCATATGCCGATACTGTGGAGCGAATCTCCAGCAATACGGCTCATACCCGTGGTCGGTTAATGCACTTACTCGTCCGTGGAAGGTTCAATGTCCGGATTGTAAGCGTCTTTTCCCAAGTAACGATTTTGCAAAGCTTTATGAGCTTGGCAAAAACGAACACGGCGAATATGATGTTGCCCTTGCACACGAGAGAAATGAAAAGCTGCGCATAGAGACAAACGGTGAGGTGGATTATCTTAAAAATACGCTTTACCCTGAATTATATAACCCGTCAAGTGATTTTTACAACAAGGACCCGCGTACCGGAGATACAATCGACGGAACAAAGTGGGGTGTTGACGATGGTCTTGGATATGATACCGGAAGAGTGTACCCCAACGGAACACCGGAAGTTCATACCTATATTGCCGCGGCAAATCATTTGTCAATCTGGAAGCATCCGCTTTCAAAACTGGGAAAAGGTGTTGTATTTGATGCAATCACAAGCTTCCGTGATGCATATGTTTACACAGGCAATGCAAAATACGGAAGAGCAGGTGCAATATTGCTTGACAGAATTGCAGACCTCTATCCTGACTATAGTGTAGATGCATTTTATGATGCAAGCTCAGGAGTTGATAAATATCACAACTCGGGCGGAAATGTAGGAAAAATTCTTGGTGCTATATGGGATGCTACTTCTTTCACCGGAGAATTTGCAACAGCATATGATGCATTCTTCCCCATGTATGATGATTCTCAGGTTATAAACTATTTGTCCGAGAAAGCAGTAAAATACAGTTACGGCGAAAAACTCATTGAGGATGAAAACGGGCAGATGCAGGTGACAAGCGAAACCGTGCGTCAAAATATTGAAAAGAATTTCCTTGAGGAAGTCTATTTTGCAATAAAGACATCCACAATCGACGGAAACTTCGGAATGAAGCAAGACACACTTTCCAAGGTCGCTGTGGTTTACGACACAGAACCGTTGACGAGTGAAATGATTCAATTCATAATGCAATCCGGTGAGAACACAAAAGGCGTTTCGTGTACCGGTGGTAATGTTTTTGCCGAACTTATGAATACAGTTGACCGTGATGGTTACGGTGATGAATCCTCGTTTGGCTACAACAAAGGATGGCCGCGGGATATTTTGGAAACAGTAAAAACTCTTGCTCTTTATGAGAATGTTTCCGAGGAGTATAATCTCATAGCAAATCCGAAGTTTGTTAAGATGTTGTCTATGGAAACCGGAGGTCTTGTTGCCGGAATGCGTTGCATCAATCTTGGTGATGCAGGTGGTCCGGGACAAATAGGGATAAGCTTTGATTCCGACCTCTTCCTTGCCGCACTCAGCTCGGTTGATAGCTGGAATGCATCGGAAGAATTCAAGGAGCAACAGCGGATTCTGTATTCGCAGATTTTATATCTCAACAACGGTAATACAACAAAAGATTTGCATTTTGATATCTTCACAAAAGATCCTGAGTCAATTCAAAAGGCAATTGATGATATCATCCGCGAACACGGAGAATATGAGCTTGTGAAGAGTGATATCCGCACAGGTTTTGGTCTGGCAATTCTTCAGGATGGCGTGGACTTCCGTGGTAAGACCCCCTCCTCAAATCTTGATATCACCACCCGTGCACTATGGATGTATTTTGGCGGAGGCACAACCTCACATAAGCATTATGATGGATTACAGCTTGGCATTGATGCCTTTGGAATGAATCTGTCGCCCGATCTCGGATATCCTGCCGACACGGGTGCTCAGGGCGGAAAGATTCGTGTTCACTGGGTATCTGGAACTGTTTCTCACAATACTGTTGTTGTAAATGATATGCGTCAGGTGAAAGCTTCTTCAGCAGGAAATGTTATGCACTTTGACGATTCCGGAGAAATCAAGGTAATGGATGTTGATATGCCGGATGTTTATGGGCAGTATGTAGACACTTACAGAAGAACGGTTGTTTCTGTTGATGTTGACGATACCGTTTCTTACGCACTCGACTTCTTCCGCATCATAGGCGGAGATGAGCACGTATACAGTTTCCACGCACAGAGCAGAGAGGCAGAAACCGACCTTGATATGTTCTCTCAGCCTGTCGGAACTTATGCCGGCGCAGATGTTCCTTATGGGGATGACACATATTCCGCTTCGCACGATTCGGGATATAACTACCTCAAAAATGTCGAACGTGCACAGGCTCCGGGAACAGGAAACTTTACTGTGGACTTTGATATCGAAAAAATGCGTAAGTTCAGTTTTACAGAGCGTGATTGGCATCTGCGACTTACAATGCTCAATGACTTTGAACTAAATGAAGTCGCACTTGCAGACGGTGAAGCCCCTGAAAGAGGTGAAAATCCGCCAACATATAAGTATGTGCTTGCACGGCGCAGCGGAAAGAATATGAATACGCTGTTTACTACGGTGCTTGAGCCATACATCGGAACAAGTAACATCAAATCCCTCGAGCGTGTAGGTGTAAAACGTGCGGATGGCGGTGCAATGAGAAGTGCCGATTCGGTCGCTGCAGTAAAGGTTACACTCAAAAACGGCAGAGTTGATTATGTTGTGTATTCAACGAATAACGAAATAACTTATCGCATTGATGATTTGTTTGACTTTTGCGGCTTTGTCGGAGTCTATACTGTTTCGGAAAACGATAGCAGCACATCTTTCAGAAGTTATCTCCTTGACGGAACGAAGATAGGAGAAACTGAAACTGAAAGTGCGGCGATAGAAGGAATCGTAAAGAATTTCACAAGAGAGCCTGAGTTTGAAAACTTCATTGAAATTAAACTTTCAAACGGAACAGATCCGTCAGAGATCGACACATCTGCTCTTTGCGGAAAGCTTCTCGATATTGAAAACGATGGTTTCCGCAACGGAGATTATTGGATAAAGAATGCAACGATTGATGGTGATATATTACGACTTGATATCGGTGACGTTACAACTGTCCGAGGATATGTAGATGCTTTCGATTTCTCAAAGGGATATGTATGCAATATAGAAGAACATCAGAAGGCTCGTATCGCACTTGCGTGTTATGATACTTCAGCACCGGACTTTGCTCCCGTGAAGGATACTACTGTATCTGCAGGAAGCTCAATCACAATTCCTCTTAATGTTTTAAGTCCCGAAGGAAGAAATATAGAACTAATCGGAACAACGATTCCGCGAGGAATGAGCATTGACAATGAGAAAATGGAACTTATCTGGAAACCGAGTTCATCTCAGGTTGGCGAAAATCACGTTGCAATAACTGCATCAGACGGAGTTCTGACGACAACAGTCCGATTTACAATAACTGTATACGGCTCGACTTCCGGCGGAGGTGGTGGCGGCGGTGCAACCACTCCAACAACACCCTCGGATAAAACGGAGAATGATAAGGAACCGGAAATCAATGTAGGGGAGGATATCATCCTCCCGCCTGCAGAGTCAGATGCGCACTTCATTGACCTCGGTGCTCACGCCTGGGCGGAAGATGCAATCAATTCCCTTGCTTCGAGCGGAATAATCCGCGGAACAAGCGAAAACACCTTCTCACCGGGAAGCAATATAACGCGTGCCGATTTTGCAATACTTCTTGTTCGTGCATTCAAACTTGAAAGCGACAATGCTGAGAACTTTACAGATGTTCTTGAAAGTGACTATTTTGCACGTGAGCTTGCAATAGCAAGAAATAACGGTATTGTAAACGGTGTTGGTGATAATAAGTACGCACCGAGAAACACTATCACCCGTCAGGATATGATGGTAATCGTATACCGTGCACTAAAAAGTATGGACAAAATCGAAAAACGGAACGACACACAGGTCGTTTCCTACGAGGATTTCGATAAGGTGGCAGACTATGCAAAGGAAGCAGTCTTGACCCTCGTCGGAGCAGGGATTGTAAACGGAAAGTCCGACCTCATTGCACCGGCCGATTACACTACACGAGCCGAGGTTGCAGTGCTTATAAAACGTATTCTTGACTATATGTCATAAATGATAAATGGAGGTTTAAGACAATGAAAAAAGTATTATCAATTTTCCTCGTCCTCACAGTGCTTATTTCGCTCATCCCGACTGTATTCGCAGCGGACACGGAAACAACAGCCGGAATTAAGGTTGTGTATGATTTTCACAGTGATTTAATTGTTGATGATTTCAATTTGACAGATCTTACATACACAACTACAAACGGATTTTGGCAGTTTGAAAAATCTTATAGTGGAAGAGAGGTCATAAATACTTCTTCAGGAACCGGATTCAGAGCAGAAAACGGATACATTAAGACAATAGCACAAAATCCAACTTTGTATGAGAATAATCCCACAGGGAAACCGTACTATTGGATTGGTTTAAAAATAAATGTGCCAAAAGCAGGGAATTACAATCTGGAAATATTGGCAAACGCTGTAAGCTCCGGAACTGCAACTTGGATTGAAGCGTTTGTATTTAAAGCTGACGGCGTGACCAATATAGAGGATGGTCTTGTGTCTGACAATAAGCTGACGAGAAAGACAAAATTTAAAGCCGACAAAGTTGATGAAACACACTTGGTAGGAAGCAAAGAGCTTGATGCAGGTGAATATTATTTTGTATTCCAACCTGCTACAAACCGAACAGTGAGTGGTAGTCCATCGACCGGCGGATATGTATTTCTGAAAAAACTTACCCTTACCGAAGGTGACGGCTCTCTTGCAGTACCGGTGATTTCAAGCCTCACGGCAAACGGAAATCAAGTAATTGCAACGGCAGCAAAAATGAGCGACAATACAGATGCAACCGATGTTACATATTCATATGCAGTAGCGGATGACGATACAGCTCTTGCAGAAGTTGATGCAAATACCGGCGTTGTAACAGGTCTTGCAGACGGAAATGCTACAATCATTGCAACTGCAACAAAGAATGGTCAGTCTTCTTCAAAATCAATTGAAGTACATGTTTTAGGTCCCGTAACAGAACCGGACAACACCCAAAAACTCACCGATGCTTTTGCTCACGAAAGCACAACTGAAAATGCAGTAGAAGTTCCGTCTGCAGGTGTAACGGTAAATACATATGTATATGCTGTTGACGGAACAAAGCAGAACCTTGACAACTCCGTAAAAGTAGCAGCGGGAACAATATGCGAAGTTGATGCGGATAAAATAGAGGGTATGGAAAATTATACCTTCCTTTACTGGGCAAAAGGTGCTTCAATGGATAAAAAACAAATAGTTTCGGGTTCCTCTGCGTATTCATTTATCCCGACCGTTGAGGCAACACACCTCATCGCAGTATTTGCTCCGATAAATGCAACAGAAACAGCGAAGGCAGAGTTCTATAACGGAAATGGTCAGCTTCTCCCTGATTATACCATGGAAAACGACAATACAACGATTCCTGCTCTTCCTTCTATGGCAGGATACGGCGATGCAACTCATTGGGAATTATACGGCGACAACACAAAAACACAGTATAAAGAAGGTGACAGAGTTCCGCTTTCCGGAAATATGATTTTTGTTGCACAGTATAAAGAACTTGAAGAGGATATCACCATCAATGTAATCGGTGGGTCTTGTGATGCAGATAAGTATAAATACGGTGATGTTGTCACCTGCACACCGGAAACGGAAAATAACTTTATGTGCTGGAAAAAGGACGGAGTTATTGTCAGCACAGACACCGAATATACCTTCAATGCATGGGAATCGTGCGATATTGAGGCAGTATATGGGGAACATATGTTTACCGGTAAGGCAACAAAGCTTCTTATCGATATCTTTAACGATAAGCTCATTATGGCTGAGTTTATTGGACTTTCAAATTACGGTACTGTGGTTGAAAAGGGTATAATGATCGGAAATAAGCGTTTTGCAATGCAAAAGCCCTTCGCAACTCAATTCACACTTGCGGCAGATACCGCATCGGAAGCGGAGACTGCCGTGGCTTATGCAATATTTGACGACGGCACGATGATAACAGACAAATAAGTTAAAAAAGCACAGGCGGAAATTTCGGCAGGGCAGATATTCTGTCCTGCCGAAATTTATGAGTAGTGAGTAAAGTGACGGAGAGTGATAGTGATGAATTATCGGAAATATTTAACTGAAGATATACTTGCATTTTGGATAAAAAATGCAACAGACCAAGCCTGCGGAGGAATAATGACACAGGTTGACCAAAATGGGCACATATATTGTGAGGATAAGAATGTCTGGTTTCTTGGTCGCTCAATGTGGACATATGCGGTTGCATATAACACGCTTGAGAAGAGACAGGAATATTTCGATATGTGTGAAACATTATATCGTTTTTTTGATAAGTGCGAACTTCCCAACGGCAAACTTCCGCATATTGTAACACGTGATGGGACAGCGAAAAAAATTAACGAAAAGCTCTTTCACAGCGAAATGCACGCTGTTATGGGTCTTGCACAGTATTACAGGATTTGCAAACGAGAAGAAGTGTGGGAAAAGGCAAACAAATATTTTGATGTTGTTGCAAGATGGTACAAAGATAACAGGAGCAGAAAGGAAACGGCAGAAGGAACAATTAAATGCTTTGGACCGAATTTGCTTCTTCTTTCGATGGCTCAATTTATAAGAAACGTCGGCAGAGATACAGAAAAATATGATGAACTTGCGGGATTGGCGATAGATGAAATGATGCATGGCGGTTTTGTCAGCGATGAAAACGAAACTGTTTTTGAAAACGTTTCAGAGAACGGAAAAATGATTTCGGGTGATAATGGAACCGTTTCTTACCCGGGACACGTCTATGAAGCTGCGTGGTTTGCAATGTGTGAAGGAGAAGTGAAAAATGACGATGAACTCCGAAACTTTGGACGCAAGCTTTGCGATTATGCCATGCCGAAAGATTTCCCTCAAAGGCACAAACTTATCCCGATTGCACGGGATGTCAGAAAAGTATCACTTAGTGAAGCTGATAAAAGCTATGTCTGGTGGCCGCAATGCGAGGCTATAATCACTTATCGACTTGCATACAACATTTTTGGAGATAAGAAATATTCTGAGTTTGCAGATTATCTTGAAAAAAACGCATTTAACGCATTTGCAGATTTTAGATGTGGGGAGTGGTATTCCGAAGTGTCGCAAGATGGCTTGGTAATCGACAGCAATAAAGGTAGCTTGATAAAAGGACCGTTTCATCTGCCGAGAATGTTGCTTGCACTTATCAGTCTTGAAGAAACGGGAAATATACAAAAATACATGAAATAGAAAATACGTGTTATACAAATCTTCGTTTCCACAAATACATACGCCACATGGTAAGGAAAGCTTGACCATGTGGCGTTTTTTATAAAATCACGATTTGCGTGAAAATGTGTGGTGGAGGTGGCGCGTAACCGCTCGTATTCACGTGTAAAGTTAAATGGCTTTGCTGTTGTTCTCCGGGGTAAAGTGGAAATAGTAAGTAAATATAATGACTTTTTTTAAAATTATATATGACGCGGAATTGATATAAATGTCGCTTTTATACATGTAAATATTAACTTTTGGGGATTATAATGTGCTTAATGGAAAATTTTATAAGGAGAGATTAGAATGGCTAAGTTTGATATTAAGGACATAAAGGGCATCATTCCGGCCACGCTCACGTGTTTTGATGAAAATGAAAAGGTTGACGAGAAACGCACCCGTACACTTATCGAATTCCTTGTAAACTCAGGTGTGAATGGTCTTTACATAACAGGAAGCACGGGATGTTGCTTCACGATGACAACTGAACAGAGAAAAAAGTCCACAGAAATTGTTATCGATCAGGTATCCGGAAGAATTCCTGTAATCGTACATGTTGGTGATATCGGAACTGGAAAGAGCATAGAGCTTGCACGCCATGCAGAGAGCGTTGGTGCAGATGCGATTTCTTCCGTTCCGCCATTCTACTGGGGATTTTCTCCCGATGCAATTTACGGCTACTATAAAGATATTGCAGAAAGCGTTAATATCCCGCTGGTTGTCTATAACATTGCGTGCGCAGGTCTTATGAGCAAAGAGCTTATAAAGAAGATTTCTGACATACCAAATGTCAAAGGACTTAAATATACTGCACGCACTCATGATGAAATGGGATTGCTAAAGAGATGCGTCGGTGATGACTTTATGATTTATTCAGGTTGTGACGAAATGGCGTTCTCGGGTTTTGTATTCGGTGCTGACGGAATCATCGGTTCGTTCTACAACTGTATACCTGAACTTTATATGAAGATATACAATGCTTATCGGAATAGCGATATAAAGGTCGGTATGGAATATCAGGCTATTGCGGACGAGTTTATATTCACCGCTCTTAAGTACAATGGGATTTCAAGCATCTATGACCTTATGAATATGCGCGGAATTGATGCAGGATATCCTATTCGTCCCTTTGTAAAAAATTCACCACAGGAGAGAGAAAGCTTAAAGCTTGAGCTTTCAAAAATCCGTGATGAATTTAAAACATATGAACTTGATATATTCGGAATATAATCAAGGCTGCAATGAATCTTTAAATGTTTGAGGATTGACGCCCTCGTTGCGCAGAAAAGCGTTGTAGAAGCCTTTGTATGAGTTGTACCCGGAAAGATAAGCTATCTCATCCAGCGTGTGTGCACCGGAGACGATAAGAGCTTTTGCATGTTCTATCCTGTGTTTCTGGAGAATAGAAGAAAAGCTGTCGTTCATTTTCTCGGATAAAAAACGTGCCACCTGGCGTTTGCTCAGGTACAGTATTTCTGCGAGCTCATCAAGGGTTGCTGTGGAAAGGTTGTTCACAAAATAGGAAAAGATTTTGTCTTTCCGTGCCTCATCGGAAAGCTTCGGGTTAAGCAGCTGTACGCCGGTATGAGAGGGAATGTCCCCGATGCATGGTGAAAGCTTTTCAATAAGCTCTATGTATATCAGCGTTAAAAAAGAACGGATATAGTCATTTGAAAGGTTCTCATACGGAGTATTGCAGAGATACTCTGCGAAAATATCGAGAAGCATTTTTATTCTTCCTTCTGCCGCAAATTCAGTAAAGGCAGGTGTGATATCCGATAAGTCCGGAGTATCATCGTCAACGTCATAGAGTGGATTTATCAGAAGCGTGATTCGTGAAATCTTTGCTGAAACCCCCGTGGTTTTATGGTAATTTCCCTTTGTTGCAAGGTAGCAGTTTCCTCCGTGCATGAGATGAGAGCCATTTCCTATCAGTATTGAAGCTTCTCCGTCCTGTATGTAGTGAAATTCATGCCCTGAGTGGGTGTGTGCAAGTGAAACAAATTCGCGCTTTATGTCCGTGAATAGAATTATGTTATAAAGTCTGTTATTTACAGTAATGTCAACTATATACTGAGGTCCCATAAATTACCGGCTCCTTTCGCGTGTTTATGACATTCTGAAAACGATAATGTCGTTTTAGTACATGTTCAATCTTGCTGAATTAGATTATAATACAATCGAGAAGAAATGGCAAGAAAAATATAAAAGTATACCCGCTTTATTGCGAAGCAAGCTTCGGGATAAAGCAATTTCATACGAAAATAAAATTTTTGGAGGAATGTAAAAATGAAAAAAAGGTTATTTTCCCTTGCAGTAGCAATCTGTATGATAGCAGCAATGATTCCTGTGGTTGCGGCAGTTGCCCCTGCACTTGAAGAAGGCGAATCAATAAGCTATTATTTCGGTTCTCATGCTACTACTACTGGTATTTCCAAGCTCAATGATGCAGCAACAGCAGACTATGATGCAGATCTTGGGAGATATTGGAGATTTAAACAAGCCAGCGACAACAATGCGGCAAAGTCGCAATTAAAATTAAATCGCATCAATGGTGATACGAGAGGTGTAAATAAATATATTGCACTTGAACTTTCCGTTCCGGAAGACGGAATTTACAAAGCAGAGTATATTTACTATAAAATATATTCAAACGGCTCTTACGGAAGCCAAGGCGATGTATACATTATTCCCGAAGGAACATCTCTTGCTGACCTTGCTACTGCCAAGAAGGCAGGAACGAAGATCGCAAGCGTTGACTATTCACCGGTAAATTCTGACGATGCAGGCGTTGCCAAAGACCCTGTAGTTTATGAAGGTCTGGAGCTTAAAAAGGGTGATAATATTATCCTATTTATTGTAACAGGCAAGGGTGCTAATGCAAGTATCGGCGGGAATACGGACTACTATACGACTCCGTGTTCCCTCACATTGACACTAACAGAAAAAGCATCCGCAGCGGACAAAGAACTCACAGATGCTTTCACACCTGATGAAACAGTTGATGTAACGGATTCATATGTTGCACCCAGTGTGGGCGGCCTCACAACAGGCGGCGCAATCAACCCGATTGCAAACGGCGATGGTACATATGAAATCACAGCACCGGAAACAAAGAACGGAGCAAAGTTCCTTTACTGGGCAAAGGGACTGACCACGAATAAGAAGATAATATCGTTCTCAAATGTAATCGAAAACTATGTCCCGGAAGAAGATGGAAGAAACCTGCTCATCGCAGTATATGAGGATGAAGTTTCCGGCAACGCCGAATATTACAACGCAAACGGTCAGCTTATTCCGGGAGCGACACAGGAGACAAAGGTAACAATGGCAGGCTACGGCACATCAAACGGTTGGGACAGTTATGGTGATACAAATATCTATGTAGCACATTATGACCTTGAAGAGCCGGAGAAGAATATCAACATAGCCGTAACAGGTGGAAGCGGTACAGGAATATACGCATACGGCGATACTGTAACCTGCACGGCAGACAGCACAGAGAATTTCAAGTGCTGGAAAAAGAACGGCGAAATCGTAAGCTGTGATACAACCTACACCTTTAAGGCATGGGAAGGCTGCACAATAGAGGCATTAAACGAAGAAGCGACCTATAACGGAAGCACGATGAAGATAGTTATAGATGACTTCTCGGTAGGAGCAGATATCGGCGTTATGGCAGAGTTTATCGGCTTTGCAGGGGATGTTGTTGAAAAGGGAATTATGTTTACGGCAACAGGGGAAACAGAGGCAAAGAAAATTGCGATGACGAAGCCCGGAACTCAGTTTAGCATTATTGCCGATGCAAGAGGAAAGTATGAGGGTTATGCAATCTTAAAGAATGAAAACAATTATACCCTTATTACCGACGGCTCATTTACAAAATAGCAGAGAAAATATCCATAGCGGAGAGGGCTCCCTCTCCGCTATATTAAAAAGAGAGGAGAATGAGAACTCATATGAAAAAACGGGTAATATCATTGATTTTATCAATTTGTATGGCAGTATCCTTGCTTCCGACGTTTGGTGTCTTTACCTCAGCGGAAGATGTAAGCGGAGCGATTAGCTATTATTTCGGCACTCATGCCACTACAACAGGCATTACAAAGCTCAATCAGGCAACGGAATATAATGAAGAACTCGGAAGATACTGGAAATATAAACAAGCTTTTAACAATACTCAAGGAGGAAATTCTCAATTAAAGGCAGATCGTTTTAACGGCGATACAAGAAAAGCAGGCTCATATATTGCCCTTGAAATCTCAGTGCCGGCGGATGGCTCATATAAGGTCGAGTATTTATATTATAAAGTATATTCTTCGGGAAAATCTTATGGAAGCCGGGGCGAAGTATATATCCTCCCCGAGGGAACATCACTCACGGACATTGCTGCTGCAAAAGCGGCAGGAAAGTTGATTGCAAGTGTTGACTATTCACCCAAGAATGCCGCTGATGCAGGTGTTACAAAATCTCCCGTGGTTTCTGAAAACATAGAACTGAAAAAGGGTAATAATATTCTTCTCTTTGTTGTAACGGATAAGGGCGAAAATGCCAACACCGGCGGGAATTATGACTACTGGACATATCCGACTTCACTCACATTAACTCCGATGAGTGAAGTTCCGCCCACAAGCCCTGCCGGAGTGTCAAGAACCTTTGATCTTAAGAACAACAAAACGCTCGCCGATGGCGAGGAAAAAGTTATTGCAAGCGGTGAAAGCGTAGAAGAAGCATTTCCGGCAAGCGAAACAGACGGCTGGAGTGCATATTGCTATAGCACCGGTGCTGAATATTTTCAGTCCGATGACAGAGTAAACAGAACAATATCGCAAATCGGCGGTGATAGCTTAAAGCTTTCCATAAACACCGTCGGTGATTGGATTGCCCTTAAAATCCCCATCCCGAAACGTGGAGTATACGATGTTTCGCTTTCATATATGCAGTTCCAGAACTATGCTTCTGCAGATGTGTATATGATAGAAGCACCGAAGGAAGAGCTTTCAGAAACGGAGCGACGTGCATATGTTGATGAAGAACTTCGGAGCGCACTTAAATGTGCTTCAATCGACTGCAACGCGGCAGATAAGTTTATAACCCCTGTGGCGGCACAGTATCCTGCTGAATTTTCTTTCAGTGCATTTGAAGACGATTCGGAGTATCTGCTTGTTTTTAAATCCACATCAAGCACAGCACAAAAGAAAAAGCTTCTTCTTGATACACTCACGCTTGACGGTTCGGGAACAAAGGAAAGCTCTCTTTCTGAGTTTGTCTATAATTTCAATACAAAATCGGGAATAGAAGGAAACTCAAATCCCGTGGATGCAAAATATTTCGATACGCTCTCAATGTGGGAAGGCTTTGCATCAAGCGGAGTTAAAAGTGCACAGGCAAAGACCGCAATGTCAAATATTGCATTAAAAGGCGTAGGCGACTTTGTCGCTTTTAAAATAAACCTCCCTGCAAGCGACACCTATGTTGCAACGATGGGATATTATAAGCACGCAAGCACGGGAGATGACGGTGATGTATATATCCTTCCCGGGTCAACAGAGGTTGGTGATGTACTGTCATCGCTTACGGAGGATAAGAAGTTTACGAGCTTAAGCTATTATATACAAGGCGATGAAGTGGCGGGAAATTATGTTACCGATAAGAAAGATATAGAGCTTTCCGCAGGCGAATATATAGTTGTATTCAATGCATCGAAAAAGGCTGACCGAAACACCGGGAACGGAGTTGCAATCTATCCGGGAAACATAACCTTCAGGAGAAAATCATCGCTTCCGCCATACTCACTTGTTCCGGAGAAGTCAATGCTTGTTCCGGGCGAGGAAACAAACCTCTCGGTGACGGATTATGACGGAAATCCTGTTAAAGAATTTGAAATTCGAGGAATATCCTCATCTGATAAAAATATTGCAACGGCAGACGGAACAACTGTCACAGCAGGAGAGAGCTTCGGACGTGCAAGGATAGTTGCAACTGTTGCAGTTTCCGGCGAAGAGCTTTTTGCGGAGGGGTATGTAAGGGTTGTAAATAAAAACAATTCAAACCTTCGTGTAAGCGCAAGCATCAATTCGCGGGATGAGGCGTGGATAAATCCGGGATATAAACGAGATAAAACATTGTATTCCGAGGAGGCTCATGCAGAAGAAGATATTGGAGGTTTTGAACCGGGAGACGGTATCACCGAAGAATTTACAAATGGCTGGAGTTGGTATGGCGATAATGCAAACAGCCATAATTACAATACATTTCTCCAGGAAAACAAATCATATTTGAGAATTCGTTTGTCTGACGGACAATGGTTTGCCATAAAGATGAATTTTGAAAATTCAGGGCATTACCGTGCAATTGTAAATCACCGTGCTACTGCAATCAATGCATATGCAGATATGTACTTTATTCCCGTGCCGAAAGAAGGAGAAGGGGTTTCGGATTATCTCACCGAAGAATATAAGCTCGGAGAAATAATGAACTATAACCCCGATGTTGCCAAGTGGAATGCTGCAGGAGCAGAGGTCTTATCATATGTCGGTGATGCATATGTCGATGAACCGGGTGAATATCTTGCAGTTATTCAGATGACGGGAAGAAAAGCAACGGGAAATCAGTATTTGTACTTTAACGAGCTTATATTTACCGGGGCAAATCCCATTGCAGAGGTAAGCGGTGCTGCGGTCAGATCTCTTATGCCGGGAGAAACAATAACTCTTGATACAAGTCTTCTCACCCTTGAGGATGAAATATCGGAATACAGAGAAAATGCAACGCTTTCCTTTGAAAGCCTTACCCCTGAGATTGTCTCGGTAAACGAGGAGGGAGAGGTAACGGGAATTTCTTACGGAACCGGCAAAATAAAGGTTACCGCAAACTACGAAACATATTCCTGCTCCGGAGAATATCTGGTATACGTGGGCAGTGCCAAAACACGCCGAAGTTACTATACAGATGAAAAGGTTGAAAACGCAAGAAAAAATATAGAAAGATACGACTGGGCACAAAGTGAAGCCGATGCATATATCAAAGAAGCAGATAAGCTTCTTTCAGTCGGTGCAGACACGCTCTACGGTTTAGTCACCACTCAAGAGCTTTTGCGTGCTTCTACCGTTGGATACAGGTTCCGTGATACGGGAATGTATCAGTGCGTTTATTGTGATAAAGATTTATCGGCACAGTATAGTCAATATCCGTGGGTTATGAATCCGTATACACGTCCGTGGAAGATTCAATGTCCGGATTGTAAGCGTGTTTTCCCGAGTAATAATTTTGAAAAATTCTATGAGCTCGGCATTGATAAAAACGGAAACTGGCATTATATGGATGCATTGCAGCGACACCACGAAATGTTTGTCTGTCCTACATATAGTGCCACGGGAGAATGTAACTGCTCACGACCTGCAGGCACCATTGAAAGCTGGATTGCGGATTTGGAAAAGCGTACTGAGGTTCTTGCCGAAACTCTTGTATATCCCGAACCGTCAATCGGTGAGAGAGGAAGCGAGGAGTGGAACTCATACTATGGCTACGGAAAAGGGTATCTGAAAAACGATTTGTATAATGATGTAGGAACGACCCTTGGGGTTGCTGATGATGAGGTTCCCATTTGGGCGGTTGACGATGGATTTGGATATGAGCAGATTTATCAGCTTAAGAATGAGGATGGAAGCCCTGCCTGCAACGATGACGGAACACCTAAGGTTGAAAGACGCTGTAAACCATTTATAGGCTACTACAATGCGTGGGGACTTTGGGAAGGAGCTATAAAGGATGCGATAGAAAATCTCTCGATGGCATATCTCTATACCGATGATATCAAGTATGGCCGCCTTGGTGCGATAATGATTGACCGCATTGCGGATGTGTTTCCCGAAATGGACAATACGCTTTATGGCAGCATATTCCAGATTAGTGACGGAAATACAAAAACCGCAACGGGTGGAGCAAGCCGTGGAAGAGTAGTGGGACGCTTACATGACTGTGATTTCGGACTGACGGCTGTTCCTGCATATGATGCACTTTGGACGGCATACGAAGATGGGTGGGTAATAGACTATCTTTCCGGAAAAGCAGAGAAGTTTAAGCTGGAAAACCCAAAGACGAGTGCTGTTCAGGTAAGAACAAACATCGAAAATAATTATCTTCGTGAAATAAATATAAGCATTCGTGACTTCAGAATGAGCGGAAACTTTGGTGTTCCGCAAAGAGTTCACATAATGGCTGCGGTTGTTCTTGACACACTTCCCGAAACTCAGGAATGGGTTGAGTTTGCCTTTAAGTCCGGTGGTAATGTCGGATACTTTGATGTAACGGGCGGAAATATTTATGCACAGCTCATGAATGTTATCTCTCGTGATGGTCACGGAAATGAAGCGGCACCGTCTTATAACTCGAGCTGGATAGGTAATATGCTTCTTATGGGTGAAGCACTTCGAGGCTATGACAAGGTAGAAGGCTATGATTTATACAGCAATCCGAAGATGAAGCGTATGCTTACATCTCAGATTGATTTAATCTGTGCATCCATCTGGAGTCCGAATGTAGGAGATAGCGCACAGATGGGAAGAAGGTATATGGCACCGACTGCTGATGCACTTCGTATTGCATATGACATTATTGAGGATGAAGAAATACGTGAGAACATAGTGAAAGTGTATTATCTCCAGATGAGGGGCACAGATAAGCTTCACGGCTCAATATTCGATGAGGACCCGGAAGAAATAACACGCATGGCAAAGAAGGTTACTGCAGAAAGTGTTGAAATCTCGCTTCCGAGCCGAAATCTGACGGGATATGGAATGGCAATTCTGCGTGACGGTGAATGGATTGACTCGACAAATTCTCAAAAAAATATAAACACGCAGCGTGATTTCTATATGTGGTACGGAATGGCAAAAACCCATGACCACAGCGATAAGCTGAGTCTTGGTTTCCATGCCTTCGGACTTGATGTGGGGGCGGATATCGGAACTCCACGTCTTAAAAGCTCGGGAGATCCTCATCGTAGTGAGTTTGTAGGTCACACTCTGTCTCACAATACTGTTATGGTAGATAATCTTAAACAGCCGGCACGTACTACCAAGACAAACCCACTTCATTTTGACAGCGCTTCGAGAGTTCAGGTTATGGAGGTTGAAGCTCCGTGGCTTTACAGCGCACAGGGAGTTGAAGAATACCGGAGAACTCTCGTTATGGTAGATGTAGATGATGATATTTCCTACGGAGTTGACTTTTTCCGGATTCTCGGCGGTAATGATCACCTCTATTCTTTTCACACGCTTTCCCGAGAGGCTGAGGTTTCCGGAAACGTCGTTATGAAACAGCAGACGGACGGAAGCGGAAAGTATATCGGCTCGTATCAAGGTGTGGATAAAACGTGGGGAGGAAGCTATATAGATTCGGGTGATGAAGAAGGGGAAGACGGACTTTCAACAGAGAGTTGGTTCGGTGAGGTTGACTGTGCCGAAAATCCAGGTGAGGTTGAAAGCTTCAGCGTTGATTGGAAGATTCACGATAACGGTAAAGTGTTGAATCCTGCAAAAAACAATCTCCATGTACGCCTTACAATGCTTCCGAGCTTTAAGCTTGATGAGATAACAACCTCTTCGGGCATTCCACCGCAGCTTTCGGGTGCTATGGACAAGGTTCGATTCCTCTTTGCCCGTCATACGGGTGAGGCAGACGAGACTCAGGAAAACGGGAAGCTCTCAACTCTCTTTACTTCTGTTATAGAGCCGTATGATACAACGCGATATGTTGAGAAAATTGAAAATGTTGAAGTCATAAGGGCAGACGGTGCTGAGTTTACACTTGATGAAGCAAAAGCAGTCCGTGTTAAGCTGACAAACGGAAGAGAAGATTATATCGTTTACTCAAAGGATAACACAGTTCCGTACAAGGTGGTTGTTTCGGATAGCGAAAGCTTTGATTTTACAGGTTTTGTCGGCGTTGTTTCGATAAAAGATGAAAAGATCATTTATACATACATAAACGACGGTTCGGCTATTGCCGATAAGGAAAATCTTCTTCCTGCATATACGGGTACCATTGTAGACTTTGAGAAAGAGCTCTCGGAGAAAAACCATATTGATATAGCTCTTAATGAAGAATGTGAGGATGTAACCGTCTTTGCGGACAAGTATATCTATGTGGAAAATAATCTTTCTGATAACGGCTCGTATCGTATTGAAAGTGCGAAAAGAATTGATGGGGGTGTTCGCCTCAATATAGGTGATACAACGCTTATAGCAAGCTATGCGGATGATAATGACTTCTCGAAGGGATATAACTATAACATAAAGGAAGGGAATGTATTTACAATCCCGATGGGATATGAGGATAATAACGCACCTGTGTTTGATGTGTTATCAGGCAATCTCACAACATCGGCAGGAAGTATGATTTCCGTTACTGTTAATGCCAAAAGTCCCCTTGACGAAAACTTAAGCTATTCTGCAGTGAGATTACCGAGAGGTGCAAGCTTTGATGAAAAAAGCAGAACACTCACGTGGAAGCCCGGTGCATCTCAGATAGGAAAAAATGTTGTGTCAATTGACGCAATGGACGCAAGCGGAAGAATTTCACGACAGACTTTTGAAATCACAGTTTACGGCTCAACCGGAGGCGGAGGTGATGGCGGAGGAGGCACACCAACTACTCCAACCGAACCCGAAACTCCGGATGCTTCCGAAAACTCCGAACACTTCACAGATCTTGGTGCACACGGCTGGGCGAAAGACGCAATCAACGCTCTTGCAGAAGATGGAATCATTAAAGGAACAAGCGAGACAACTTTCTCGCCCGGAAATAATATCACAAGAGCAGACTTTGCACTACTTCTTGTGCGAGCATTTGGTCTTTCTTCCGATGATACGGAGAATTTTGCAGATGTATCGGAATCCGACTACTTTGCAAAGGAGCTTGCGATAGCAAGAAATACAGGAATTGTAAACGGAATAGGCGAAAATAAATATGCACCAAGAAATACAATCACCCGTCAGGATATGATGGTAATTGTATATCGTGCAATCAAGGGTTTGGATGCAATTGTAGGGCGTGCCGATCCAGGTGCACCGGATTATCCGGACTTCGATTTTGTTTCAGACTACGCAAAAGAAGCAGTATCGACACTCGTAGGCGCAGGTTTGGTCAACGGAAAGAACGGTGAAATCGCACCAACCGATTATACAATCCGTGCAGAAGTAGCAGTTCTCCTCAAACGAATACTTGAATTTACCAAATAACAAAAAATGCAGGGCGGATGCCTCCGCCTTGCAATTATAAAAAGGAGAAAGCAATATGAAAAAGTCATCGAAAATTACACCTGTACCGCAAAAGCTTCAGCTTGGTGATTCAAGAATAGAAATAGGCAGACTTGCAAGCGCAGATTTCAAAATCATCACGGAAAATATTTCCGGAGATTTGGCTTGTTTTGTGTATGATATGCTTTGTGAAAGGCTTTCGAAAAAGCTGAATGTGTGTGCAGAAAAAGCAAAAGGAAATGTAAAAATTATACTCTCGTTGTCAGAAAAGGTGCCTTGTGAGGTAATTAAAAATCAGGAACAGGCTTATGAAATCAAAGCAAAAGGAAATGAAATCACTTTGACAGGCTTTGGTGAGGCAGGTCTTTACTATGCTGCAACAACGCTTTGCCAATGTATTGAGTTTTCCGGAAATGTGGCTTATGTTTCCGAAATGTCACTTCTTGACTGGCCTGATATGAGAACTCGCGGACATTTTATGGAGTGTCGCTATGGCTCTAACCTTATGGAGCTTGAAGATTGGAAAGCTGTTGTTGACGATATGGCAGAAATGAAGCTTAATCAGCTTGTTGTTGCACTTTACGGAAGTTGGTGCATTCAGTATGACGGAGTTGTAAGTGAATATGTTTATATTCCTCTCAAATGCTATCCGGAGATTTCAGCGAGTGTTATAAAGAAGTATTATTCACCGTCAAAAGGTGAATGGATAAATGAAATCGTTCCTACACCAATGGCTCAGAAAGACTTTTTTGGTGAGCTTATTGCATACGGAAAAACTCGGGGAGTTGAGGTTGCTCCGCTTTGGAACAGCTACGGTCACAACTCTCTTATACCGAGGCTTATTCCGTCAATAAGTGCAAAGAATGAAAACGGCGAGCTTACGGGTTTTGGCCTTTGCCTTTCAAATAGTGAAACGTATGACGTTTTGTTTAATATTTACGATGAGATTATAGAAAAATACCTTAAGCCGAACGGAATTGAGTCATTTCATATAGGACTTGACGAGGTGAGAACAGAAATAGCCATAGACCCGAAAAATTTGCTCCGTGAGTTTTCTCCGTGGTGTATGTGTCCGGACTGTGCAAAACTCTCCAATGAAGAAAAGTTTATAAACCATGCCATAAAGCTTATACGCCATTTGAAATCTCGTGGAATGAAAAACGTTTATATCTATGCCGATATGCTGATAAATGTTGTTGATCCGAAGAAATTCAGGGATATACTTTCGGAAAATGACATTCTTGACGTTACAGTTCTCGATTGGTGGACATACAGAAATGATAAGGAACGTATGATGTTTAAGACTATGCACCCGGAGCTTAATATGAGGTCAACCGTCAAGCCCTGGAACTCATATTACCATTGGGATATGACCTTTGATGCCGTTCCGAACACCTTCAATCTTTGTGAACTTGCAGAGCATGAGGGATGTGCCGAAGGATTGCAGTCATATTCCGCCTGGGATAAGGTGTGCGACAAAAATCACGTCAGTATGGCAGACTATAGCTGGAACTTCAAGGGAACAGGAACGGTTTCGGAGTATAACGAGCGATATGCGTATCGCCGCTTCGGCAATTACTATGACGAGGCGAAAGAGGCTCTTTCTCTTATGGATAAAATGACGGATGAGGGCATCGGAAACGCAAAGCTCACGGAAACGAACGTAGGAAAGGGTATGGGAAACGTAACGCTTTTGCGTTCACTTACATATTATGTCTATTCATATGTCCGCGCGAACAAGCCATATCCAAGAAACTTTCCGGGAGAGCCTTTTGCAAATCTCCTTGATGATCTTAACACGTACAAAAAACAGCTTTGTGATATCTCTGAAATGGCAAATCATGCAAGCAGAATCTTTGAGAAGCTCTCAAACTATGCCGACTGTGATAACTCGCTTGCAAAACGTCTTGATTGTGAGGCGAGAAACTACGGATGCATAGCAGACGATTATCTTGCACTTATTGAGGTTTATGAGCTTATGGAAAATAAAGAGAGAAGTGCGGTAGTTTCGAGAAAAGTTGCGACAATCGCAAAAGAAAGAAAGGAAGCAAGGCTTTCTCTCATGCTTGCTTTTGAGAGAACGAAAGAAGAATTCCTGCTCCCGAGCCATTTGCGCAATCAATCTATCTTTATGCAGCTTTTTGCCGATATTGAAAACTATGCTGTGAAAACAGAGCCTCTAAAGCTTAACTTGAATATGTGTGACCTTAGTGGAATCGGAAGTGAAAACTTCTTCGCTCTCAGATGATGTATAAAAGAAAGGTGATTTAAAAATGTTAAAAACAGGATTTGCACGAGTAGATATAACTCCCTCTCTCGGAACACCGCTTTCGGGCCATTTTGTAGGGAGAGCTGCCGAAGACATACTTGACCCTCTTTATGTAACGGCAGTTACTTTTGATAATGAAGAAAAACGAGCTGTAATATTGAGTGTAGACAATATCGGAGTGCCGCAATGGTTTATGGATAAATTCCGACAAGCAATCGCAGATGCCTGCAAAACAGACTACGAAGCAATATATATTGCTTGCACGCATACCCACTATGCTCCGTATACAGCAGATAAAGACGAAAAAGTTTATGATGCAGAATATGTTGCTTTGCTTGAAAGAAAGCTTTGCGATGCGGCAAAGCTCTCTGTTCTCGATCTTGCTCCGTCTGAAATGTCTTACGCCCGAAGTCACGTTGAAGGTGTTTCTTTTATCCGAAGATACAGAATGAAGGATGGCTCGGCAAGAACAAATCCGGGATACCTTAACCCTGATGTTGTTGCCCCCATTGGAGAGCCGGATAAAACGGTGCAGACCATTTTTATAAAGCGTGAAGGAAAGCCTCAGATCGGAATTGTCAATTTTCAGGTACACGCTGATGTTGTCGGCGGTGCCGGAGTTTCAGCTGATTTTCCGAAGTTTGTTCGGGATACATATGAAAAGCTCATTGACAACTCGCTTTGTATGTATATAAATGGTCCTGAAGGAGACACAAACCACGTTGATATTTCTCTTGAAGAAAGTAAATGTCGCACTGGATACGACAGAGCTCGCTATATGGGCAGAAAGATTGCAATGGCGGCGGTTTCCAACTATGAGCTTCGTGAAAAAATTGATGGCGATAAAATTTCTTACGGGCAGAAGAATGTTCCGGTAAAATATAACAAAGGAACACCTGAAGAATATCCAGAGGCATTGCGCATTATAAAAGAATATGAACGTCTTGGTGATCCGAGACTTATTCCGGGAATGAAAGAGCCTGTCGCTCATACGATGGGAAAAGCAAGAAGAGTTGTTGAACTTGAAAAGTATGAAGATTATAAAGAACTCTATCTTTCGGCTGTTACTGTTGGCAATGTGGCTTTCGGCGGCATCCCCGGAGAGCCGTTTACAGAAGTCGGAAGAATAGTAAAGCGCAAATCTGAATTTATATTAACGATTCCTTCTTGTTGTACCAACGGCTATGAAGGCTATTACCCGATGGCTGCCGATTATGACGAGGCAGGATATGAATCTGCATCTGCAAGATTCGTCAAAGGAACAGCCGAAAAGCTTGCCGATGAATTATCGAGTCTTATTAATTCGCTGAAATGTAACTAACCTCTGTCAAAAACGCTACGAAAAAGCCAAATAACGTTCATTTGACCTTTTTCTACTATTCCCGTTTCCACAAATACATACGCCACATGGTAAGGAAAGCTTACCATGTGGCGTTTTTTATAAAATCACGATTTACGTGAAAGTGTGTGGTGGAGGCGGCGCGTAACCCTTCTGTTTCACATATAAAGCTATATGGCTTTACTGGCTGTCTCGTGCATAAAACATAGGATAGTCAGTATACATATCGCTGTTTTTTTAAATTATTCCAAAATCCGTGTTATTGATATGTTTGTGTTTTTCATCTTGAGTCCAAGATTCTTTCCTGTATTGATGTGGAGTTTTTTCAAAATATGATTTAAAAACCTGGAAAAATGAGGCTTCTGACGAATATCCGACAGCTTCTGCAATATTTTGTATGCGCATATTTGATGTTCTTAAAAGCCATGCAGCACGCTCCATTCTTGTTAGGATAAGCTTTTTGCGGAAGCTCATTCCGTAGTGGAGATACATAACTCTTGAGAGCTGACGCTTTGATATACATAATTGTTTTGCGAGAGTATCTTCAATGTGTGGTTCTGCAAGATTGGTGTTAAAAAAAGCATCAATTATTTCTGCTCGTGAAACTTCCTTAATTAGATGGTTGCTTTGTTTTTCGGGCATTGACAGATCAAGGTGCCTGAAAAAAGAAACCATAAATACCGAAAAAAGGGATTGAAGCATGGTTTGACTATATGAAAGCAGAGAGTTCCATTCATTATAGATTGAATAACATATGTTTATAAGCTCAGGGATTGGTTTACAAATGAGAAGAGGAGTGTTTTGTGCATTCAGAGTATCATATAAGATTCCTCTTGGGACGGAGAAAGATATCGAAAAACGTTCAAATTCTTTTGAAGTGACTGTAGGGTAGTGATAATAATTAGGATAAATTATCACAGCACTTCCTTCGACCAAAGTATAGTTTTTTTCTTCAACTTCTAATAAACATTCCCCTTTGAGTATAAGATGAACTTCATACTCGGCATTACTGTGGCGCTCAACGTTCCAATGATGACGTTGTGATTCAAAAAGCCGCGAGAGCCTGATGTTTACACGGTCTGAACCGAGTTGGATCGGGAATTCGTTTTTTGTGTGCATTTCAATCACCTCAGAACTCATTATATCAAACTACATTTTTGAAATCAATTATTAAAAATATTATTTTCTGCCATCTTTTGAGAAAAATGGACATATTTGTATGGAGAAATCAAGTTAAAGAAATGTTATAATTATTGTAAAATGAGACAAGAAGGTGAAATGTTTGTGCAATCGACGAGAATAAAAGGATTTGATGTTTCTCGTATATCTCTCGGAACCGTACAGCTTGGGCTCGATTACGGAATTAGCAATAGTGGTGGAAAACCGCACAGAGAGGATGCTTTTAAAATTCTCGACTGTGCCGCAAAAAACGGCATAAGTGTCTTTGATACTGCAGCTGCATATGGCGATGCGGAAGAAGTTATAGGGGCATGGAAAAAGCAAACAGAAGAAAAATGTCCGATTATAGTAACGAAAGCATTAAAACTTAATCATAGCTCATATGAGACTTTGCTAGAAAGTTTACGCAAAAGGATTGAAGAATCGAAAAAGAGACTTGGGGTTTCACAGATCCCCGTATTGATGCTTCACCACTATGAGGATTTTGAAAATGATGAAAAAAATATAATGAGGGCATTTAAAGAGCTGAAAGCCTCAGGAGACATTCTCCTCTCAGGTATTTCGTTATATTCAAACCACGATTATAAAAAAGTAGCTGAATGCGGATTTGATGCAGTTCAGATTCCTATGAATATTTTCGATTGGAAGCAAATAGAAAACGGAGGAATAAACGCATTGAACGAAACCGGTATGATGGTTTTTGTGAGAAGTGTATTTTTACAAGGGCTTGTATTCAAGAACCCGGATGAACTGTCCAATGGAATGAGTTTTTGTCGAAAACCATTAGAGGATTTCAGAGGACTATGCAAAGAGTTTGGTATGACACCTGCAAGCCTTGCGCTTTCATTTGCACTCTCTGTCCCCGGAGTAACAAGCTTAGTGCTTGGTGGTGAGACAGTCAGACAGGTCGAAGAAAATGTTGAACTTGCAAAAAAAGTGACAGAACTGTCAAGTACGCAAATGGAAAGAATTCACAGCTTTTTTTCGGATATCGACAACCGGGTAATAAATCCTAATTTATGGGGTGTATGACGTTAGGAGGACAAATATGAATTTTCCGTTCGGAGATAATCCGATACGTCTCGGCGTGTTGGGGATGACAGAAGGAAATGCGCATCCGTTTTCGTGGAGTGCAATTATAAATGGATATGACAAGAAAGAAATGCATCGTTGGACTAGTGAACTTTATCCGACCATTCCTGTTTATCTCAATCGCCAACCCGAAGAAACATTCGGTATTGAAGGCGTAAAAGTTACTCATGTCTGTTTTACCGGATATGAAGAAAGGAACATGGCAGAAAACTGTGCAAGAGCCGCTTTTGTTGAAAATGTTACAGAAAAGCCCGAAGATATGATTGGAAATGTTGATGCTGTAATATGTGCAACGGATGTCGGTAGTGAACATGTAAATCGTTGTCGTCCGTTTGTAGAGGCTAGAATTCCGATATTTATAGATAAACCGCTGACGGATAATGAGAATGATTTAAAAACGATTGTTAGGTGGGTTGATGAAGGTGCACCTATCATGTCATCGTCATCGCTTAGATACTTAAAGTCGCTTGAACCATACTATGCTAACAAATATGAGTTAGGAAAGATTAGATATATTCTTAGCCCGATGGCAAAGTATTGGGAAACATACGGAATGCATGCGGTAGAAAGTATATATCCGCTTCTTGGTCCCGGGTTCGAGTGGGTGCAGAATCTTGGTACATATGAAAGAGCTATGGTTCAAATGCATCATTTTAGTGGCTGTGATGTAAGCATCCCGATGGGATATGGTTTTACAACAAACGGCGTAACCGTTATAGCAGAGAATGAGGTACGTACATTTTCAGACGGGGACTCCTTTTATGCTTTTAAAAAGCAGCTTCTGAAATTTGTTGAATATATCCGCACGGGTAAGCGTGATCATCCGTTTTCCGAAACGGTGGAAATGGCAAAGATTATAATTGCAGGAATAAGAAGCCGCAATGAAGGAAACCGACGCGTTTATGTATCTGAAATAAAAGAGAGGTAAAGATATGAGCAGCTTTATGGAAAAATTTTCCCTTTGCGAAAAAAAGGCTCTCGTCATATCTCCGGAAAACCCTTACGGAAAAGAAGTAACCGAAGGATTAAGAAGCGCGGGAGCGGAAATATGGCTTGCCGGAGAAAACAGAACAGATATTGAGTGTAAGGGATTTTTTGATTATGAACGAGGAAATCCCGAGTCAGCTGAAAAACTTGAGAAAAATGTAAGAGAAGTCATGGGACACGTTGATGTTGTTGTGGAAAACGGAATGCATACAAGCGAAAAAAAGTGGGAGCATCCGTTCGAAACCATACAAAGAGAGCTTGAGAAAACTCATCTTGGTATGATGCTTACGATAGGTCATCTCGGACACATCCTTGCAGAGCAGAAAAACGGAAGCATCATTTTGATAACAGATTACGGTGCGCTTGTCGGATATGATGTGCAAAACTATATAGGTGAAGAGAAATCGTTTAATACGGATTTTTCTGTGATAAACGGCTTTATAAAAGGCGGAGTTGTAAATTATGCGAGACAGGCTTCAAACTTCTTGGCAGAGCACGGATGCAGATGCAATGCTATTGCATACGCACCGATGCATGGAAGCTGCGACAAAGAATTTGAAAGTGCATTTATACGCCACAGTCAGTTGAAGCGCCTTGCATACAGTGATGATGTTGCCTCGGCAGTTGTGTTTCTTGCGTCTGATGCATCGTCATATATAACAGGAATAACATTGCCGGTAGACGGCGGATATACGGCAAAGTGAGGTGGGAAAAGTGAATACATTTGATTTGCTCTCCATGAAAGGTAAAAATGTGCTGATCACAGGTGGGCGTATGATGTATGGGCTCGGAGCAACGCTTGCACTTGCGGATGCCGGAGCGAATATCTATCTTGCAAGTCATTCCGAGGCTTCTGCAAAAGAGCTTATTGATGAACTTAGAGAAAAGAAAAATGTCAAAGCAAAAGCTTTTGCTTTTGACCTCGATGATGTTGGAAGTATCGAAAAGCTCGTGCGTGACGTTACAGAAGAATCCGGTCAGATACATGCATTTATACATTGTAGCCGTATAATACCGTCAGGAGGTGTGGGGATAGGATGGGATCAGGACTTTGTTCAGCTTGAGCAAAGTGTAAGAATAAATTCCGCAGCTTCGCTGTATCTGATTCAACTTGTTGGTGAGCATATGAAAAAGCATAAATGTGGGGCAATGGTTCTTTTTGGTTCGATGATGGGTCTGATCGCTGTCGAAAAACACAATTATGACGGAAATCCCCAAATGGTGCCCGGTGCATATTCCCCGGCGTATGCAGTTGATAAATCCGGTCTTTCGGCGTGGGTTCGCCATGCAGCAAGCTACTACGGACAGTACGGAATACGAGTAAATGCTGTATGTCCCGGAGGTCTGCAATCGGAAAGAACAAATCCCGTGTTTGCTGAACAATATTCAAAACATACTTTACTTGGGAGACTTGCAAATACCGACGACATAAAAGGCATTATACTTCTGCTTTCATCTGATGCTTCGGCATATATTACCGGATTGAACATCCCTGTTGACGGCGGATATACTTGTATATAAGGAGAAAAAAGAAATGATTCAAAAAAACAGTAAAATGGTGGAAAAACTTAGAAAAGATGAACTGGTTGTCTGCACAAAGCTTAACATTACAGACACGATACCGGCAGAGATAGCCGCATATTCGGGTTTTGACTGTATATGGGTTGATATGGAGCATATTCCGTCTGATTACAGTCAGATTAAAAACGTAATTTTGGCAGCTAAAGCACGGGGAACAGAAACTATTGTACGAACTCCCAGAGGTGCGTATTCAAACCTTATTCGTCCGCTTGAAATGGACGCAGAAGCGATAATGGTTCCTCACGTTATGAACAAAAAGGATGCGGAAGAGGTTGTGTATTATACAAAATTTTCACCGATAGGCCGCAGACCTCTTGATGGCGGAAACAGTGATGGTATGTATTGCCTTATGGATATTCCGGAATACTTTAAGTATTCAAACGAACAAAAGCTAACAATAATTCAAATAGAGGATATAGAAGCATATGAACAGCTTGAAGAAATAGCATCAGTTCCCGGAATTGATATGTTATTCTTTGGGCCTGGTGACTTCGCACATTCAATTGGACTTGCGCATGATATGGGAAATGAAAAAATTTGTGAAGCACGCAAACGTGTAGCAGAAGTAGCAAGGCGTTATGGAAAGCTTGCAGGAACGGTTGGCAGTACGGCCAATATAGAAGAATTATATAATATGGGATACCGTCTTGTCAGTATTGGAGCAGATGTAATTGCATTATGCAGCTATTACTCAAATATAATAAAGTCTGTTGAAGAACTGAAAAAGAAGCGGTAAAAAGGGGGAGAAAAGTTGATAATTGACAACCTTAAAAACAGCGAAACCTACTATGCCATGAATAGCTACTTTCCTGATATCTTCTCTAAAATAAAGTCGATCACAAAAACTGATATAGGAAAAAAGTTTGTGCTTGCTGAAGGCGTTGTATGGGTAAGTACAACAGCTACGGACTATCCCCCGGATGGAGAACGTCAGTTTGAGGCTCACCGCAACTTTCTTGACATTCACTTTGTCCTTGCGGGGGAAGAATCGTTTGCATATGCGGACGTTGATACGCTCACACCGATAACAGAATATAATCTGCAAGAGGACTATGTTCTCTTAACCGGCAGGGGTAATGAGTTCACGCTCCGTCCCGGTGACTTTTGTATTGTTTATCCACAGGATGCGCATATCCCTAAGCTTAAGAAATTAAGCAACGGTGCTCTCATCCATGGAGTTGCAAAAATAAAGTTATAAACAATAAGGAGGAAAAGAAAATGAAGAAAAAATTATTATCTCTCATTCTCGCAATCACGATGATTGCAACACTTCTCCCGGCAATGGCACTTTCCGCAGGCGCGGAGGACACGGGTTATACACTCACAGAGGACACGGGTTATACACTCACATATGATTTTACTCCAGACGATGCAACAAATGTGGGCAAGGGTTTGACAACATTTACAGAGTATAGTCAGACCTATGGGCAATGGAAATATTGCGCGGAAAATGTTACCAGCACCATTGAGGTGACATTGCAAA
>JAFSEA010000031.1 GCA_017435965.1 Oscillospiraceae bacterium
CAAGAAGCTCCGCCGCTTCCCGGAGTTTTTCGTTTGCCACCCCAATCTCTGATGCATCCCAAACCATAGGAAATACCTTTCCACCGATCTCAGCGGCGGCTTTTTCCAATGTCTTGAGATTTCGCCCGGTGATTACCACCGTGCATCCTTCGTTTGCAAGGGCTTTTGCAATGGCGTACCCGATTCCGCGGCTACCGCCGGTGACAATTGCTTTTTTATGACAGAACATCCGAATCCCCTCCCATCCTGTTTGTTACATGGTATCATACTTGGCGGATGATGAAAATGTTTTGAACAGCATAAATTTGTTTTGAACGGACATCCTTGCATTCCGGCAGAGAACGTGCTATACTCCTCCTCAGAAGGAGGTGTTTCTTTGGAACAGAAGATAATACACTACGAATATCCAACCGATGTCATTGTTTTCCGGGATTCGCTCCAGGATCATGCACCCTGCATTTTTGAAGTTCCTCGTAATCACGAGAGTCTCTTTTTTGTTACAAACGGAACTCTGCTTTATGAAAAGGCAGGGGTTCGGGAAACGGTGGAAACCGGGCAGGTGGGATATATTTCCCGGGGATCGGTGGACAAAAGCTCTGCCTTTTCCTGCCCGGAGGTTTCCTACATTGCCATCAATTTTCACTTTGACCGGTGTTCTCCCTCCCCATCCCCCACATTACCACTTCCCACCCTGTGTGCCACCGATCGCCAAAACCGATTCGAGAAGCTTTTTAACCATGCCCTTCAGAATTTTTTATCCAAAACCACCGGAAACGAACTAATTTGCGGCGGGCTGGTCATGCAGATTATCGGATCGATCTTTGAGGAACGAAGTCGCGAAAATCAGGATTTCGCCAAGCGTCGGCAGTTGGAAAAGGCTGTGGAATACATGAAAATGCATTGCGGAGACGCCCAGCTGAAGATTGGTCAGGGCGCTTGCCTGCTTGGTATGAGTGAGCGAAATTTCCGTCGCCAATTCATGGCCGCCTACCACCAATCCCCCTATGCCTTTTTGCAAGAGCTTCGGATCGAAAAAGCAGGCATCCTGTTAACCAACACCACCAAATCCTTGGGGGATATTGCGGTGCAATGCGGTTTTTCAGATCTCTATAGCTTCAGCCATTGCTTCAAAAAACATATGGGGGTATCCCCATCCAAATACCGGGAACACCTGTAGCCCCTCCGTGTACTCCGCAAGCCAAGCCGCGTGCAATATTCCCGGAACTTTTTCAACAAAAGAAATGAATATTTTTTCGTCGCTTCTTGTCTTTTGCCTGTAAATCGTGTATACTGAACATAACACAGAAATCTTCTCTATACTTAACGGAAAAGAGGCGTATATCATGCAGATTCGCTATACCGATATTCTTCTTCCCTCGGCCAACCTGGGCGGCGTCAATCCCCTTCCCGTCTTCCGTTCGGAAAAAACCGATCTGGATATTCCCTACGACGAAACCTTCACCCCTGAAGAAGCCCATCTTTTGGGCTACAGCGGTGGCACCCGGGTTCTTCCCTATCTGATGCAGGACCGCTATGACCGCAATCGCACCAAACAAAATGTCCGGGCGGTCGTTTTGGAAAATGACCACCTGAAAGCGATTATCCTGTGCGATTACGGCGGAAGACTCTATTCCCTTTATGACAAGGACCGGGAGAAGGAGCTTTTATTCCGCAATCCCGTTATCCAGCCCGCCAACCTGGCCATCCGGGATGCATGGCTTTCGGGAGGCGTGGAATGGAACATCAGCCAGCTGGGCCATACCTTCACCACCTGCAGTCCCATGTTCTGTGGTTTGGTGACCGCCGACAATGGCGAAAGCTTCTTCCGTATTTATGAATTCGAGCGCCAGAAGAAGCTATTTTGGCAGGTGGACTTCCACCTCCCTGACGACAGCCGGGAGCTTTACGTTTACGTGCGCATCGTCAACGACAACCCCCATGAATCTCCCATGTATTGGTGGAGCACCACCGCCGTACCCGAAGACGCCAATACCCGTGTCCTGCTCAACGGTAGCCGAGCCATGTACAGCAACCCCGAAACCGGCAAGCAGACCATGGGCAACCTGCCCTACGTGCCTGCCTTCGGTCCTAAGGACTATTCCTACACCCTGAACATGAAGGTATCCAACGACTTTTTTGTACAGATTCCCGACGACGTGAAGACCCCCTGGGAAGCCGCCGCCTACGAAAACGGGGACGTGACCTTCGAAAAATCCACCTCCCGCCTGCATCACCGGAAGATCTTCTGCTGGGGCGACCGTCCCGGCGGCTGGAGATGGAAGGAATACCTTTCGGAAGAGGGAGGCGGTTCCTACATTGAGATTCAGGCCGGCATTGCCCGTTCCCAGCGCCACGGTCTCCAAATGCCCGCCGGCACCGAGTGGGATTTCACCACCGCCTTCGGCGGACTTACCGGAGACGCCGAAAAGCTCCATGACCGTGATTGGAACAAGGCCTGCGAATATCTGGACAAGGAGCTCCACGACCGGGTCTCCCCGGCCAAGCTCTACGGTCTCCATTGCAAATATGCCGCCCAGGGTAAGTGCTATCCCGAAGAAATCTTCCATCTGGGTTCCGGTTGGGGAACCCTGGAAGCCATGCTTCGCAAGAAGAAGGGCGAAACCCTGCCCAAGGGTTTCTTCTTCCCGGAAGAAGCCATCACCGACGAACAGAAGTATTGGCTGGACCTGATTGAAAAGGGCGCCCTGTCGGATAGAGATCCCGCCTCCTACTACGTAGATGAACCCATCCGGGCCATGTTGGAAGCATCTCCCGACAGCTTCCAGAAGTTCTATCACCTGGGAGTTATTGCCGCCGAAAAGCCCGACCGGGCTGCTGCCATTGGTTATTTCAAACGCTCGGTGGAAATCAAGCCCAACATCTGGGCCTTGCGTGCCCTGGCGGTATTGGAAGCTAACCCTGACAAGTCGGAGGAATATTACGACCAGGCCTTTGCCCTGGGTATCACCGACGTAGCCTTCGCCCAGGAATACCTGGCCCTGCTTGTGAAGCAGAAGAAGCACGAAAAGGTTCGGGAAGTATTCCAGGCTCTGCCGGAGGAATACCAGAATGACGAACGGGTTATGATAAATGCCGTATCCTCTTACCTGGCATTGGGTGACATTTCACTCTGCGAAGGTGGCTTCTTCGACCGGAATTTTGCCAACATTCGCGAGGGCGAAGTGTTGGTTTCCGAACTCTGGTACTACTACGTTGCCCTGAAGGCTGCCCTGGAGCGCAGTGTGAAGGTGACGGCTTCGTTCCTGGATTGGATCAAGAAGAACAATACCCTGCCGAAGAATTTGGATTTCCGCATGAAATAAGGAAGGGAAGCAATTATGGCAAATGACAAGAATACAGCCGTGCCGGAAGGCCGTAAAAAGGGGTTCAGCCGCATTATTTTCGTCATTTCCTTTGCCCTTTCGTTGATTCCACTGGTTGCTTATCTGTTGTTACTGCCCGCATTGCCGGATAATCTGCCGGTGAAGTATGATGATATGGGGATTCCCAGCATCAACGTATCCAAAACCAGCATCGATATGATTCTGTTCTCGTTGGAAGGGGTCTTCGGGTTTGCCGTGATGATCTTTGTTGGAAAAATCGCCCGGGGATTTGCCCGGCGTACCTACCGCAACAAAGAGAATCTTTCTGCCACCGACAATACCCTGGCCCTGATTACTTTGGTCATATCGCTTCTTTTGAATGTATCCTGGTTTTTAACCATTATTCCCCTGCTGCTTTAAGGGGAAGCTCATCCCCAAAGGAGGAATCTTCCTATGGAACAACTGAAAAACGGTATGAACCTGACCATGCTTTTCGACTACTACGAAATGACCATGATGAACGGCTATTTCGAAAACGGCCTGGAAAAACGTATCGGCTACTTCGATATGTTTTTCCGCCGGGTCCCCGACGACGGTGGCTTTGCCATCATGGCTGGGTTGGAACAGGTCATCGATTACATTGAAAATCTAACCTTTTTGCCGGAAGATATTGCCTATCTTCGTGAAAAGAAGATCTTTTCGGAGGATTTTCTCCGGTATCTGGGAAATTTCAAGTTCTCCTGCGACGTGTGGGCCATGCCGGAAGGCAGTGTGATCTTCCCGAATGAGCCCATTCTGGTGGTGCGGGGACCGGTGATGGAGGCTCAGCTTCTGGAAACCATGATCCTTTTGACCATTAACCACCAGTCGTTGATTGCCACCAAAGCCAACCGCATCGTCCGGGCCGCCAAGGGCCGCCCGGTGGCGGAATTTGGTGCCCGCCGGGCCCACAGCTACTCTGCCGCCATTTACGGCGCCCGGGCCGCCTACATAGGGGGCGTCTCCTCCACCTCCTGCGCCCTGACCGACCAGCAGTTTGGAGTACCCGCATCGGGCACCATGGCCCATTCCTGGGTGCAGATGTTCCCCACCGAGTACGAGGCTTTTGAAGCCTATGCCAAGGTCTATCCCGAAGCCTGTGTGCTCCTGGTCGATACCTACGACGTTTTGGGAAGTGGTCTTCCCAACGCCATCCGTTGCTTCAAGGATGTAATCCTGCCCACCGGTAACCGTCCGGTTGGCATCCGCATCGACTCGGGGGATATTGCCTACCTGACAAAAAAGGCCCGGGCCATGCTGGACGAAGCCGGATTCCCCGATTGCAAGATCATCATTTCCAACTCCCTGGATGAATTCCTGATCCACGACATCCTCAACCAAGGTGCCGAGATCGACTCCTTCGGGGTGGGTGAACGGCTGATCACCTCCCGCAGCGAACCGGTTTTCGGCGGAGTCTACAAACTGGTGGCGGTGGAGGACGAGGATGGAACCATTCACCCCCGGATCAAGCTTTCGGAAAACGTGACCAAGATCACCAACCCCGGTTTCAAAAAGGTATGGCGCCTTTACGGGGAGGATGGGGAGGCATTTGCCGACGTTTTGACCCTTGCGGATGAGGTAATCGATCCCGCAAAGGGTCCCTACACCATTTTCCACCCGGAATACACCTGGAAAAGCAAAAAGATCGAAAACTTCACCGCCCGGGAAATGCTGGTGCCCATTTACGAAAAGGGCAGACTGGTATATGACCGACCCACGGTGCAGGAAATCCGGAAGTACTGTGAAAAAGAGCTTTCTCTTCTGTGGAACGAAGTGAAGCGGTTGAAAAACCCCCACGTATTCTACGTGGACCTAAGCCAAAAGCTTTGGGAAATGAAGGAAAGCCTGCTCAAGGAAAAGGGCAGAAGATAAAAAACAACCCCTGCCAAAGGATGTTTCATGAACCTCCTTTGGCGGGGGTTATCGTTTTCACGGATTTATTCCATCAGCATCCGATCCCGTTCCAGTTTTTCCTTTTTGCCGTGGATGCGTCCCAGCGCGTACATCAGGAGGGTGCCGAGCAAAAGGTTAATGGAACCCAGACCTGCCACAGAGGGATTCAGGGAATTTCCAACTCCGATCGCCAGGTTTGCCACCCCTGCCGCCGTGAGCATTCTACCGATTTGATTCAGATGGGCAATTCGGGAATCGATGTCGCTGAAGATATCAAAGGGGCCTTCCGCCGCCTTTTTGCGGAAGAAGATCCATTTTACCATGCGTCCCACGTATTCCGCCCCGGTTTCCCGCATGAAAGCCAGGTAGCCCTCGTCATGGTCCCGCATTTCCAGACGAACGGTATACTCCCCGGGTTCACAGGGGACAAAGTGATATTTGCAGAATCCGACCCCATCCAAAACCCAGCCGGATTGGGCCATGGCGTTGAGCCAGGCCTCTTCCTTTTCAAATTCCCATACCCAGAACCATTTGCGAATCGTTTTTCTTTCCATATTTATTCCTCCCCAAGAATGCTTATGCCGTTTTCCACCAGCTGACGCAGGCGGGAAAGCTCGTTTTGAAGTACTGAAAGACCGATTTCGGTTAATCTGTATTCTTTCCTCCGACTATCCTCCACCGAGGGCAGGGGGACGATCCATCCCTTGTCGCAAAGGGAGGTCAAAGCCCCGTACAGGGTTCCCGCCGCAAGCCGGACCCGCCCAGCGGAAAGGTGCTCCACCTCCTGCATGATGCCGTAGCCATGCCGGGGGGTGTGGAGTGCCAATAAAATATAGTAGGTGGATTCTGTCAAGGCTGTGATCTCATTCATATAGATCCCTCCTATTATATCGTCTTCCGATATATCGTAATAACATTATATCGCATCACGATATAGTTGTCAAGAAATTTTTTTGAAAAAGTCGAAAAAGACCTCTTGACAAATGAAAATCATGGGCGTATAATATGCGCAAGATTTGAATATCACAAACAACGACTGTGACGAAGACGGTCGGAGTGGGAAATCTTCAGAGAGTTGGCGGGTGCTGCGAGCCAACGGTGGAACATTCCAAATGACCTATCACTTCCGAGTCGGAGGACCGAAAGGCGAAAGCTCAGTAGACTCCTTCCGTAATGCTGCGTAAAAGCAAAGAGCTTGATGGAGCTCTGTAAGTGACGGGATATTTATATTCCGTAATTTGAGTGGTACCGCGGGTTATTTTAACTCGTCTCAAAGACATCTTTGAGACGGGTTTTTGTTTTATTCAGATTTGTTTCCAAATATCAATTTACCTAGATCTGAAAGGAGCACAAAAAATGAAAAAGACATATGTAACTTCCATGCCGAATCATATCGGAGCATTTTTAAAGGCCAGCAAATGTTTTTCAGAGCTTGGGGTCAACATCACCCGTGTAAGCTACAACAAGGCAGTTGATTCGCACACTCTGTTTATTGATGCAGAAGGTACGGAGAATCAACTTTCAAAAGCGGATGCCGAACTTCAAAAAATCGGATATCTGCAAAGCGACACGAACAAGACAAGTGTCGTCCTGATAGAATTCTGTCTTCCCGACATCCCCGGAAGTGTAACAAACGTTCTTGAGCTTATAAACGAATTCAGCTTCAACATATCCTACATAAGCTCTCAGGAAAACGGAACGGATTATCAATATTTCAAAATGGGACTCTATGTTGAAGACTACGACAAAATCTCGGAATTCTTAAAAGAAGCAGAAAAGCTCTGCAAAGTCCGTGTTATAGACTACAACAGTTCCGAAAGAGTTTACGACAACAGCATTTTTTATAACACCTATGTTATGGGGCTTTCCCGTGTTATGGGACTTTCCGAAGAAGTGAGACGTGAGCTTCTGGTACACGTCAATCTTGCAATGCAAACACTTGACGAGCAAGGACTTTCTCCATATCGCACCTTTGACAGCATCAGCAAATTTGCAGAGCTTTTAGGTGCATCAAAGGGAAGGAACTTCAACCCCAGAATCAGCACACATAAGATAGCCGACAATACCGAAATAATTCTTATAGAACCTCCCTGCGGAAGCAATACAATCATTATAAAAAGTAACGAAAAAATGCTTTTTATAGATAGCGGATACGCCTGTTACAAAGAAGAAATGCTTGAAATTTTCAAAAAACTTATTCCTGATTTTGATAATATGGAAAAGACTGTCCTCATAACTCACGCAGATGTTGACCACTGCGGCTTATTGTCGATTTTTGACAAGGTAATCACAAGCACAAAAACAGCACTCTGTCTGAAAAATGAATACATTGGCAAAAATGGATACAGAGAGGAAAATCCCCTGCACAGACCATATATAAATATTTGTAAAATTCTCACGTCATATGAAACGATAAATCCCGATAAGCTTCTTCCGATGTGGAACGATATCGAAAAGCCCACAGCACCTCTTACGCAAATAGGATTCTTCGATTTCGAAGAATTACATTTTGAAGTTTATGAAGGAAAAGGCGGACATCTTCCCGGTGAAATTGTGCTTATAGATTACTCAAAGCACATTGCAATTACCGGAGATATTTATATAAACACCCATGGCCTGACAAAAGAGCAGGCAGAATACAATCAGTATGCCCCCATTCTTATGACATCTGTTGACACAAATGCAAAACTTTGTCTTGAAGAAAGGAAGGCAATTATGGAAAGACTCGGCGTGGGCAACTGGCAAATCTTCGGTGCGCACGGTTTCAAAAAGGATTATTCAGTCAGCTTGTAATTCAGCCCGAAAATTCGTTTTCTTTAATATACTCTATAAATGCACTTAAAGCCTTTGACATCCACTTGTTTTTATGATAAATAAGCTGTTTCCATATCTCAATGTTTATATCGCAAACATCCAGATAGCAGAGTTTTCCTTCATCCACCATCTCTTTTGTAACAAAGTCAGGCAGGTAAGAAATCATATCACCTTCGGCGATTACAGAAGTGATAATATCCGTTCTTCCGATTTCAAGTATGGGATGTATTTCCAGAGACAGCCTTGCAAGCTCTTTATCGAGAACCTTTCTGTACCCCTGTCCGTACTCGGTTAAGATAAAAGGTTCATTTATAATATCTTTGATTGATATTCTTTTCATTTTCGCATACTTTGAAGCAGCGCTTGCGACAAAATGCATTGAAAGAGATTTTTCCTTTGCTATCACATAATCTTTCCGATAAGAATGAGCATCGAGGGTTATTATGAGATCTGCCTCATTATGGTCAAGCATATCAAACATAACAGCCGTGTCGGCATTGGTGAATTTAATGGATATATCGGGATATTTATTGTGAAAATCTATGTATCGGTTGTTTATCATATCATCGCAGACGGAATCAGGCGTTACTATATGGATATGCCCGGAGCACCTTTTTTCTTCTTCAAGATTATCCTTGAACTCATCGGTGAGAGTGCGAACCTTGTGAGCGTATTCAACAAGCTCATGCCCTCTCTCCGTTAACATTATCGTGTGATTGATTCTCTCAAACAGAAGACACCCAAGCTCTTCTTCAAGCTGCTTTATCTGAAAAGAAATCGTGGACTGTGAATAGCCAAGCTGCTCTGCAGCCTTTGTGAAACTTCCAAGCTCTGCAACGTGAATAAAAGTAATTAAATTGCGCAATTCCATAACATTTCCTCCAATATCTAAATTTTCGATAACAAACATCAAAATGATTTGTTTGACTAATCTTGAGATATATTATATTCTATGTAACATAAAAAAACAAGACCCGGAGGGAATAACAAATGACAAGCGTACAAACCTACACAATCGTCGCCCTTTGCATTTATGCAACAGCGATGGCCATAATCGGATGCATCAGCTATGGAAAATCAAAAACCCTTGACGGTTTTCTCCTTGGTGGCAGAAACGTCGGTGCTTGGGCAACAGCCTTTGCTTACGGCACTACATATTTTTCGGCAGTTGTTTTTGTCGGATACGCAGGAAACTTTGGTTGGAATATCGGTCTCGGCAGTATATGGATAGGTGTCGGCAACGCAGTCCTCGGATGTCTTCTTTCGTGGTTACTCTTTGCAAACAAAACAAGAAAAATGACCAAAAAACTCGGAGCAAGAACAATGCCCGACTATTTTGAAAAGAGATACAACTCAAAGGGTATGAAGATTTTTGCGGCAATCATTATCTTTGTGTTCCTTGTTCCCTACTCAGCAGCAGTTTACAAAGGTCTCGGTTCACTCTTCGGAGCAGTATTCCCCGGTGTTGAAGCCTGGGTATGGATGCTCATCATTGCTTGCCTCACGGCAATTTATCTCGTTGCCGGCGGATACATCGCAACAGCTTATTCAGACCTTATTCAAGGTGTCATTATGATCGTCGGTGTTGTATGCCTTGTAATCGCAGTTCTCACCCACGGTGCGGTAGACGGAATTTCGGGACTTTTTGAAAATCTTTCAAAAATCCCCGGAGACGGTGAACAACTCACAAATATATGGGGCGGTTCCTCCTTTAAATTCCTTTGCTTTAATATTATGCTCACAAGCTTTGGTACCTGGGGACTTCCGCAGATGATCGGAAAATTTTATGCAGTTAAGGATACTGCGGCAATAAAGAGAGGCACAATTATTTCGACAATCTTTTGTATTGTAATCGGTTGCGGAGCTTACCTTATCGGCTCAACATCAAGGCTCATCCTTGGCGGTACTCTTCCCGAAGGTGGCATTGACGCTGTAATCCCATCGGTTCTGATGCAGGTTTTAGGTGGCGGAACAGCGGGAATCATCCTCCTCGCAATTATTATGATCCTCCTTCTTTCCGCATCAATGTCAACGCTCGTATCAGTCGTCTTGACTTCGGCATCAGCAGTAGCGGTTGACCTTATCCCTGCAGTCAGAAAGAAGGAAACGAAGTCAGAATCACAGATGCTCCTCACAAGACTTCTCTGTCTTGCATTCATTGCCTGTTCCTTTATATTTGCAACACAGAACATTCCCATCATCGTAAATCTCATGTCGTTCTCCTGGGGTGTTGTCTCAGGATGCTTTATCGGTCCGTATATCTGGGGACTTTTCTCAAAGAAAACTACAAAAGCCGGTGCATACGCAGGTGCACTTTCCGGACTTCTCGTGGTCGGCATTGCAACACTTGTCATCACGCTTACATCTGATTTTGCAACAGCTGCCAAGATGTCGCCTGAGATGGGTGTTTCGGCAATGGCAGTATCTCTTGTAATCGTTCCTTTGGTAAGTGCGTTTACGAAGGTCGAAGATAAGCAAAAGGTTGATGAAATTTTCTCTTGTTATGATGAGGAATAAAGCGCAGAGGAAATTTTTCATAAAACTATTGACTTTATCACGCTAACGTGCTACAATGACAAAGAACTCAATAGTGTAACACACATAAATGCGGAGAGCAGAAACCAGTAGGTTGGAAAGAACATTGAGAGAGTTGCCGGTTGGTGCGAGGCAAATGGGACGTCCTTCACGAATTCCTTCTGTTAGCAGTGCACTGAACAAAGAAATTTCTTTAAGTAGGATGCAACGGGTGTTCCCGTTATAGAACTATGGTATATTAGTACCTGATAAGGTCGCTACCGTGAGATAGCGGCGAACTGAGGTGGTACCACGGAAATGTTATTTTCGTCCTCTGTATCCTGAAACAGGATTGCAGAGGACTTTTCTGTTCTCCCAAAGTCAATCCTGTGCAAACAAAAGTCTATGTATTTATACAATGGAAAGGATGAAGAAAAATGGCACAGAACTTTTACCAGAAAGAAATCGAAACCATGTCGCCTGAAGATATGAAGAAGCTTCAGTCGGAAAAGCTTGTCAAGCAGGTCAAGCACGTTTACGAAAACGTACCTTACTACAAAAACCTTATGGATGAAAAGGGCGTAAAGCCTGAAGACATCAAGGGGATCGAAGATTTACATAAGCTTCCCTTCCTCACAAAGGCAGATCTTCGCGATGCATACCCTTACGGCCTTTTGGCAACACCTCTTGAGAATTGTGTCCGTATCCATTCTACTTCCGGAACAACCGGCAAACGTGTTGTTGCCTTCTACACCCAAAAGGACATTGATCTTTGGGAAGACTGCTGTGCACGCGCCATAGTTGCCGCAGGCGGTTCGAAAAAGGATGTTTGCCAGGTAGCTTACGGCTACGGTCTTTTCACGGGTGGTTTTGGTCTCAACGGCGGTTCACAGCGAGTCGGATGCCTCACTCTTCCCATGTCTTCAGGCAATACAGAGCGTCAGATTCAGTTTATGATGGACTTAAACGCAACAATTCTTTGTTGCACCCCCTCTTATGCGGCATATATCGGAGAATCCTTAAAGGAGCAGGGATACAAACCCGAAGATATTCCTCTCAAAGCGGGTATCTTCGGAGCAGAGCCCTGGACAGAAGAAATGCGCCGCAGCATCGAAGAAACACTCGGCATAAAAGCCTATGACATTTACGGTCTTACCGAGTCAACCGGACCCGGAGTTTCATTCGAGTGCAGCGAGCAGACAGGTATGCATATCAACGAAGACCACTTCCTTGCTGAAATCATCGATCCTGATACAGGCGAAGTTCTCCCAGAGGGAGAAAAAGGCGAGCTTGTATTCACATCTCTCGACAAAGAAGCATTCCCCCTTCTTCGCTATCGCACACGTGATATCTGTGTACTTTCAAGAAAGAAATGCTCCTGCGGAAGAACACTCGTCAAGATGGCAAAGCCTATGGGCAGAACCGATGATATGCTTATCATCCGCGGCGTAAACGTCTTCCCAAGCCAAATTGAAACAGTTCTTCTCAAGGAAGGCTATGAGCCCAACTACCAGATTGTCGTTGACCGTGTAAATAACAACGACACATTTGAAGTAAATGTCGAAATGACCTCCGAGCAGTTCACAGATAAGGTAAGTGATGTTCTCAAAATGGAGAAGTCCCTTGCCAATGCAATGAAGATAATGCTGGGTATCAATCCGACAATTCACCTTGTTGCTCCCAAAACCATCGCACGTTCAGAAGGAAAAGCAGTCCGCGTAATAGACAAGCGTAAGCTGATTTAAGGAAGGAGATTTGAAAATGGCTATTAAGCAGTTAACAGTATTTGTTCCCAACAGAAAGGGCACAATCGTCGCAGTAACAGATATCCTTGCTAAAAACAACATCAATATGAGGGCACTTTCCATTGCGGAAACAGAAGATTTCGGCATTCTTCGTCTGATCGTAAATGATGAAACCGCAGCAGAAAAAGTCCTTAATGAAAGTGATTACCTCATTAAGGTAGTTGACGTTGTAGGTGTTAAAATCGGTGATGAGCCGGGCAAGCTTACGGAAGCTTTGGATGTTCTCGACAAAGCAGATATAAACGTTGAATATCTTTATGCATTTATGGCACGCACAGAGAAGCATGCTTATGTTGTTTTAAGAGTTGAAAACAACGAATGTGCAGAAAATGCACTCACATCTGCAGGATTTAAACTCATCACGGAAGCAGATGTAAATAAGCTTTAAAATCTGATTAAATCAAAAAGCATCCGCCTGCTGTTACAGGCAGATGCTTTTTTACTTTTTCAGAAGAACTTTTTAACAAAACGTTCAAAGAATTCTATTTCAAGATCAACTTCAGGGTGCCATTGGACTGCAACGATATTCCCCTTTTCGATAGCTTCTATTGTTCCGTCGGCACATCCGGCAGTTACTTTAAAACCGGGAGCTACAACATCCACTGCCTGACCATGCCATGAATTGACCTCTACCCTTGCTCTTCCGTATACCTCATAAAGAAAAGAACCTTTCTCTACGTCGATTTCATGTCTGACATTATCATGATTTTGAACTTTCTGATGAAGAGTTCCGCCAAAGTATACATTAAGAACCTGAAGTCCTCCGCAGATTCCGACAATAGGCTTTCCCGCTTTTACGAAAGCATCAACAATGGGCTTATCTGAGCTGTACTCATCGTTTTTATATACAGCTTCAGGATTTCTCTCTGCACCGTAGTACTCGGGGTAAATATTTTTGTCGCTTCCCGGCAACACAAGACCATCGCAGACTCTAACCGCTTCTTCTGCTGAGTTTGCATTCAGTATCGGAAAAAGAACTATGCCCAGCTCATCAAATATCTTTTTATAATGATCACATATGTAGAACTGGTTTTCCCACGGTTTCATCGAATCATCAATTCTTGTACGAAGTATTGTTGCAAGTATCATAGCATTTCACCCACTTGATTAAAAGAACACCCCGAAGCCATAACGGTTTTCGGGGTATCTTACATTTAGAATTAGTCGATCATTGAAGCACTGTCCGGCTCGATGTAGAGAGTTGCAGCATCGTGTGTGCGGAGGATTGTTGCCGGGCACTTCTCATTGATTTCTGTGTTGTAGATTGTGTCGTGAACAGCCTGTGCCTTTGTTGCAGCCGGAAACATGCAGAATAAATACTTCGGACGCATAAGAGCAGGAACTGTGTGCGTGAGAGCATGAGTGGGAACATCATCAAGCTTCTCGAAGCAGCCATCGTTAACCTGCTGCTGACGGCAGACGAGGTCAAGCTGAACAACCTTAACGAGCTTGGAATCATTAAAATCTGCTACAGGAGGATCGTTGAATGCGATGTGACCATTCTCACCGATACCCATGCAAACGATATCTGTGGGATTCTCCTCAAGGAGCTTGGAATAGCGTGCGCACTCTGCTTCGGGATCCTGAGCTGAGCAATCGAGATAATTTACAGACTTGAAAGGAACCTGTCCGAAAAGTCTGTCGCGGAGGAAGTTACCAAATCCCTGGGGAGCAGTAGCCGAAAGGCCGATGTACTCGTCCATATGGAATGCATTGATGCGTGTGAAATCGATATCCTTATCGTTCTTGATTGTTTCAAGGAACTCGTTCTGTGAGGGAGCAGCAGCGAAGATCATATTGATCTCGTCCTTCTCAGCGAGAAGCTTCTTGATAGCAGCGATTGTATCAGCAGCTGCAACTGCACCGAGGTCCTTACGGTTGTCACAAATCTTGACATTAAGTTTGTCGACTTTCATTTCTTTAATCATTTTAATTCAACTCCTAATTCTTTATAAGTCGTCCTTATTATTTTATAATTATATTGTATAATTGTCAAGAGCAAAAAAGCTTTTCACAAATTCTTATGCTTCTGCAAGCGTTTCATCATGTCCGACATTGAACACACGGCGGAAAAATCTGTTGATTGAAACTGCAAATTCATATGATTCAAACACAGTATGTACATCCCACTCGATTTCACAGGCACGGGCGAAAAGGATTTTGCTTTTCTTGATCATACCTTCTCTGTCTCCGCTTGCCGCAGAAATAAGCATATCGGCATACGGGGCAAGAAGCTTTGAATGCCACATAAGATATTCCCAGGAGCGTCTGACGTTGCCTTCGGTGTTTTCCATATTTTCTTCTATAATCGGAAGGAAGCTTTTCACAAATGCATCTATCTTCTCATAGCTTGCAACAGCTTCTTCAGACTTTTCGCCGAGTTCTCCGCGCATAAACGGCGGAACAAAAAGTTCTGAAAGGGTTTTGAGATATTGACGAGCTTTTTCTCCATATTTCCCGAAAGCGGATGCAAAATATTTCTTCGCCTCGGTTTCAAAATCACCGTTTTTATCCCACAATCCCCTCGCCATCATTTCCATCGGAAGTCCTGTGGGCAACGATGCGCGCTGAAGCTGACAACTTATAAATCCGTTAAGCCCGATTTTATCAAGACCACTTACATCGCCATAGAGAACTTCTGCACATCTGTAATATCCGGGATCGTATACATGATCCCACATAAGATGGTAATCAAAATCAACGCTGTCGCCCTCAAATTTTTCTTGCCACGAGCGAAGATATGCAACATTTTCCTCAACACGTGCAGGAAGCTGCAACTTGTTTCGCACATAAGGAGCAAGCTCAACCTTTTCACTTTCATCAAAATCCGTGAAACACTTTGTATAGGAACGTGTTATGGGCGCAAACATCATAAGGAAGCGGTCGGGATTCTTTATCTCTCCCTCACGGAAAACCCAGAGCAAATCAAGATACATAAGGAATACTACTTTTGTCTTAATGCCGACTTCGGTGAGCTTTCTGTCTATATCGTTAAGAATCATAACATAATAATCCGAAGGCATCTTTTTCTGACACTCTTCACATTCGCAGTTGTTATTTGCACCATCTGCAAGCCAAACATGAACGTAGTCTGCCTCAGGATGAGACGCGCAGTATTCAAGAACTGCGTCGCTCATAAGCTTTCGGACTTCCGGGTTTGAATAACAAAGGCTTGTATTCAGCGGAACACCACCCCAGAACTCACGTTTTCCATTCACAAGAGCAAGCTTTTCACGGACATCATCGGGCATATCATCATCAACCTTATCCCAACCAAGTCCACGTATTCCAAAAGGCTCACAAGTCCAACCATGACCAACGGTATGATACATAAGACCTCGGAGAGTTATTTCCTCTTCGAGGCGACGCATAATTGCCGCAACGTCCTCATAAGTCATTCCTTCAGGCTGAAGCAATGGGTTATCTTTGTGATTGTACCAACGCTCAAAGAAAGTAAACGGAACACGAAACTGAATGTAGTAGCCATTCATAGAAGCCTTTGGTATCCAGTCAATTACGTTCTTTACATGGTCATAACTTACCGAGCCTTCGATGCATACTGCACGGTGACGGTATGCCGCCGCTTCAGCGACTTTGACTTCATATTCCGTCGGAAGCTCTTTCGGGATGATTTCTCCGTCCTCACCGGGGCGTATCCATGCAAATCCGATTTCTTTTAAAAATCTGTATACTGCGATAAGAACAGAACGGGGATTTGAACCCGTTATAACACCTTTGCCGTTTTTTACATCTATGTATATGGCATCATCAAGATTTTTATCTTGAACATCCGGCAAGAATTCTGAAAACTCCGGAGATATTCCCACCCATAATTTGTGAGAATCTTCACAGAAAGCCTTTTCAACACATTCTTTAATAAGAAGCTCGTCATTTGCCTTTTTCAGAAGTCTGCAAAGCTCGGAATATGCAAATTTTACCGTTTCATTGTTTCCTATTCTTGAGATATCCATGTGCATTTTCTTACCTCCGATGAAGTGATTGGTTTTGTTATGAATGTATCAACAAATCTGCGTTTGAGAACATTTCTCGCATTCTCCGCATTCTTTTTCGACTGAAATATCCCGAACACGGCACTTCCGCTACCGGTCATCGCCGCACAAAGTGCCCCACACTCACGCAAAGTACGCTTTATGGTAAGAATGTCGGAAACCTCTCCGGACACTACAGGTTCAAACACGTTGTATACACAATCTGCAACGCTGTGGAGATTCCCATTCTTTATTGCCTGTATCATTTTCCCCGTGTCGGGATGCTTGTGAATGGGGTGACTGTCAATCTCCGAAAATACCGCTTTTGTTGACATTCCTTTCCATGGTTTACCTATTACGATGTAGCAATCAGGCATATTGCCGAGGTCTGTGAGAAGCTCACCCTTTCCCTTTGCAAGAGCTGTTCCTCCCATAAGGCAGAATGGAACATCCGCCCCCACGGTAAGACCTATTTCACAAAGCTCTGCTTCGGAAAACGGCTTTTTGTTAAGCTCATTGAGAAGTCTCAACACCGCCGCGCCATCTGCACTTCCGCCTGCCATTCCGGCACTTGACGGAACACGTTTTTCCATTGCTATCGCAATTCCGCCACAGTCTTTTCCATATGCTTTGTTAAATGCACGAGCCGCTTTTACGGCTATGTTTCTCTCGTCATTGGGAATATGCCCCACATTGGAAATAACAGAGATATCGCCTCCACATCCGATGCGAACAGCAACAGAATCACAGAGAGATATACTCTGCATAACCATTTCAAGATCGTGATAGCCGTCAGGCAGAATACCGAGTATATCCAGAGTGAGATTTATTTTTGCATATGCCTTTGCAAATCCGTAACGCACACCCATCATCCTTACTTCTTTCTGTGTTTTGCAAACTTCACAATATCAATCGCTCTTGCAGGACACATTTCCTGACAGCAATAGCACCTGATACAGTTTTTATAGTCGATAACTGCTTTTTTCTCCCGGAGCTTTATTGTGTGCTCGGGACAAGACCTGACGCATTCACCGCAACCGATGCACTTTTCTTTCCTGATATACGGATATCTTGCAAAAAACTTTTCCACATATCTTTTAAGTGCACCGGGAAGTATGCTCAGAACTGATTTTGAATCTTTCGTATATGCAGGTGTAAAGCTTGTCCTGAAGTTTTCAATATTATCACCAAACAGCTCGATATCATCTATAAGACCTCTTCCCTTTGCTGCCATATGAAGGGGAGATTTTTCTGCATCAAGACCCATAATATCCATTGCCGCAACATCGGCAGCATATGGACTTTTTGACGAAATTATAACTCCCGCTTCTTTCGGCGTGCCTCCCGAAGGTCCTGCTCCCTCCATGCCGACAACCCCATCGATAATTGAGAGGTCGGGTTTTACGCTTTCACAAAGATCAACAAGCATTTCGCAAAAATCGGCTTTGTCAGGAAACTTGCTATGCATAGCAGCCTTTGAAAGTCCCGGAATTACTCCGAAGATATTTTTTGCCGCACCTGTGTAGTAAGTAAAACCGTGAGTTTTAAGCTTTGCAGCAGAGATTATAAACTCTGCCCTTTCTATAGGTGTTATCATCTGCGTTTTTTTGATTTTCACACCATTCGGAATCTCACGTTCAAAGGAAGAGGTGTCAAAATTGAGTTCTGCTCCGGTTTCTTCCGAAACTCTCTTCATTCCGCTTGTGGAATAAAGCTTTCTTAGCACTCCCTCATTATACAAGCCGCCGCAGCTATCGGCAATCTCCACGGTACACCCTGCCGACATAAACTCTCTTGCAAGAGCAGACACAACGGCAGGATGTGTTGTTACCGCTTTTGAAGGAATTTCCGACATAAGAAGATTTGCCTTTATAAGAACACTCTTTCCTCCGGCAAGAGCCTTTGCACCGCCAAAAGCTTCAAGAGAAGTGTGAATTGCATTGTCCACCTTTTTCTGTTCATAATCTTTGCAACCTGCAAGGAAAACTCTTTTCTCCATATCCGTTTCTCCCTCTCTTTAAAGAGACTCTATAAACTCCTCTATTCTCGTAAGAGCTTTTGCAATGTTTTTCATTGATGCCGCATAGCAACAACGTACAAACCCTTCCCCACTTTCGCCGAAAGCGTTTCCAGGGATGACTGCAACGTGTTTTTCACGAAGAAGCCTCATACAAAACTCCTCGGAAGTAAGTCCCGTACTCTTAATTGACGGGAACATATAGAACGCACCATGAGGGATTTCGCAAGAAAGACCTATGTTGTTAAATCGATCACACATAAATCTGCGACGACGGTCATACTCCTCACGCATTTCTTCTATGTCCCCATCACCGTGATTGAGAGCCTCCACCGCCGCAAACTGTGCGGTGGTAGGCGCTGACATTATTGCATACTGGTGTACTCTTGTCATAATGCTTATGATTTCTCTTGGACCGCAGGCATAACCAAGTCTCCAGCCCGTCATTGCGTATGACTTTGAAAAGCCGTTTACAACAATTGTGCGCTCACGCATACCGTTAATCGATGCTATGGAAATATGCTTCCCGTCATAAGTAAGCTCTGAATATATCTCATCTGAAATAACTATTATATCGTGTTTTTTTATGACCTCTGCGAGAGCTTCAAGCTCTTCTTTTTCAAGAATCGCGCCTGTGGGATTGTTGGGATACGGAAGTATAATTGCCTTCGTCTTTGAGGTTATTGCCGCCTCAAGGTCTTTTGGAGTAAGCTTAAACTTATCCTCAGGCTTTGTGCTTATAAATACCGGCACACCTCCTGCAAGGGATGCCATAGGTCCATAGCATACAAAAGAAGGCTCCGGCACGATAACCTCATCTCCCGGATTTACAACTGCACGCAAAGCAAGGTCGATTGCCTCACTTCCGCCTACCGTAACCACAATTTCATCCTTAATCGCATATTCAAGACCGAGAGAGCGTTTCATATATGCAGAAATCGCACCGCGAAGCTCTGTTGTTCCGGCGTTTGGAGTATAATATGTATATCCCTTTTCAAGAGAAGCTATACCTGCATCTCTTATATGCCACGGTGTGACAAAATCAGGCTCACCGATACCGAGAGAAATTGTGTCCGGTGCATTTTCCATAAGGTCAAAAAAGCGTCTTATCCCTGACGGCTTTATGCCGCTTGCACGCTCTGACAAAACTTTACTGTAATCCATAACATAATCCTTTCAAGACTAAAACGCATACATACGTTCCTGATTCTTTTCCGTGTTTGTGTATATTATGCCTTTGTCCTTGAACTTTTTAAGAACAAAGTGAGTAGCGGTGCTTGTAACATATTCAAGAGGTGCGATTTTGTCCGAAACAAAGCAGGCAACCTCACGTAGAGTTTTTCCCGATACCGTCACAGCTATATCATAAGCACCTGACATAAGATACACGCTTTCAACCTCATCGTATTGGCTGAGTCTTTCCGCAATTCTCTCAAAGCCATGTCCACGTTGTGGAATAACCTTTATTTCTATCATAGCCGAAACGCCCTCATCTCCGACCTTTTCCCAGTCGATGAGGGTTTTATAGCCTGCAATAATATCCTTTTCTTCATATTCCTGAATAATTGCGGAAACCTCGGAAACACCAAGAGAAAGTGCCGAAGCAATCTGCTCCGCCGACATCCTCGCATCATTTTCAAGAAGCTCTAAAATTTTGTTTTTCAAAGCAATTACTCCCATCTTTTAGTATGATAGCACAATTATACTAAATTAAAAAAATTCTTTCAATAGGTATTTGATATTTTACAAAGCTTGCAAAATATCAAATTTTAGTATAGAATAGTATATATCAATTAAAATAATTCCGGAGGTTATACACTTTATGAAAAAAATCACGGTTATGTCGGTTTTCGGCACACGCCCCGAAGCAATAAAAATGGCACCTCTTGTAATCGAACTTTCAAAACGTGAGGAAATCAACTCCCTCTGTTGTGTCACCGCGCAGCACAGAGAAATGCTCGATTCCGTGCTTGATATCTTTAAGCTCACGCCGGATTATGACCTTGACATTATGACTCCAAAGCAAACGCTCACAACCATAACAACAAAGGCCCTCACGGGACTTGAAACGGTATTTGCGGAAGCAAAACCTGATATTGTTCTCGTTCACGGCGACACTTCAACCGCATTTGTAAGTGCCCTTGCAGCCTTCTATCAGAAAATTCCCGTGGGTCACGTTGAAGCAGGTCTTCGCTCCTTCGATAAATACTCACCCTTCCCCGAGGAGATGAACAGAAAGCTTATCGGAAATATTTCCGACTTGAATTTCTGCCCCACAGAAAACAACGCAAAGAATCTCCGCCGTGAAAATCTGGATAACGGAATCTTCATAACAGGTAATACCGTTATTGATGCACTTAAGTATACGGTTTCCGAAAATCACGTTTTCCACAACGAAGACATTCAAAAAATTGATTTTTCTGCTTACCGCACAATCCTTATGACTGCACACAGACGTGAAAACTATGGTGAACCCATGAGAAACATTATGTTTGCAGTCCGTGATATAGTTGAATCCCATCCCGATGTTCAGGTAATTTATCCTGTTCATATGAGTCCCGTCGTCCGTGAAACTGTTTATGAAATTCTCGGCGATGTTCCGAGAGTTCATCTCATAGACCCCATTGATGTTGATGATATGCACAACTTAATGGCAAGAGCACACTTTATTCTCACAGACTCCGGCGGTCTTCAGGAAGAAGCCCCGTCCCTCGGAAAACCCGTTCTCGTTATGAGATGCGAAACAGAGCGTCCCGAGGCAGTTGAAGCTGGTACTGTAAAGATTGCCGGTGTTTCTCGTGAAGTTATCCGTGATATGGCGTGTGAACTTCTCGACAACGAAGAAGCATATGCAAAAATGGCACGTGCCGTCAATCCCTACGGCGACGGCAACGCTTCAAAGCGAATTGCGGATGCTATAATCTGGAAACTTTCCGGAACCGGCGAAAAGCCCACTGATTTCTGCTAAAATCCCAAAAGGGAGTGTTTTATATGAAAAAACACCGCACCTTGTTTTTCTTTATTTCAGCAATTCTTTTGACTTTTGCTTTGGTTTTGGGGCTTATCCTTATGCCCGATATGTCCCCTTCCCTTGCGGATTCTGTTCCCGAACATCCCCCAAAGTTGAATCCTGCAATAAATTCAGAAACCGAAGTCCTAAACGCAATATCTGTTGATAAAACGAACGTAAAGAGCATAATCTCCGCAATTTCACGTCCCAAGGAATATTTTTCCGAAACCAAAAGCACACTTTCCCATAGCGGAGGAAGTGCAGAATATATCAGAAAAAAATGGGTCAGGGAAAATCTCTCAAGAGTTGATGTAATCTCTCCCACAGCCGAACAAACAGTTTTAACTCACTATGTCTATTCTCCCACTACCGTCTATATCTGGAAACCCGGCGACACAATACATTACAATACTGCCCGTGGTGATTTTGATGCAGACGACACACAGATGCTTATGTCTTATGAAGACATTCTCAACGCAAGTGACGAGAACATAGTAACAGCACAAAACACCCTATACGACGGAGTTTTATGCATTTATGCTGAGATAAAAAAACCTGAAAGCGGCTATACCGAGAGATATTGGGTATCAACTTCCACCGGTCTTCTCCTTCACGGTCAAACACTCAACAAAGAAGGTTCGGTTATATACTCCATATCTTCCACTCGTATTGATATTTCTCCACAGGACATATCACTCTTCAACCTGCCCGATGGCTCAACTCCAACAGTTTGATATTGCAAGAAATTTAAACGACAAGAGACCAGATCAGTCTTTTGTCGTTTTTATATTCCAAATACCACAGCAAGAGCAATAATAATTATTCGTTCTTCATCATCCACATCAAGCAGAAGCAAAAGAAGAAGCACCAGCGGAAGTATCCCCATTTTCTCAAGTTCAAGGCCGTGGAGGAGTCTCTTCAAATCAAACTTTTTCTTTTGCCTGCAACAATCATTTTCTTTTTTGTAAGTTCCCGGCTCTGCTTCTTCAACTATCTTTTCATCGTCATATTCCACCGCACGATAAAGCTCCGAAAAATCATTGATGTCATCGGGAAAATATCTGTTATACATACTTCTTGCAACCTCTCATTTTATAAAGTTTTTAAGAACACTCTTTGCAACATATGAAAGCTTGACTATCTGTATTGCTCGCTCAATATGAATTTCATCCTCAGCTCTGATGTACGGTCTTATTGCCATAAGAAGTTTTATTCTTCTGTCTCCGTCTGCATTGTAATTTTGGATAAGCTCCATGACCCTGGATATCATATCCGAATCAAATCCGCCAAACTCCGGCAAAGCAAGAGAAACTTTATTTTCTTCCCTTACATTCGTTTTTTCTTCATTCTCATTTCCTCCGAACATTTTTACAACATCCATAATCTTCCCTATGCTTTCGGGAGATGACATAAAGCTTTCTATTATACTTTCAAGTTCCGGCATATAATCCCCCCGTAAATCACTTATTTATCTGAGTCTTTTAAAAGCTCTTGCAGAATAGCTCGCCCATCTTCTGTCTCTGAAATCGATGCTATAATCTCCTGAATCCCTTTGTTGTTTCCGTTTTTAGCATCAGTTGCCGCCCTCTTTATTTTCTGTCCCCCATCGCTTAAAAGAGCTGCCAGGACACGTTTTCCTCCGGGCGTGGCAAGAAGTCGCATCACCTTTTCAAGACTTATTCCGCCTTTTCCGTTTATTGTTTCCGTGAGTTTTTTTGCCACACTATCAAGTTCTCTGTCCATACAATACCTCCGATTTTTGTTTCTGTAATATTCTATTCGCATATTTTAATTTCGGTGCATAGAAGGAAAATAAAGGGACACCCTGCAACACGATTTGTCGCAGGGTGTCTCCCCGATACCGTTATTATTCTTTTTTTGATTCGATTTCCGCTATCATTTCATAAAGCTCGTCTTTGTCAAATACATATTTGTTATCACAGAAATGACAGGCAACCTCAGCCTGTCCGTCTTCCTCTGCCATTGCTCGAAGCTCTTCGATACCTACGGACATAACAACGCCTCGTGTTCTTTCTCTTGAGCAGGTACAACGATAACCAACCTCTGCTTCATCAAGAACTTCAATTTCAAATCCCACAAGCGTTGTTCTTAGTATTTCTTCAAGGCTCATACCTTCATCAAGACACTCGGTAACAGCCCTTGCCTTTTTTATACACTCTTCAAGACGGTCTATCTCATCGTCATAGACTCCCGGGAGAAGCTGGATGATATATCCGCCTGCCGCACGGATACTCCAGTCCCGATCCACAAGAACACCGAGAGCGCAGACTGACGGAATCTGTTTACTGGTCGCAAGATATGCAGTTATATCCTCTGCCACCTCTCCACTCATAAGATTTATCTGACCGAGATAGGGTTCTTTCATACCCAGGTCTTTGATAATACTGAGCGTTCCTTCCTTGCCGATTCCACCAGAGACATCAATCTTTTTGTCACTCTTTCTTGAAGGAAGATTGACGTGAGGATTTCTGCAGTAACCACGCACATATCCTGCGCTGTCGGATACCGCAACAATTCCGCCGATAGGTCCCGTTCCGTCAATTCTCACGGTGATTGTGTGATCTTCGCTTTTTAAATCGTTTCCCAGAAGAGATGCCGCAATCAGCGTTCTTCCAAGTGCCGCAGAAGTAAGTGGAGTAAGGTCGTGGATTAGTCTTGCTTCTTCAACTGTTTCTCTCGCCGTCATGGCAAGTATCTTTATTGCACCATCGCAAGTGATGGCGCGTATTATTCTGTCACTCATAATATCCTCCATAATTTTCAGCAATAACTACATAATATTTTAACATCAGCAGTCATAAAAGTAAAGAAATTTAATTGACTCGAATGTATTTTTTCTGTTATTATATAGAACGAGGAGAGTGAATAAAATGTTTTCTGAAAAAGACCTGTACTTTGCATCTGAATTTCTTGATAAAGTTGTAAAAAAAGTCTCCGTTATGGCTCCGGAAATAGGTTCAAACTTTCCAACCACCAATAGCAGACTCGGCACCTGGGATCCAAAGGGCGAGACTGCAAACATTTCAAGCTGGACAACAGCTTTCTGGCCCGGTATGATGTGGCTGATGTACATAAAAACAGGTGATGAGACATATAAAAAAATTGCCGAAGGTTGCGAAGAAAAACTTGATGAAGCTTTCAATATTTTCAAATACATACACCACGATGTAGGCTTTATGTGGTCTCTTTCTGCCCTTGCCGATTATAAGCTCACCGGTAACGAAAAATCCCGTGACCGTGCAATGCACGCCGCAACTATTCTTGCCGGACGTTTTAACCACGTTGCAGGATACATCCGTGCCTGGGATCACTCCAGTATGAAATGGGCAATCATTGATTGTATGATGAACATCCCCCTTCTCTCGTGGGCAAGCGAAGAATCAAAGGACCCGAGATTCCGTCAGATTGCGGAGGCTCATGCCGATACTGCGATGAGATGTTTTGTCCGTCACGACGGCTCTGTAAATCACATAGTTGAATTTGACCCCGAAACGGGAGAAGTTCTCGCAACTCCAAGAGGACAGGGGTATTCGTCGGGTTCTTCCTGGTCGCGAGGTCAGGCATGGGCTCTTTATGGCTTTACTCTGGCTTATCTGAATCTCGGAAAAAGAGAGTATCTCGACACAGCAAAGAAAATTGCACATTATTTCATTGCAAACCTTGAGCCGAATGAGCTTCCGAGAGTTGACTTCCGTGCACCTACAGAACCGATATACCGCGATGCTTCCGCAGCATCAATCGCAGTCTGCGGCCTTCTTGAAATTGCGAAAGCTGTTCCGGAGTTTGAAAAACAGATGTATGAGCGTGCCGCAATGTCACTTCTCCACACACTTTCAGAAAATTGCAATTTCAAGGAAGATGAACTTCGTCTTCTGGAAAATTCTTCAAGTGCATATCATTCTCCACTCGGTATGCATATGCCATGGATTTTCGGCGATTATTATCTTTTGGAATCACTTATGAAGCTTTATGGAAATGACGGAAGATTCACTATCCACAAATAATCAAAAAGCCATAAAAAAACAGAAATTCCTCTTGACTTTATCGGTGTACGCATATATAATTAGTAAATAATGGGTTCTGTTTTACAAATCAAACTTAAAGGAGAGAATACATAAATGAAAAAAGGTTTTATATGTCTCGGAATCTCAGTAGTAGCACTTGCTTGTTTCGTTCTTTTGCCCCTTATGGTAGTGAAAGATGCAAGCTTCAATTTGATAAACATATTATCAGAAGCTCCGTTCGAGTTCATCTATAGTAATATGTTCAGCCTCGCATGGATACCCGCTATCATCTGTGGTGTTTTGTCACTTTTAAGTGCGATTTTCAACGACAGAAAAGCTATAATGGTCACTTCACTTGCAGCAGCAGCTTTGATGTTCGCATCTTTCCTTGCATCCCTCGATGTTGCATCTGTCGCTATCGGCGAAGCAGTATTTGAGTCCAATGCTTTTTCTTATGGCATTGCTTTCTGGATTGCATTTGCCGGTTTTGCAGCAAACGCACTTGTAGCTAAAGTGCTCGAAAAGAGTTGGAATAAGTAATAATTCCCCGGCAACGAGCCCATATACAAAACATCCGAAGATTTCTCTTCGGATGTTTTTTTATATACAAGAGAACAAATCAAACAGTTGCTCACCGTAGATATCCTTATTTCTTTACAAGCAGTCGGTTTTTGATATCCCAGAGGTTTTGTGATAAGTCAACATAGTATTTATGTGGATTTTCAAAGCGGCAGACCTCTGCCCACAGCTCGTCCACGGAAGCCTCACGGAAGTTGCGTATTTCCTCCACCGTTCTTTCTTTGTAAACGCACTTTCCCTTTTCAAATATGGGTTCAAGAAGTGGACGTGGAGTGAAGTTTTCTATTGTCTTTCTCTTCCATATATGTTCAGGGTCAAAAAGCTCATATGGAGCATTTCCGTCTATCACCTCTTCATGAAGACTGATCACATCCGCCATAGCCTTTCCGCTTTCGTTGTCAAAAAGTCTCCATAGCTGCTTAAATCCCGGTGTTGTAATCTTTTCAATGTTTTCTGAAAGCTTGATTTTCGGTATTATCTCACCGTTTTCATCCTCAACACCCACAAGCTTATAAACTCCGCCAAAAACAGGCTCACTTCTTGAGGTTATGAGTCTTTCTCCCACTCCAAAGATATCAATCTGTGCACCCTGCATTATTATGTCACGGATAATATACTCATCCAGAGCATTTGAAGCTATAATCTTACAGTCGGGATATCCCGCTTCATCAAGCATCTTTCTCGCCTTTTTTGAAAGGTATGTCATATCACCGCTGTCGATACGGATGCCCTTCGGGCGATGTCCTCCGGGTGCAAGCACTTCATCAAATACCTTTATGGCGTTGGGAATGCCGGATTTCAGAACATCGTAGGTATCCACAAGAAGAGAACAGCTATCGGGATAAATCTTTGCATATGCCCTGAAAGCATCAAGCTCTGTTGGGAACATCTGTACCCAGCTATGTGCCATTGTTCCCGTTGCAGGAATTCCGTGGTCTCTTTCCGAGATTGTGCAGGCAGTACCCACACATCCGCCTATATATGCAGCCCTTGCACCGTAAATTGCACCGTCATACCCCTGGGCACGACGAGAGCCGAATTCCATAACAGGTCTTCCCTCTGCTGCTCTCACAATTCTGTTTGCCTTTGTTGCGATTAGGCTCTGATGATTTATGGTAAGAAGCACCATAGTCTCAATAAGCTGTGCCTCAATTGCAGGACCTCGCACCGTGACGATAGGCTCACCGGGAAATATGGGTGTGCCTTCGGCAACTGCCCATACATCGCAGGAAAATTTGAAATTGCGGAGATACTCTAAAAACTCCTCACAGAAAATATTTTTTTCACGCAAAAAAGCTATATCCTCATCATCAAAAGAAAGGTCACGAAGATACTCCACCAGAGGTTCAACGCCTGCCATAATCGCAAAGCCGCCGCCATCGGGAATTCTTCTGAAAAACATATCAAAATATGTGATGGTATCTTTCATACCATTTTCAAAATATCCGTTTGCCATTGTAAGCTCATAGAAGTCCATAAGCATGGTGAGATTTATATTTCTTTTCATATGCTCGTCCCCTTAAATATATTGAAAATATTTTACCACCAACTTCCTATTTTATCAACACTTTTAAGGAAATGGATTTGCTTGACTTTCGACTTTTTTAGGTGTATGATAAACCGAGAATCGGGAATAAGGAGAACATTATGGATTTCGAGCTTTATATGCAAAAAACCGATATGTGCAAAGAAGGAAGAGCCACATTTTATGAAGTACATAAAAAGCTTTCCGAGCCTTGGTTTGAAAATATAATGGATGAAGCTTACGCAGCTTACGATGAAGGTGATGAGAAGTTCGAGGAATTTCTCACAAAAATCAGCGGAAAGCTTGATGTTTCCGTTGAGTTTCTCACTTTGTATTTTTATGTTCGCATAAGCGAGAGAACATATCTGACTTATAAAAAGCTCGGAATTTGCGATGATATTTTTTACAGTTCAATGGATGATTTTGAAATTTCTTCCCGTCTCGGCTTTGACAGAATCGGAATATATGGCGTTCCCCGTTCTCCCGACCGTCCCTGGCAAAGGCTTATCCTTGAAAACAAAATATACCGTCTCGGACGGCTTCAGTTTGAGTTGTATGAAAGCCCCGTAGATGCAGAGATTGACGGTCACAACGTAAAGGTCGGCGATACTGTTATAAACGTGCATATACCGGCTTTTGCTCCTCTTCGTGAAGAGGATTGTGAAGCTGCATATGCTCTTGCCCGTGACTTTTTCAAGAAATATCATGGCATCGATGCCTGCATATTCTACTGTGATTCCTGGCTCTTGCATCCGTGGCTTTCCGAAGAGCTTCCGGAAAGTTCGGGAATAGTCTGCTTTCAGAAAAAATATAAGCTTCTGAAAACGGAAGAATCCCCAAAAAGCACCTTGTTATACGTCTTTGCAAAGGAGTATGACAATATTTCGGATTATCCCGAGGATACAAAATTGAGACGGCTCGTGAAAGCAAGACTTATAAAAGGTCTGCCCCTGGGTTCAGGGCATGGAATCAGGTTATAATATTACACATAAAGAAGGGAAATTGAATTATGGAAACAAGATGGCTGCACACCTCAAGTGAAAATTTCAAATATCTCAGAGAAGCTTCCGAAAAAACCTGTGTCATCCCTATGGGATGCATTGAAAAGCACGGATTGCATCTGCCGCTCGGCACAGACATACTGAAGGGAAGCTATATTGCACATCGCGCATCACAGCTTGAAACTGTATGTGTTTTCCCTGACTTTACATTCGGTGATACTCCCCGAGGTCCTCACGCATATCGTCCCGATGGTTCAGTCTGTCTTGATGTGCGCCTACAGATGCTTTTACTTGAACAGCTTTGTGACGAAATTGCTGCAAACGGCTTTGAGAAAATCCTTGTTGCCAACTCCCACGGAGGCAATGTTTCCTGGCTTAACACCTTTGCGAGAAACTGGAATGTAAAGCCCCACAAGGCGGTCTTTGCCTGGACAAAGGTGGATATAAAGGTAGCGCCTTTCGGCATGGGCGAAATTCTTCTTCAGAACGGCTCCGGCTCTATTCCCGAGCTTACACCCGAAGACGAGGAGCTTATTCTCACTTGTTGCAGAGAAAAAATCTTAACAGGACACGCATGCTTTGGTGAAACTGCACTTACTATGGCAGCAGCACCTGATTCGGTGCATCTTGACCGTCTCGGAATTGAAAGCGGACTTCCTTTGGATATTCCTGAAGTTCAAAAGCTTGCAGATGCGGAAATCAATATTGCCGACAGCGGTTGGGAATACAGATACCCCAACTGGTATTCGGGCACCGACCCCATCGGCATAAACGAAAGAATAGCAGAAGCCGCCGCACGTCTTGCAAGCGAAAAGCTTGCAAGAGCATACAAAACATTCAAGGAAGATACATATCTTCTCAGAAAAACAAAAGAAGCATATCACGACAAAGCATATTTTGACTAAAACATATAAAAAGGGACTGTAAAAAAAGTCCCTTTTGTGAAAACTATGCGTCTTTTTGAAATTAGGTTCTGCGAAAAAACCGAGACGGAACGACCGGTTGTCGTTCCCTACATATGTTTCTTCGCTTGTGGTCTCGCACCTTTTTCGACAGTCTGAGCTTCGGTGAAATTCACCGAAGCTTTCATTTTTACGGTTGTTTTCCGATGTATGCAAGTATTCCGCCGTCAACGTAAAGAATGTGACCGTTTACGAAGTTTGATGCATCGGATGCAAGGAATACCGCAGGCCCTATAAGGTCATCGGGGTCTCCCCAGCGAGCCGCAGGGGTTTTTGAAATGATGAACTGATCAAAAGGATGGCGACTGCCATCGGGCTGTTTCTCACGAAGAGGAGCAGTCTGGGGAGTTGCGATATAACCCGGACCAATAC
>JAFSEA010000032.1 GCA_017435965.1 Oscillospiraceae bacterium
GGTTGCAATAAGTAACATTGGTGATAACTACTTTATTGCATACGACGTACCTGCAGGTTATACACTTGTTGAAGCAGGTATAGTATTTGCAGATACGGGAATGCCTGAGGTAGGAAGCTTCTATTCAAAGGCTATTGCAAAAACAGGAAGCGGACAGTTCACCGCAAAGAAAGGTGACGGAACAGAATCCGTCGCCCGTGGATATGTGATGTTCCGTGATTCCGACAATTCAATAAGAGTTATCTACGCAGATTAAGAAAACCCAAGGAGGATACTTATGAAAACGAAAAAGCTTTTATCCCTTGTTCTTGCAATTTGTATGCTTGTGTCAATGCTTCCGGGCATATCGATAACTGCAGGTGCAGAGGAAATCAACACAACCTTCCGCTATGATTTCGGTGCATTTATGTCTGCACGCAGCTACAAATGGAACGAATCGGGTCCGTGGATCACAAATATGAGCTACGAGAACACAAACGGATTATATAAATATGCCGCTTCCTCTATTGAACAGACGGAGGATGACGGAAGTACCATAAGCGGAAATAACTATATTGCAGGAAGCAACCGCCATAATCCATATCTCACGGTTGCTGTTCCTGCAACCGGTGATTATTATTTCCAGCTGGGCGGAAACCGCTATGTCGCTTTTGAGATATATGTTCCGGTAACAGGTACATATAAGTTCAACGTAGGTTATCGCGAAAACGCAACAGCCGGAACAATGAAGATTTATATGAATCAGGGAGATGCTCCGTCAACAGCCTGGAATTATCAGGTTTCCCAGTACAGTATGGCTATGCCCGAGGGCGTAACAGAGCCGAGAAACGGTCTCTCAATGACACTCAAAAAATGGGATACAAGTACATCTGCGCTTACGGATACAGATCTCGAGCTTGAGCTTACGAAGGGTTATTACTATGTTTCATTCAAGGGCTCAAACTACAGCTACATAAAGTATCTTGAGCTTCAGCTCGGTGAGGGTGGAGACCCTATTCTTATCGGAATGAAAACTGCTCCCACACTTTCTCTTGATGCAGGGGATAATGCCGATTTTGAAACAACCCTTTATATGGGTGACGGCAGCGTTGCAACAAAGGCATATGAAATTACTTACAAAAGCGATAACGATGAGATTGCAACAGTTGATGCATCAGGTAGGATTATCGGTGTTTCAGCAGGCACAACAACCGTTACTGCAACAGCAGTAAGTGAAGCAGGTGAAGATATCACCGCGACAAAAACGGTAACCGTTATAGGTACTGCCTCGTCAACAGAGAATGCGGGAATATATATTGAATATGACCTTCAGAGCCGCTTTGGAACATGGAGTAACGACAGCATTAAGTTTGCCGACTGGACATATGCTTCAAACAAAGGACTTTGGGAATACTACGGAAATGAGAAGAACCTTCCCTCAATTGACTCCAGTACAACATACAACTGGGGAAATGGCGAAGACGGCTCCATTCAGGCAAAGAGTGGCTGGTTTGCAATAAAGATAGTTGTTCCCAAAAGCGGCAACTACACCCCACGCCTTAACTATACCAAATATTACAACTACGGAAAAGATGCCTTCATTGACCTCTATATGGTAAAGGCAGACCACGAGCTTTCAACAAGTGCAGACTTTATTGCGGATAATCTCCTTGGTTCTGTAAACTGCACAGATGCAGCAGCAAATCCCAAGGGAATTCCGCAGAATGGCGATGATGCCGCAAAGCTTGATGATAAATACATCGAAGCCGGTGAATACTATCTTGTATGGTCACACCGTGCAACAGGCGGCGCATGGACATATATAAGAAACTTCCGTCTTGACGGCAAGGGAACAGCCACCGTTCTTTCAGGTGTTGCAACAGAAGACAGTGCAACAGTATTCAAGGGCGGAAGCGCAGATTTTGACATTGCTTATTATAATAATGACGGAAGCAGTGCAACCGGTACATATGCAGTTTCCTATAAAAGCGATGATGCTGATATAGCTGAGGTTTCAGCTTCCGGCAAAATCACGGGTATAGCCCCCGGTGAGACTGTTATCACCGCATCCGTTACAAACGAGGCAGGTGCAGTTCTTACCGCAAAGAAGAAAGTTACTGTTGTAACAGATGAGATTAAGATTTTATATAATCTCAATGAGGATATGACAAAGCTCGGCATGGTTTGGTACAATACGACCAACTTCCCGAACAGACCGTCGGTCTATGCACTTGACTATGCAGCAACAAACGGATTCTATAAGTTCCACAGCGCAAAAAGCGGTATTGTTGCAGACACAAACCAAACAGACGATAACTACCTCAAATATACAACGGTAAACGGAAAGGGCACATTCCAGGTCCGTGGCACAAACTGGCTTGCAATTGAGATTTTTGTTCCGAGAGCGGGAACATATAACCTTGAAACTTATGTAAATGAGAGCACATATTTCAATTCGGAATGCTCGGTATATTTTGCAAAAGCACAGTCAACAGACGCTGCAAACTACGTTGGAAAATACAATTCGTCCGATACTGAGCCTTCGAAAACTCCCGAAACAAGAAAAATCGGAAGTATAAATGTTGCTGAGGCAGGAAGCTATGTTCTTACCTTCGTTCCCGAAGCAGACGGTGCAAAGTATACAACAGTTCATGCATTTGCACTCGTTGCCGGCGAGAACAGCCAGCTTATGAACGCAAAAATTTCGGCAGATGCAGAAACTGTTGAGGTATATCAGCCGAACTTCAAGGTAACTGCAGAAGGTTATCTCTCCGCAACTGCAGCTCCTGCAGAATTTACCTATACATCAAGCGATGATAAAATCGCGCAGGTTGATGCAAAAACAGGTGTTGTAACTCCGGTTGCGCCGGGGGAGGTAACAATCACTGCAACTGCAGATGTTAAATACGGCGAGCCGCTTACAAAGAAGATAACTGTTGTTCCGTCAACTAACCCGATGTATCAGAGATCGGGAGTGAAGGTTGAATACAACATTTCAGATTTCGGAAAAGCTCATTCAAGAAGCAAAACTGTTCTCTTCCGTGAGCTTGACTGGGTTGAAACAAAGGGATTTTTGAATTACCATTCAAATTCACACAACTGGGATAAGACCGAAGACTGGTCAATCTGCTTTGTTCCAACAGGTATGCAGCTTGCAAGAAGCCGTTGGTTTGCATATGAAATCTATGTTCCCGCAGTCGGAACATATTCGGTAAGCACGAAAATCGGAGGATTCAACCGTTCGGGCAATGTTGAGGTATATCTCTCACCGTCGGATGGTGATAAGCCGGTTACAAACAGCTCGTACCTTGTAAATACAATTGACACAAACAAATCAGACAGCGCAACCTCAAATGATTTTGAGTGGATTGAAGAGCCCTTCTATCTTGGCGAGCTCGTTGTTGCAAAGCCCGGTTATTACCGCGTTGCATTCCGTGCCGCGACAGGTGACTACGGCAGCGCAGGTAATCTTATCCTTGACGGAACGGTAGAGGGCGAAGCTCCGAAGACTGCTATAATGCGCCCTGCAGTTTCAAGCGAGCGCACCATAATCAAGGCAGGCGAGAGCGAAACGCTCACAACCTCGGTATATAACAACCGCGGCGAAAAGGTCGAAAACGCGACCGTAACATATGCGGCGAAGACTCCCGATATCGCAACCATCGATGCTGCAAGCGGTGTCGTGACGGCGCTCAAGGCAGGAAATGCAGTCTTCACTGCAACTGCAAGTGACGGTGTGACAAGCGTTTCAACAGATTATGAAATCAAGGTAAATCCGAAGAACGGCTCGGGCTACGTTGTGACATATGATATTGATGCAAACACAGTTGAATCTGCAACATTTGAAAACACAAATGATTTCTATGCATTCAACTCCAAGAGTGCAGACTATACTGCAGTAAATATCAAGGTTCCGGTTTCGGGTGAATATCTTGTTAAGTCCGAGGGCGAAGTTTATATTCTCCCGAAGGATGCAGATATTGCAACCGCACTTGATGGGGCAACGGCAAACGGAGTAGTTGATCTTGCTGCAGGAGAATATATAGCAGTTATAAAGGGCAATGTTGGCGATATCGTTCTCGACGGCGGCGAAGGCCTTGCACTTATGAAAGCAACTCTTTCTGTCGAAAACAGTAAAGCGACTCTTTCGGGAATACTTTCCGATGGCTCTGTAGCTGATATGACAAAGGCAACAGTTTCTTTTGCAAGCTCAAATAAGTCAGTTGCAACCATAAATTCCGTTGGCGTTATCAGCGAAAACGCAATCGGAACAACAACCTTGACAGCAAATGTATCTCTTGAAAAAGTTACAAAGACAATCACCTTTGAGTATGAAGTAACAGAAGCTCCGATGGATTATTCCGGTGTTGATGTCGTATATAACTTCCGTCTCAAGAACGGCTGGACAACAGATATGACTCTTGCCGCAGGCTATGAGGATGCAAAGAGCCTCTATGACGTCCGTGGTATCACATATGAGTATACAGGTGTCGGCAAAGAACCGGGTAACTGGGAATACCGCGGTGTTGGTGACAATACAGGCTGGGAGACATTTGCTCATGTTTCGGGCGAGCTTGAATGCTACGGCTCTTACCTCAAGTGCAGACTCAAGCGTTCAAACCAGTATATGGCATTCAACATAAAGGTTCCGGCTGCAGGAAAATATTCACCTACTCTTGAATATATGAAGTATACCGACGGTGAAACGGAGCTTGATCTCCATATTATCCCGGGTGATACTGCAAATGAAGATATTTTTGCAACCTGCACCGATGATACATACTTCGGAACAGTCACTTTCGTTGATAAGTCTCTCACAACAACGGTTGCCCACGAGATAACTCTCAACAACCTCTTCTTTGATGAAGCGGGAGAATACATCCTTGTATTCAAACAGCCGTCAAATGCTATCGGAACATATTTCCGTCCGATTCAGCTTCGCTTTGACGGTGTAAATTGCCTTGTTGATGCCGATGCAACGGTAAATAAATCAGAGCTTTTCTACGGTGAAGAGGCAGATATTTCCGTTTCCGCAACAAGACTTGACGGAACGGATATGGATGCTTCCGAATATACAGTTGAGTACGATTCTCTCTATCCGAAGATTGTTTCGGTTGACAAAAACGGTCACCTCACTGCAAAGGGTGACGGTGAGAGCATCATAACGGTAAAGATATCCGATGGTATAAAGACCGTTGAGAAGAAAATTACCGTGAAGGCAACGGATAACACGGGTATTGTAAGCACAAAGGTCTCGGTTTATCCCACGATATACGTCCGAGGAGCTGAAAAGCTTGAGTGGCGTGTGGTAATGGCAAGCGGAAATGAAATAGTCGTATCGCCCGATGCCATCTCCTACAGTTTCAGCGAAGAGGGCATTGCATCCGCTGATTCTGAGGGAAGAATTACAGGTCTTTTTGAGGGTGAGGTTGAAATCACTCTCAATGCAGACTTCCGTGGAACACCCATTACCGATACTGTCACGGTAACAGTCATTCCCTCCACTCTGAAAACAGAACCCAGCTATTATACTTATGAAAGACGTGCAAACGCAAAGGAAAATATCCAGAAATACAACTGGGCAAAGAGCTCTTATAAGAGTGCAATCACAGCGGCTGACAAGTGGACGGACAATTACGAAGTAATTTACGACAATATCCCCGGAGAAGGTATTCCGAGATCAGGTCACATCGGCTTCCTTAATGACCCGGATTATAAGAACTGTAAGTTCTGCGGAACCGACGTTGAGGTTGACTATGACGGCTGGACAGTCAATGTTGTAACACGTCCCTGGAAGCTTCAGTGCCCGAAGTGCAAGAGACTCTTCCCGTCAAACGACTTTGAGCTTCTCTATAAGCGCGGAATTGACGAGCAGGGCTATTATGACCGTGACCGTGCAATAGCCGCAAATGCGGAAGCTGTTGCAAACGGCGAAAAGGATGCTCTCAAAAATGACCTTTACCCCGAGCTTTCGGCAGTATATCAGGGTAAGGGCCTCCGTCCGAGTGAGACGGTTGAAAAATGGGGCGTAGACGACGGCTTCGGCTATATTCCTCTTGATGAAAACGGTAACCGTTTTGTATATTCAAACGGAGTTGAGGAATGTCACGCATATATAGCTCACTATGTATTCCGTGCATACGGAAGCTATACCACAATTCTTTCAAACCTCGCAACGGCATACACATATACCGATGATATAAAATATGGTCGTGCAGGTGCAATAATCCTTGACAGAATCGCAGATGTTTATCCGAGCTTTGATAACTGGATTTATAAAAAGCAGTATCCTCTCTCCTGTGGCGGCTCGGGACGTGGTAACATCACGGGCAGAATCGCAGACCCGTCAACCGCACAGAAGTTTGCTGTTGCAGCAGACGCATTCTTCCCGGCACTCACAGATTCACAGGTAATTTCATTCCTTGAGGAAAAGGCAGAAAAGTGGGGGCTTGAATATCCCAAGTCCTCTGCAAATGACATTTGGCAGAGTTGGGACGACAACCTCCTTGATCAGATTTTCGTCTGTGTTCAGGATGGACGTATAAACGGTAACTACGGTCTGTATCATCACGCACTTTCCTCTGCGGCAATCGTTAAAGATTCAGACCCCGAAACGACGGAAATGCTTGAATGGCTCTTTGCAAAGGATGATGAGTCAACAGACATCTATACACTTCTTGAAGGCGGCGACTTCAACTCAAAGTTCATTGACGTTGTTGACCGTGACGGTATGGGAAATGAAGCCTCCGTTGCTTACAACGGAATGTGGCTCGGAAGACTCCACGGTATGTCGGAGCTTCTCTCCTACTACAAGGGCGATAAAGAAAACTTGAATCCCTGGAATCATCCGAAGTTTGTAAATATGTTCATCGCATTTACAAAGACGATAACCGCAAACTACACCACACTCAATGTTGGTGACGGTTATGGCACGGCGGTCAAGGGCATTGCCTGCAACCAGTCGGCTATGATGGATGCCTTCAAGGCAGTTGAAGGATATCCGGAGCTTCGCAAGAGAATTGCGAATATGCTCTATATTGCAAACAACTACAATGTTTCAAGCCTCAACTACGGCATATATGAAAAGAACCCCGAGCGTATTCAGGATGAAATTTTAGAGTGCACCAACGGTGGTGAAATTCCTCACTTTGATTCTGAAATGATGACGGGCTACGGAATCGCATTCCTCCGTGACGGATATCAGAGCCTTGCCGGAAGCGGAACGGCAACAAATACCCTCCGTGACTTCTGGATATGGTTTGGAAGAAACGCAGGTCACGGTCACGATGATATTCTGGTTCTCGGTATGGAAGCTTATGGACTCAACCTCCTTCCGGACCTCGGATATCCCGAAATTACGGGTACGGATGCACAGCGTCTCCAGTGGGTAAGTCAGACTGTTGCTCACAACACAGTATCGGTTGATCGGAAGGGTCAGGACGACAACGGAATCCACGGCTATCCTCTCCACTTTGACGATTCCGGCAAGATTAAGGTTGCGGATATCCGTGCACCGAAGGCAAATACACAATGCGATGAATTTAGAAGAAGCATCGTTATGGTTGAGGTTGATGATAACGTTTCCTACGGTGTTGACTTCTTTAGAATAATCGGCGGCGATGTTCATACCTACAGTCTCCACAGCCAGGCAGAGAATGCATACGCTGTTGAAGGTCTTGAAATGGTTGAGCAGAAGGACGAGGCAGGCAACTGGAAGGGCTCATATGCAGACCCCGAATGGCCTGTGGGCGAAGATCCCAACTCACCTGAGGCCTGGACATATGAAACAGTTTATCCGAGAGGCTATTCATGGCTTGGTAAAGTTCGCCGTGATATGGCTCCTGATGAAAAGTTTGCAGTTGAGTTTGATGTTGAAGACTACCGTAAGGCAGTTGACGGCGGAAGCGACATAGTCCTCCGTGCAACACAGATTAACAACTTTACTGCATCGGAAGTGGCTCTCGCATCAGGTCCTGTTCCGAAGAGAACTGAAAACAAGGCTTTGCCGACAACACTTGACTATATGTATGTCCACCGTGAGGGTGAGAACCTTGATTCTCTCTTCACAACGGTCCTTGAACCCTATAAGGGAAGTGAAGGAAGATACATTAAGGATATAAACGCAGTCGAAGTGGTTATAAAGGACGGAAGCGAGGTCAAGAACGACATCGCCCGTGCAGTAAAGGTCGAGCATACAAACGGAAGAGTTGACTGGGTTGTTTATGCAACAAACAACAAGGTGACCTATACAATCGACAATGAATTTGACTTCCGTGGATTTGTAGGCGTTTACAGTAAGAACGAAAACGGCGAGGTAATATATCGCTATGTAAACGATGGTGATATCATCGGAGAAGCAACCGATGCGTACAGCGAATATACAGGTACTGTTGTGGGTTATCAGGAAGAGCTTGCATTTGAAAACTATATTGATATTAAGTTCAATGAAAGCTTTGACCCCGAAACCCTTGCAGAAAAGTATGTATACATCGACAATGACGATGTTGAAAACGGCGTTTACAGAATTGAATCTGCCGAGGATATCGGAAACGGTGTGACACGTATTCATACAGGTCTCACAACACAGATTCGTTCACACATTGACCCATATAATATGGAAAAGGGATACATCTATAACATCAAGGTCGATCAGGATGCAAGAATCCCCCTTGCATTCACAGACGGAAGTCTCCCTGAATTTAACAATGTGCCCGAAAACCTCACGGCAAGTGCAGGAAGCACTATGACGCTTACTCTCAATGCAGAAAGTCCTCTTGAAGGAAAGAGTGTAAGCTATAAGGGCGCAACTCTCCCGAGAGGTGCTTCCATAGACGAAGAAACAGGCACAATCACATGGAAGCCGACAAGCTCACAGGTTGGTGAAAATCACTTTGCAATAACTGCAGTTGACTCTGACGGACGTGAAAATACCATCCACTTCAATGTGACGGTTTACGGTTCAACCTCCGGCGGCGGTGGCGGTACAAGCATAACGAAACCCGAAACACCCGACAAAGAGGATACAGATAAACCCGGTGTAGGGGAGGATATTATCCTCCCGCCCACAGAGTCAGATGTCCGCTTTACCGACCTTGGAAACCACGCCTGGGCAGCGGATGCAATAAACTCACTTGCCGATAAGGGAATAATCAAAGGCACAAGCGAAACCACATATTCCCCTGCAAATAATATAACAAGAGCTGATTTTGCAATTCTTCTTGTCCGAGCATTTGAGAAGGAATCGGATAATACCGAAAACTTCGCAGACGTAAATGAAAGCGACTACTTTGCAAAAGAACTTGCAATTGCAAGAAACACAGGTTTAGTCTCCGGAATAGGCGGCAACAAGTTTGCACCGAGAGATAATATCAAACGATGCGATATGATGCTTATGGTATATCGGGTAATTAAGGATTCGGATGCCCTTGTAGGGGCGGATATCATCCGCCCGGAATACGAGGACTTCGACTCCGTTCCCGATTATGCAAAGGAAGCAGTATCTGCCCTCATAGGTGCAGGACTTGTCAACGGTAAATCCGGAAAAATTGAACCAAACGACAACACAACAAGAGCAGAAGTTGCGGTTTTGCTTGCAAGAGTTCTTGAATTTGTGGCAGAAAAGTAAATAAAAATCAAAAACGGCAAACCGACAGCGTTTGCCGTTTTATTATGTCGTAAACATTTAAAGTAATTTTTTGTCGAAAAATCTGCAAAACTCTTGAAAATTAACATATAAAATGATAATATTGATATAGAAACTTTTTCGGGAGTGATTTTTCGTGATTTCAAATGAGATAAAAAGGCTTCGTCAAAGCTTTGGTATTTCCCAGACGGAGCTTGGAAAGAAAATGGGGGTAAGGCAGTCCACCGTTGCTATGTGGGAAATCGGGAAAAACAGTCCCGGATATGATATGCTTCTCAGACTTGCGGAGTTTTTTGGTGTGAGCGTATCGGAGCTTGCAGGCGAAGGCAGCGAAAGATGCAGAATTCCGGTGCTCGGCAAAGTTCAGGCAGGTATACCGAGAACTGCAGTTGAGGATATTATCGGCTATGAGGAAATATCTCCCGATATGGAGAATATGGGTGAGTTTTTTGCTCTTCGCATAAGAGGCGACAGTATGGAGCCTCGTATGCGTGAGGGTGACACAGTAATCGTACGCCGTCAGAGCAGCGTTAATAACGGAGATATTGCAATCGTACTTGTGGGAAATGAAGAGGCAACCTGTAAGAAATTTTATCACCACGCCGACGGGGTAAGCCTTGTTTCAATAAACCCAAAGTATACACCTATGTTTTTCTCAAAGAAAGATATTGAAGAAAAGGGAATGGAAATTCTCGGTAAAGTATTTGAGCTTCGGGCAAGGTTTTAACCATTGCCCGATTTTCCTATTTCGAGGTTGATGCTTGCAAATGAATAATGGTATAATTAAGTATCAAAATGTGGAGGTTTGGAAAATTATGAAAAGATTTTTATCCATTTTGCTCGTAATATCTCTTCTTATTTCAATAGTTCCTTTTGCATTTGCCGAGGAAGAAACTGTAGAGACGGAGGTAAACAACTATAAGTTTGTTTATGATTTCAATAACGGAACTTATGCAAAGTCAACTTATCTTAGTAAAGCAACAAGTATGGATGCCACATATAATATGTGGTCGTGGTTGACTGCAAGCTCATCTTCAGATACGGGTAAAGTTCAGATCTGGTCAAGTTCCTGGAAAGTTCAGGCAACTTTCAGCAAGACAACACAATGGTTTGCACTTAAGATAAAAGTACCCGTACCGGGTACATATGATGTCACATTCAGTCACGGTCAGAGTGCATCTTCCGGTGGTTACGGTGATGTTTATATCTTTGATAAGAACGTTGATACCATTGATGAGATAAATGCTGCAATTGCAGCGGTCACAAATGACCAGAAGTTATTCTCCGACGTTGCATATTATAATACATCAAACGTTGCAAACGGCGTAAATTCCGTAAAGGAAGACCACTCATTCACAGATACCGAATATGTTCTGGTTTTCAAGCCTTCGAAAAAAGGGGCAAGTGGTTATTATCAGTATCCGAGAATGCTCACACTTACAAGCGGAACGGGAACTGATACCGTTGTCACAGGACTTTCAAGCACCATTGATACAACCGAGCTTGATACAGAAGTAAATAAAGATGCAAATATGACTGTAACAGCTTATAAGAGCGACTTCACAAAAGCTGATGTAACAGCAGATGCTTCTTATGCGGTAGACCCTGCAAACGTTGCAACTGCTTCTGCCGGAAAGATAACTGCAAAATCAGGCGGAATGGCAACTGTCACAGCATCACTTGATAATGGAATCGGTGAAAATGTTGCAACATCACAGAAGATTGATGTTGTTGAAGCAGGTATGTCGGGTGTTACTGTTGCATATGACCTTTCAAATGCACGTGATACCATAGACCAGTCGGATTTCCGCAACATCAACTATGGCGCAACAAACGGATTCTTTGAATATGCAAGAAAAAGTACAGGCTCACATACTCCGGATTCGGATGATTTTGCTTTCAAAGGAACAAAAGGAAGCGGAAGAAACGGAGTAAGACTTACTGCAAGAAAGAGTAATATCTGGTTTGCTATGAAGATTAATGTTCCGGTTTCAGGTAGGTATACTCCCAAGGCAACCTACTGGAAATACGGCGGAAGAGGTGACGGTGCCGAAGCTTATATGGACTATTACCTTATAAAAAACGACGGCTCGGATATGAACACTCTTTTAAGCGCAGATAACCTCACACCGGGAAGCGATTATTATATAGGCGAAAAGCCGAGCGTTGATTCAACCCTCACGGGCGGTCAGTCGGTCGTGTATGATGAAGCTTTTGATAATAAGCTTGATCTTGACGCAGGTGAATACTATCTTGTTTATAAGACACGCAATATAAAAGGTTCATCAAACTATGCAATGGCATCAAACTTCACCCTCGATGGAGGAGAAGGTTCTGCGGTTATTATGAGCTTCACTTCCGATAAGGATGAAATCACGGCAGGTAAAGAAAGCGCAAAGGTAAGTTTTTCCGCAAAGCTCACCAACCCCGAAGTAAGCGTGGATTCAAGCGATAACCACACCTATACCTTCGCTTCTGCCGAGCTTTCCGATATCGCATATTCTGTTGCTTCTGATGATGCAGAGGTGGCAAGTGTTTCGGCAAACGGTACTGTTACAGGAAAATCCTATGGCGTTGCAACTGTAAACGCAAGCGCAAAATACAATGAAGAGACACTTTACGATTCACTTGAAATCTCCGTTGTAACTCCTCCGGCGTTTGATGATGAAATAACATATGAAGAGGAAGAGCATATCGGCGGCAATGCAAATGTATTTACCTTCAATGCATTTTCCGCAGACGGAAAGAACCTCGATATTGAATTTGAAAATAAAGAAAATATCACCCTTGGCAAGCTGTGCACAGTTTCAACAGAAGAAGCAATAGAAATTGACGGCACAAAATATAACTTCCTCTATTGGGCAAAGGGTGCAACAATGGCAAGAAAACAGATTGTTTCAACCTCGGCAAGCTTTGAATATCTCCCGGGTGAAGGCTCAAACTACCTTATTGCGGTTTATGAGCCGGAAAGCGGAGATATGGAAACAAAGGTCGAGTTCTATAACGGAAACGGTCAGCTTCTTCCCAATGTCGCATTGACTGATGGAAAATATCTCCCCGATTATCCTTCAATGGCAGGATTCGGCAAAGCCTACGGCTGGGCACTCAAAGATGGCAACGGTTATGTTGAATACAGCGCCGGAGACGATGTTTCGGCTCTTTCGGGAAGCCTTATCTTTGTTGCACAGTATGAGGATTTAAAGAGCGATATCACAGTTTTTGTAAACGGTGTTGCCCGTGAAGTAAAATACGGCGATGTTGTCGCATGCACAGCAGACAGCTCACAGGGTGAGTTTATGTACTGGCAGAAGAATGGCGAGATAGTAAGCTTTGACGATACATACAGCTTCTTCGCTTGGGAAGACTGTCGTGTTGAAGCGGTTTACGGAGAAAACAAGCCTTCTTTTGACGTTGGAAAAGCAATCCGCAAGATTATCCTTGACAGATTCCGTGCAGGCGATGAAATGGCAATTATGGCAGAGTTTATCGGCTTTGACGATGCAGTTGAAAAGGGAATTATGTATGGCAATCAGAAAATCCCGATGACAAGCCGCAACTCCCAGTTCACAGTCCTTGACGATACAACAGTTGCAAACACTGCATATGCTTATGCAATCATTCCATTTGGTGACAGCTACAAGATGATTCGTGACGGTATTGCCCATATCGGTGTACGTGATGAAGATATCATTGCTGCAAGACAGCAGATTGCCCTTGACTATATGAGAAAAATGGCAACAGTTCTCTGGACACCGAGCGAGGATATAACCTATACAACCGGAAGCAGCTCAAATGCACTTTCCTTCACCCTTGAAAAAGGCAAAGTTTACCGTGGTGTTCCTTATGCATATAACAGTGGAAGCCTTGAAACCTTCATGGAATTTGAAAGCGGAAAAGATGCAAACGGTGTTTATACAATTTCCGGTCTTTCCGGTGAAGCGCTTTCGGGCGGTCAGGGAACGGTCAGAATCGGCAACGACTGTTCAGGCTCTGTTGTGAGATCATGGAGCAAGTTCGGTGCCAACATCCAGGCAAAGGCAACGAGCAATATGACAGAGAAGAACGGCTTTATCAAAGTCGGTGACTATGATTATGATGTAACATCATTCAGTTCTTCTTCTCAAACAATCGCAATAACGGAAGCTAACGGAAAAGACAAGATGTTTGCGGCGTATGCAGAGCTTCGCCCTGCCGATGCAGTTGTTCATTACCTTGATGGCTACGGTCACGTTATGATGATTTCCGAAGTTGATGTAAAGAATCAGAAGGTAAAAATCATCGATCAGACCCGTGCTCATATGAAGACCTGGGGAACGGGTGATGAAGACACTATGGAGATTGACGGAGTCGGCACAGTATATAACATCTATGGTGAGGATGTTGAATATTCCTTCTCTCAGCTTTATAACGCAGGTTATCTCCCGATTACCTGCCGTGAGCTTCGCGAAGCAAACTATATCGCCGAGAACGTAAGCTTCAGGGATAGCCTTGGAGAAGAGTCACACACTCTCCGCAATATGTTTGCCGGCACAATCAGCTCAACGAGAGCCATTGACACGGTTATGGTCACAATTTTAAGTGGAGACACAACCGTGCAGAGTGCGAAGGCATCTGTTGCCCGCGGAAATATATTTGCATTCAATATGCAGCAGTTCAAAACTGACCCTGCGGCGACAATCCGTGGAACAGGCATTGATGTTGATGCACTTTCCTCGGGAACATACACCTGCAAGGTGACTGTCCGACTTACGGCTGAAACCACAGAACACGAGGTTCGCTCGTTCACGTTCACAAAATAAATATTTCGGGAAGCGACAAGTGAAAAAATTGTCGCTTCTTTTTTTGCGATTTATAAAAAAATCGCAAAAAAAGAGAAATAAAAAA
>JAFSEA010000002.1 GCA_017435965.1 Oscillospiraceae bacterium
CGAGTTTCAAGGACTTTTTCGCTTGTTTTTCCCGAAGTGTCACCTCTCGATGTATCAACATACACCTTCGGGTTCCATTCGGAAAATCTCACACCTTTTTGGACAGCCTCCCAGCGTGTCGAAAGTTTTTCGACACGCTGATGCCCTGCATAAAAATATGCAGGGCACCTCATTTTCTAAAATCCCGAATTTTCAAGAAGTGTTATGGTTGCATTTACCATATCTGTTCCTATTTTCGGTTCGGGTGTTGTTGCTCCGGTGATTGTGGGTTCGTATCCGCCCTGCTCTATTGCATCCTCGGTGGGAAGGTAGCAGGCGATTGTTCCGTTGGAAAGCTCGCCGATTATGATATTCTTATCGGAAAACTTTTCTCTTACGGCCTTACCGTATTCAACAAACACTTCTGCAGGCCAGGTGACGATTGCGGAATCACCAAGGGTAAGTGTCATAACCTCAACATCAATCATCTTTACGGGGTTATTAAAAGCTGCAAGGGTTGCAAGTGCGATATGGCGGCGTTCCATAAGACCGAGATGATCCATGCAATACCCCTCAAACTTGACATTTTCTCCCTGAAGGAAACGGTTTGCAGTTTCAACATATTCCTTTGTCGGCATGCGAAGCTTTGCAGATAAAAACTCACGGGAAACCTTCGGAACAATCGAATCAGAAAGCTCAATTTTACTTTCAAGCTCACAAAGAGCATCAAAAAGAGCGTGAGCTGTTTTCACATATGGAGGAAGATTTGGATTTTCTTCTTCAAACTTTGATTTAACGGAAACCTTATGATTTGCGGCAATATGGTTTGTGTTTCCGCAGGGACCTGTGAAGAATATGCTCTCAACATCCTCACCATACTTTTCGCTTATGAGCTTTGCCATATATCCCGGATAGTCGGCACAGGCGAGATTTCCGCCCACCATATCAAGGTGAACTCCGTAGTTTGAGATAAATGCAAGGATTTTTCCGTTTTCATCCGTTACTTTACCAACAACGAAAGAATTATCGGGCGTTCCCACAGGTCCGATGATATTCGGGTCACCTGCTTCGGGGTTAGTTCTGACTTTTCCGTTTTTCATAAAGAATCTGCGGATAAAGCTATATCCCTCAACTTCTGTCTTTCCGAAACCGATTTTTGCAGACACACGCTTATTATAAGCATCCGTAGCCGCCGAGACTGCACCATTTATAAGCGCGTTCATATATATGGGATCGTGCTCACCTGCCTCAAACCAATGCCAGGAAGGACCACCGGTATGAGTGTGGGATGCGGAAACAGAAATATTCTTTTCAGAAATTCCGCAATTCTCACAAATACCTCGGCGGATGCGGAGGACATCATCGCGGCGAAGATTTATTGTATCACAGACGACTGCCGCAGCAAATTCGCCATCATTTTCAAACACCATTGCTTTTGCATATAAAGGGTCGATAGCACCTTCAATAAAACGTTTGGAATAATAACCGGGAATAACCATTCCCACCTCCGGAGTTATATCACATTTTGCAACGCCGAATTTCAACATATTTCATTCCCTTTCTGCTTATAATTTATGCCCCGCAAAAGTGCGGGGCATAATTCTTTATTAAAGCTCGATAAACTTGCCGTCTTCCATGGACTTATATGCTGCCTGAATAACCTTCTGTGCCTGAATAGCATCAGCTGCGGGAACTTCAATGGGAGCACCGTCACGATGTGAACGACCGAAGGAGTCGAGTTCCTTTGTGTACATATTTCCGAACTCAACTTCAACGTCAATCTTCTTGACTTCGTTTCTTGTCTGCTGTGCATCGTATCCGAGAGAGCTGTCAGCAGCAATAACCTCGATTGTTCCGCCCTCTTCCTGAGAAAGAGTACCAACTGCTACGATTGAGCCTGCTGTACCGTAGAACTCAAGCTTTGATGGAACAGCATCGGGAATGTTGAAGTTTGATTCAACATATGCAACTGCGCCGTTCTCAAGCTCCATCATAAGAGAAGCCTGATCTTCAACTTCGTAAGAGAAAGTGTGTGTCTTGGAGAAAGAAGCAACCTTCTTTGCCTTTGAGCCTGTAATGTACTGAATAAGGTCGATACAATGAACGCCCATATCCATGAGTGCACCACCGCCGGAAAGTGCTCTTATCTGACGCCATGCGCCGGGGATATCCGGATACCAGCAAGAGAACTGTGCACGGCAGGAAACGAGCTGACCAATCTGACCGGACTGGATAATCTCGCGAATTTTTGCATTGATTGCGTGGAAGCGCATAAGGAAGCCTGTTGCAATCTTAACGCCTTCTTCTTCGCAAACCTTGAGAACTTCTTCGCCATCTGCGATATCAAGGCAGATGGGCTTTTCAAGGAGAATATCCTTCTTTGCACGAGCAGCATCAATAGCCTGCTCCTTGTGACAGTTAACGGGAGATGCGATATAAACAACATCAACCTCTGGGTCTGCAAGAAGTGCCTTGTGGTCTGTGTATGCACGCTTTGCGCCATACTTTACACGAAGCTTCTCGGCAAACTCCTCATTGATTTCCATAACAGCAATGAGCTCTGCCTCTTCGGAAAGCATCATTCCGGGAAGTGTTCTTCTGTCAGCGATACCGCCGGCGCCAATAACGCCCCATCTTACTTTTTTCATTATAAGTTACCTCACTTAATTTTCAATTAGTTGCACTCTGCAACGAGGGGACCTGCAAGCTCACGAAGGAAGAAGAGCTTACCTGCGAGAGTGGGCATATAGGAAGATGTTACCCAACGTGACGGACCATAACGGAGAGTCATCCAAAGGGACATTCCCTGCCACTGCATACCACGAGAAAGAGCACCGTCGCAACCGCCGATTATGCGGTCAGACTGGAGGAAGAGACCCGGGCCGATTGTATTAGCACGGCACGGAACAAGACTTGTGCGGCTCTTGAAGCTTGTGATAGCATTCTGCTCAATTGTGAGGGGGTGAAGCTGTGCGCCGATGCGGTACATCTGGCTCTTCCACTCTTCATCTGTTGCAAACTCTGCTGCAAACTGGGGCTCCCAGAATGCAATGTGGCACATACGTCCGATACCGAAGGTTGTGATAAGACGAGCACCCTCAGCCTTGAGAGCTGCAATCTTTTCCGGATATGTGGGGAGATTTTCCTTTGTTGCAAAGTTTCTCTGATTTTCCGGAACAGTCTTATTGATCTTGCTGTAGAATGCATCACGCATAGCATATGTAAATGAACCGGGGTTTGAAGGATCTAGAGTATTGCCGTCACCGTCTGACCACTCGTCCATATTGAAGCCGTAAACGTGTGAGCAATCGATATCCCACTCATTGAGGAAGTATGCAGCCCAACGGTACATACCCATAGGACCTGCCGGAAGAATCATAGCAAGCTTAATTCCCTCTTCACGAGCAAGCTTAATCTGCTTTGCAATTTCGTGACCCATCATCATATCGAATTCAGCAACGTTATCGCACTGAATGGGCTGGAAGTCCGGATGCCAGAAATCCTGACGCTCAAAAATTGCTTCGGGTGCATTGGAGCAGCATTTGTCGATTTTTTCGAAATCCCAACCTGCGGGATAGAAGCCCTCAAGAAGAGAACCCTTAACTGTGCTTATAAAATCCATAATAATTTGTCCTCCTTTTAAATATATACTTCACCGCAATTAAGCTTACGGCAAATGTCTGATTGTTGTCTGGCGGAGATGTGCCTTACAGGTCTTAAAGCCTTCGGCATACATAACACCGCACTGGAGTCCACGGGCACGGGTGCAGGAACGAACGAACTCGATAAAATCTATCTTATCGTGGTCGCGCATCCAAACAATCTGGCTTTCGTGGCACTCAACAGCAGAAAGCTTCTGCTCGATATAGTCGGTAACATCGACATACATTTCGGGAACAAAGTTTGTTCCTGCGAGGTTATCCATATAGTAAATCGGAACAACCCCTGCCATCGGCTCACCTGTTTCCGGGAACATATGACCGACGGTTGCGGTAAAGCTTGTTTCAAAAACAAGCTGACTTACCTGAAGATGGTCATTCATATAATCATCGGGGCCATGGGTGATTATGAAATCAGGACGAACCTCACGAAGAATTCTGACCATCTCACGACGTGCGTTAATATCGTCTGCATAAATCATACAGTCACCGACATTGACATTATATACCTTCTTTACACCAAGAATTTCTCCGGCGTTCTCAGCTTCCTTTGTGCGCATTTCACCGAGTTCCTTGGGCATAATTACAACATGACCCATATCACCGTTGCAAACATGGCAGGTATATACCTCATAACCTTCCTTAACCATACGGGCAAGAGTTCCGCCGCAGCTGAGCTCAAGGTCATCGGGATGGCATCCGACAGCAAGTACTCTCATTGATTTTCATTCCTTTCAAAACAATTGAATCAAAACAGATTTATATGGAAAAAACGGACATGCGTCCGTTTTTTCACTGCATAAATTAATTATAACTCTACTTTGTGTGTTTTGCAAGAATTTCTTTTACTGCAGCGATGCAGCGCTCGATGTGTACCGGCTCCCATGACGGATGGAGGAAGAGGGAGAAGGTCTCATCACGGAGTGCCTTTGCCTTCGGGCAAAGAACGTTTGTATAGTCAGCAGACTTCGGATCTGTGTATTCTGTTGACTTGAACGGGAACTGAGCAGCACCGAATCCGCCGTGTTCCTTGTATGCCTTCTCTTCGTATGCTTCCGGCCACTGAATTCCGTAGCAAGGAATGTTCATAGCCATAAGCTCTTTAATCATACCGTCAGCCTTGATGTCAAGTGCATCGAGGTCGAGGTTGATTGTGTACCACCAGTAGGAGTTCTTACGCTCTGCTGTGTTTGTCGGGAGCTTCTTAATACCCTTGAGGCCTGTGAATGCATCGTCATACATCTTTGCATACTTATAACGACGTGCAAGGTTCCAGCTATCAAGTCTCTTAAGCTCATTGATACCGATGAGAGACTGCATCTCTGTCATACGGTAGTTAAATCCAACACGATTGTGGATATAGGGAAGCTTCTCTTCGAGAGCGAGCATGCTCATACGCTTCTTAACATCGTAACCATGGTCACGGAAGGAACGGCACTCCCAGCCCACTTCTTCGTTATTTGTTACAACCATACCGCCTTCGCCGCCGGTTGTGAAGTGCTTGCTCTGGCAGAAGCTGAAGCAACCTACGTCACCGAGGGTACCAGCCTTCTTGCCCTTATATTCGCCACCGAAGCACTGTGCGCAGTCTTCGATAACATAAAGGTTGTGTTTCTTTGCAATTTCGAGAATCGGGCCCATATCTGCAACGCCACCATAGAGGTGAACAACAACAATACCCTTTGTTCTCGGAGTGATTCTGTGCTCGATGTCATTAGGATCAAGAGTGTGATCGTCTGTAACATCAGCAAATACCGGGATAGCACCTGCCTGGAGAATTGAGAAGGAAGATGCGATGAAGGAATAGGACGGAACGATAACTTCGTCTCCGGGGCCGATTCCGAGAGCTGAGATAGCTGTATGGAGAGCAGCTGTACCGTTTGTTGTGGAGATAGCCATCTTTGCGCCAATCCACTTAGCCCACATTTCTTCAAACTGCATACCTACAGGACCGGTCCAGTAGCAAACCTTACCTGTTCTGAGAAGGTCAGCAACCTGATCGGGTGTTTCGGGAGCGAGCTCCGGCCACATCGGGAAACCAAGTTCTGCGATGCCGGCACCATTCATTACTTTTTCTTCTGCCATTTTACATAACCTCATTTCATTTTTTAATTCAGTCATTGGAGTAATTACATTATACACCAAAACGATACTTTTTTCAAGATTTTTTTGTCCGAAATCACAGCAAGATTTATTTTCGGCATTTTACACAAAAGACACTACCGAAAATAGGCAAAATAACGAAAAACTATTTTCTTTGATATATCGCCCTTATTTCGTCAGTCTCCGTGCCATCCGAATTCTTGATTATGAGAGTCGGCATAAGCTTCATCCCACTGCCTCCACCCTTTCTCGCTTCAAGAAGCACAAGAGAAGGCTCAGCAGATACGGTGTCCTGAACAAGCCGCATACGCTTCGGGGCAAGATTATATTTTTCAAGTGCCAAAAAAATATCGGAAAGCCTTGACGGTCTGTGGACAAGCGAAAAGCTTCCGCCAAACTTGAGAAGATATGATGCCGCAGCGCACACATCATCGATGGTACAGAGAATTTCCATTCTTGCAATAAGGAGCTCTTCCCTTCCGGTTTTGAGCCCGTCTCCGTTTTTCATAAAAGGAGGATTTGACACCACCGCATCAAAACTGCCTGCCGAAAATTCTTCTTTTACCGATTTCAGGTCAATATTATGTATTTTCATACGATTATCAATACCATTGAGCTTCGCATTTTCTTCCGCAAGGCATGCCGCACCCTCGACAATTTCCACACCGTGAATTTTTATATTTTCGTGTCTTGCGGCGAGAAGCAGAGATATCGCACCCACACCGCAACCAAGATCACACACAATATCGTTCTTTTTTACTTTCGCAAATTCCGACAAAAGCATCGCATCTGTGCCAAATTTGAGGAATTTTGCATCTTGTTTCATCACAAAACCGCCGATTCCGATTTCATCAATCACACATATCACCGCCTTTTCGATTTATGTTATCCTCAAACGAGAAAAATGTCAAGAGTATAAATTTTCAATATTTTTTTAATATTTATACTACTTTTCCTTGACATATTCACAAGTTACTATTAAAATAATAGAGGTGGATAATATCGTTGTTATTGACTTGCGCTTATGCGGTCTTTCCGTATTTTACAATAACTTGATTTATTACATTATGAGATTTTTCAAACGCTTAAAAAAGCAATAAAATTTTAAGGAGGTAATGCAAAGAACATGACTCAATGGATTATAGCCGCAGTAATTGCAGTTGTCGTTGCAGTTGTTGCGTTTGTACTCGGTATGTCCTTCCGCAAAAAGGTTGCAGAAAAAGCAATCGCAAGTGCAGAAGACGAAGCAAAAAGAATCGTAAATGATTCAATAAAAACAGCAGAAAACAAAAAGCGTGAGCTTCTTATCGAAGCAAAAGAAGAAATTCACAAAAGCAGAAACGAATTTGACCGCGAGATGAAAGAGCGTCGTTCAGAGCTCCAGAAGCAGGAAAAGCGTGTTGTACAGAGAGAGGAATCTCTTGATAAAAAGCACGAAGCAGTAGAGCAGAAGGATGCCGCACTCGCAAAGAAAATCAAAGAAAATGAAACTTTAAACGAAGAGCTCAAGTTGGTAAAGCGCAGTCAACTTGAAATGCTCGAAAAAATTTCGGGATATACTGCAGAAGAAGCAAAGCAGTATCTCATTGAAAATCTCGAATCCGAAGTCCGTCACGACTATGCAGTCCGTCTCAAAGACCTTGAAGCGCAATTCAAGGATGAGGCAGACGATAAGGCGAGAAAGCTCATTTCTCTTGCCATCCAGAAGTGTGCGGCAGACCACGTTGCAGAAGCAACCGTTTCCGTTGTTCCCCTTCCCAATGACGAAATGAAGGGTCGTATCATCGGACGCGAAGGTCGCAACATCAGAACTCTTGAAACACTCACAGGTGTTGACCTTATCATTGACGATACACCTGAAGCAATCACACTTTCAAGCTTCGACCCGGTAAGACGTGAAGTTGCAAGACTTTCTCTTGAAAAGCTCATTGCAGACGGACGTATCCATCCGGCAAGAATTGAAGAGATGGTTGATAAGGCTCGTCGCGAGGTTGACCTTGTTATCAAGCAGGAGGGTGAGCGTGCAACATTCGATACCGGTGTTCACGGCTTGAACCCCGAAATTATCAAGCTTCTCGGTCGTCTCCGTTTCCGCACAAGCTACGGACAGAACGTACTCAAACACTCCATCGAAGTTGCTCACATCGCAGGTCTTCTTGCAGCAGAGCTCGGAGTTGATGTTATGCTTGCAAAGCGTGCAGGTCTTCTCCACGACCTCGGCAAGAGTGTTGACCACGAGGTTGAAGGATCTCACGTTACAATCGGCGTAGACCTTGCAAAGAAGTATAAAGAAAGCGAAGAAGTCATCCACGCAATCCACGCCCACCACGGTGACGTTGAGCCGTCAACTGTTATCGCTTGCCTCGTTCAGGCGGCAGATGCTATCAGTGCAGCCCGTCCCGGTGCAAGACGTGAAAACCTTGAGAATTACATAAAGCGTCTTGAAAAGCTTGAGGAAATCGCAACAAGCTTTGCAGGAGTTGAACGCTCTTATGCAATTCAGGCAGGACGTGAGGTACGAATTGTTGTTAAGCCCGATGAGGTCAATGATGATGAGCTTGTACTCCTTTCACGTGAGCTTGCGAAAAAGATTGAAAGCGAGCTTGACTATCCCGGTCAGATCAAAGTACATCTTATTCGTGAGACCCGTGCTATTGACTACGCAAAATAAATATTAAAAACTATGGTGCAATCCCGATTTTTGTGATACAATAATCAATGGATTGCACCATTATTTTATTTTTAGAAAGAGGAACTTTTGTGAGAATACTTGCAATTGGTGATATTGTCGGAAAAAAAGCCGTCCGTATCATTTCAGAAAACCTTACACTTTTGAAAAGAGAATATAACATAGCCTTCACCGTGGCAAACGGCGAGAATGCCGATATGGTGGGGATATTTCCCGACCAGGCAGATACTCTTTTCAGGGCGGGAATTGATGTTATAACCCTCGGCAACCATACCTGGGGAAAAAGGCAGATAGTTCCCTATATCGAAAATGAGCCTACCCTTCTCCGCCCTCACAACATCCCCGGTGATGCTCCGGGAAGCGGTGTTGGAATCTTTGATGCACAGGGAAAACGAATTCTCGTTATGAGTCTTATGGGACGCTGCGGAATGCAGTTTGGTGCAGATAATCCGTTTTTTGCCGCAGATAAGATTTTAAATCAATATGCCGGAAAATATGATATCGCACTATGTGATTTCCACACCGAGGCAACAAGTGAAAAACAAGCTATGGGCTTTTATCTTGACGGAAGGCTCTCGGCACTCTGGGGCACGCACACTCATGTGCAGACCGCTGATGAAAAAGTTCTCCCCAAAGGGACTGGATTTATATGTGATATCGGAATGACAGGCCCTGAAAACTCGGTTATCGGATGTGCTGTTGAAAAATCTCTTGCCACATTCCTCGGTAAAGTTCCCGAGCGTTTTTCGGAAGCCGAAGGAGATATTATGCTCAACGCCGCCGTTTTTGATATTTCCGATGACGGTAAATGCAAATCCGTTGAAAGAATAAATAAAATTTTGAAAGGATAGTTTGTTATGGCAAAGGTTCTTTGTACAAGCGATATTCATCTCGACAGCCCATTTGCCGAGCTTTCTCCCGAGGAACAAAAAGTACGCCGCGAAAGTCTCCGCAATATTTTTTCCAAAATCATCGACATTGCAAACGAAGAAAAGGTGGATGCACTCTTAATCACGGGTGATATTTTTGATTCCTACCCCATACGTCCCGAAACTCTCGATTCCTTTTTCCGCGACATTTGTCGTGCAAAAACGAAGGTTTTTATAACTCCCGGAAACCACGATCCCTACACGGCGGAATCCCCTTACCGAACACTTTCCTTCCCCGAAAACGTGCATTTGTTCACAGAAAGCAAGTTGACACCCGTTGAGCTTCCCGAATGTAAGCTCCGCATCTTCGGTGCCGCCCACCCTTCCCCGTGGTTTGACGACAGAATCATGAGTGGATTCAAAGTTCCCGATGATGATTTCACAAACATAGTTATGATTCATTCGGAGCTTAATTGCACAGAAAAATACTGTCCTGTTTCAGTTGATGAAATTGCCGCCTGCGGAGCTGATTATGTGAATGTAGGACATATCCATATCCCTACGGAAATTCTCAAAGCAGGAAACACCTATTATGCATATTGCGGTTGCCCCGAATGCAGAAATTTCAAAGACGGCAGAGATTCAGGCATTTACATAGGCGAAGTTGGCCGTGGATATGTAAACCTCACCCACAGACGAATCTCAGATTATTGCTACCGTGATGAGACGGTAAATACAAACGAATATCCCGATATTGTGTCAGCACTCCCCACGCCTTTTAAACACGAGTATCTTCGCCTTACATTAGTCGGTGAATCAGAGTCAATTGACACGGATACACTCAAAGAAAAGCTTTTGGAAACTTATGAAGAAGTTACCATATACGACCGCACAACACTTCCCCGTGATATATGGGAAGGTCTTTCCGACGAAGGACTGCGCGGAGTGTTTTTGCGAAAGATGAAGGCACAGCTTGATTCCTGCGAAGATGAGACAGAAAAGAAAAAAATCCTTCTCGCCGCAAAACTCGGAATTGATGCAATGGAAAACAGAGAAATATAACCATAATACGCAAATCCCACATCTCAAAAACGAGATGTGGGATTGTTTTATATTTGACTATTTTGCAAGATCAAGAACACGGGAGAGCATTACTGCTACTTCTGCACGTGTTGCATTTGCCATGGGGTCAATCTTACCATTCTTTCCGTTGATAATTCCATTGGAAACGAGTGCAGAAACTGCTTCCTTTGCATAATCAGAAACCGTATCAAAATCAGATGCACTTACTTCGCCTGTTGAAAGCTCTGCATTTATCTTTGTCATTGCACGATAAAGCATAACCATCATATCCTGACGTGTAATGTTTCCTCTCGGTGCAAATTTGTTTTCTCCGATTCCTCCGACTATTCCTGTGTTTCTCGCAATTGCAAGCTCACTTGCAAAGTAATCGGAAGTACTTACGTCTGCAAAATTCTCGGTATTGTCGCTTGAAAGCTCGAAAAGGCGAACTATAAGAGCCACAAAATCAGCACGGGTAATGTTCTTTCCCGGTGCAAAGGTTGTTTCACTTGTGCCCTTGATAATGCCGGCATCGGAAAGTGTCTTAATTGCAGCGCTTGCCCAGTCGTATCCCGAAAGGTCAGCAAAGCTGTTACCATTTGACGGTGCAACTTCCGGCGTTGTGGTTTCGGGAACTTCCGGCTGAACTTCGGGCTTGACCTCCGGTGCTTCATCCTTCGGTCTGCTCATATCTCCACTTGCCTGCATTCCACCACCACCGGAGCCTCCGGTCGGCTTCTTTGTGAACTTCGCAATAAGCTCTGCATCTGCTTCGAGAATGAATGTATACTCATCCTCATCCGAAACAGACTCCTCACCTGCATACCAACCACTGAACTTGTAGCCTTCATCAGCTTCTGCAACAAGTGTTACTTCACTTCCGATAAGATATGTGCCCTCACCTATAACAGTACCGTTTGTTGCAGTAACAGAAACTGTTGCAACAGCATCTTCCGAAACAGTTGTTTCAAGTTCTTCAGTTGTTACGTTATAGTTATCGGCTTTCTCGCCCTTAAGAACGAAGTTTGTTATCTTAACTGTGATTTCTGCGGCTTCATCTTCAAGCGGCTCAATTTCTTCAGGAATCTCTTCGGGAATTTCTCCCTCAACTACTTCAAGCATGAGCTTATCAAAGTCGAGCTCAACAACTTCAGTATCTGCTTCCAGCACACCAACGAGAGTAGCTGTCTTTGCATCAAGATCTATCGACTCAATGCTGATATCCTTTGCAGCAACAACAAGTGTCTGTACCTTTTCAAAAGGTGCATAAGTATCGTTACCGGGTTCTTTCACGATGATTTCCGTTTCACCTACACCATTGATTGTTACTGTACCATCTGCTGCAATTTCTGCTACATCGGCGTTGCTGCTTTCATAAGTGAAGTTTGAAAGGTTTGCAACTTCATCAGCTGTTGCAGTTACAACAAAGCTATCATCACCATAAACCTTATCAGCTATATCTGAAACAACTATGTTCTGCGCAGTTTTATCGCTTACTGTAATTGTACCCTTAACGAAAGTGAGTTTATAGTTTGAGGAAAGCTTCAATGTTCCCTGAAGGACATCATATGTTCCTTCTGTATTATTCTTTGCCTTTGTCGTGAGCTTACCCGAGAAGGAATCACCTTCTGCAACTGTTCCGCTTGTTACCTTATATGTAAGCTCGGGAATTGCATCGCCAATCATAACATTATGGCTGTCGGCTGTTACTGTAATCGGTGCAGCTGTGATATTTGCCTTAACAGTCGGCTGTGTGAGTGTGTAGTTTGCTTTCTTTGCTCCTTCAAGGGTGATATTCGCAAAAGAAACTGCAATACCGGTTCCGACATCCTTCTTTGCAAATGTTCCGCTTGTGGGGAATGTTGCCGTCACATCATCCTGACCGACAACGCCTGAAAGCGTGCCGCCGGAAAGAACTGCATTCTTTGTTCCGTCGTAAACCTTATTCTCTGCTGTAAGACCTGTTACGGTAAGTGCTTTCGGGTTGATTTTAAGAGTTGCATTAAGAACCTTCTCATTGTAACCAGGTGCAGTTACAGTTGCCTTTACATTATATGTACCTGCATCTGTCTTGCCGTTGTTTTCATAACTGACCGTTGCACCTGCCGGAGCACCTGCAACTGCAAGACTCTTTACTGTGCCGTCGTAGGTATACGTTCCGTCTGCAAGAGTTACACCGGTCATATCTTCCTTGGGTTTTTCGGTTATAGAGATTTTTCCGTTGGTAACATTCACAACAACGTCATTAAGTCCATTATCGAAAACACCGTCAGTGGTTACAGTGATTTCATAGTCTTTGACTGTATTCTTAGGTACTGTAAAAACCAACGTTGCAACTGTGCCATTCGATGTGTCAGCATCTTGTCCGTCCCAAATAAGATTGAAGGGATTTGCTGTCAAATCACCTGGTTTTGTCATTGTCAAAGAAGTCAATCCGGTTCCTTGCATTATTTCTGTCAATGCCAAGTCATCATCGTACGAAATTTTCAAAGTCATACCTGCAATGCCGGTATTACCCGAAAGAACAATTGGGATTTGAACACTTTCTTCTCCGTTTGCTTGTACCAAAGTAGTTGTTCCGACAACAACTGACGTGCCGGAAGCATGTGCGACCATCATCATAGACAACATCATTGATATAGCGCACAAGCATGCGATAGATTTTTTCACCATTGTTTTCATAAAAAATTCCTCCTTAATTTTTTAACCTCAGCCCATCTCTCAAGTCAGTGACAAGCATTTTATTTCGCTCTGTACTTCACATATTCTTTGATATTTGATACAGTATAATTTGTGCCATTAGCCGGCTTTGTAGCAGATTCTAAATTTTCCTCCACTTTTTTGTAGTAATATGTATATATCTTACTGCGGTCTCTGTACCTATACTCTGTTCTTGTATAATTTTTATTATCCCACCACCAAACTTGTTGCCATGTTTGTTTGTTTTGGGTGTAGTACAAATATATACGGTATCTCGAGTTACTTGCCAAATATCCGTGATCTAAAGGTTTTGTCTCTATCCATTTTTCTTGATATGAACTTTCAGGCACACAGTTACTACCACAAGTATGCGGATGCGTATAATCCCCTACTGTATATGCCCCGGAAGCACAATCACCCGGGATGGGATGGTGATCTGCGCAACTTGGGCAACTATATCTATATATTCTATATGTTGTTCTTGTTTCCACATCTCTAGAGTCTGTTTCAGTTTTTGCGCTTGTTCCCCAACTGCTCCAACTACCATAAGAGCTCCATGAATACGTTGTATCATATTTTGTCCATCCACTAAGTGATGAGGATGAGGATGTTGTGGTAGTGGTTTTAGTATAGGTATATTTCTTATCTACAATCTCTGCTCCTGACGGAACTTTTGATGCAAGAACCCAAGCAGACACTTCATTATGTACCCAGTGTGCGTATATTGTTATATTTGAGGTGATTGTAGTATCTTCCGTTATTTTTTCGCCTCCGCTTGCACTTGTATACCAACCATCGAATGTGTAGTAATCCCTACTTGCCGTTGGCAAGGTACCAATCGCAGATTTGTAATCTTTATTTAAGTACTGCGTCCCAACGCTGCCTCCATTCGCATTAAATGTTACCTTATATGTATTAATGCTCCATCTTGCATATAGGGTAACGTTCCCTTGAGTTTGCATTATAGAATCTGCTGTGACTTGTTCTCCACCAGAAATAGCAGTATACCAACCATTGAATGTATATCCGGTTCTTTTGGGAGTAGGTAATGTACCAAATTTATTACCGTACAATACATTTATAGATGTTGTCCCCACGCTTCCTCCATTCGCATCAAATGTAACGTGGCAAGTATTGTGATAGTTTTCAAAATCATTGGCTGAAATATATTTAAGTTCTCCGCTTGTAAAAGACAGTAAATTTTCTCCAGATACCGTTGCCCCTGCCACAATCATATTTCCTGTAACATTCATTTTACCTATAACACTAGCATTAAGAGAAGATAAAACTGCATTTTTACACAAAACCGCATCACTTGCCGAAGACGTTATCGAATTAGTCTGATTAAGCTTTACACAAGTATTATCGTTACTCAGAATCAATGCGAAACCTGTTGCACTTGCACTCACTCGATTAAGCGTTACATTAGGCGAAGAAAGCTCTATAGGAACCTTTGTTCCGCCAACAATCTTAACACCGTTTATAACCGTTGTCGTAGCATCAGACTTAACGCTGAGTCCGGTATACTCCTTATTCTTGCCCTGAAGTTCAAAAGAAGTTATATTGCCAACATTAAGCTCAATATTCTTGGTATCGTCATCCGGTATGTCCGAAATATCAAGAACAATATTTTTTGCACCGGAGGATGCCACTCTTCGAGCAACAGTAGCATTTGATGCTGTAGCATTAATTCCTGATGCACCATTGAATGCATTTTCACCAAGAGAAGTAATCTCTTTCGATATAGTAAACTCGCTTAAAGAAGAACACCCGCTGAATGCATTTTCACCTATCTTTGTAATCCCAGGAGAGACTACAAATTTTAGTGATGAACAACCTTCAAACGCTGAATCGGGAATCTCGGTAATGAAATTTCCAAGCTTTATACCGACAAGATTTGTATTGTTCTTAAATAATCCTTGTGCAATGCCCTTGACCTTAACTGAACTGAATGTTCCGTCACCGTTATCTATCGACATATATGACGGAATTACAACAATTGTATCAGGATTATTCGAATCAGGAATATAGTTCATTATGATTCCTGTATCAGGATCAATTTGTAACCCTGATGTTTTTGCAATTCGTGAATTGACATAATCATTTACGAAGTGCGGAATCTCGAGCGGAATAATACTTGTTTCATAGTCGTTGAATGTTCCATCAAATGAATAATCTACATATTCATATGTCTTATCATCCATCACGTTGTATGTGTAAACAAAGTAACTGTTTTCCGCAACATCGTATCCAATTACTGCAAAAACATGGACAGTGCCCGCCATAACATAACGATAGTCACCGACAGTTTCACCTGATGTTGAAACTGATTTTGATACAGATTCTATCTTCGATGTATGGTAAGTCATCGTTGTGCTATATTCATTACTTTTGGTGTCTGTGGAAGCCAACGCTTGTGAATTACTATTGCTTCCACCTTCTGCATATGATGAACCGTATCCGTATTCCTGACTTATGAGTTTTGAAACAGCATTTGCTACAGACGTATTCGCACTTGTGGTTTTACTGTTTGAATATCCTTCTGCAGTGTTCCAATTTTTCTGAGCAGTCGTTGTATTTGATGTTTCTTTGCTGATATCGTAGCCCTCGTTCCAGCTATCTGTGCCGGCATTCGTGTTTTTTACATAATTCCCGTAATCTACTCCTGCGCCTATTTCAAACCCGTACTTTTGATCTGCGCTTAATTTAACCATTTCTATGCTTGCTTCAGCACCAATGGATGTTTCGCTCGAGAATTTAGCATCAACCGATAAGTCAAAATTCTGACCCGTTTCCGTTGTGGAGCTGTTTGAGTGGCCTCGATTTCCCGAAAGGGTATATGCGCCACTGCTTGTATCAGTGTATCCGTTTGAGCCCCCACTGCTTGAAGACAGATTATATGTGCCACTATTGCTTTTTGCAAGAGATTCTGCTTCCTCTCGAGTTTGTCCCGTCTGATCAAGATAACTTTGACTTACTTCAGTTGAATTATTCCAACTATTTTCCAACGTCCAGGATGCTGAATTTGTTGTGGCATTGGAAATTGTTTCTGCAATTGTTTTTGCCTGTGTTGAACTTATTTCCTGACTGGTGGTTGTGGAAACTGTTGATATAAGTCCATTCACGCAGTTCAGCCGCATTATTTCATATAACGGAACATTTCGTATTTCGCCTATCTCATAAGTAAAGAGCATCAACCCTGCTTCTGAATCCTCGCAGATTATAGGATCTGCAAGTTTACTTACAGCTACCGCTTGGTTTCTGTTGCTTGCCCAGTTTGCATAAAGAATAACGTTCTTTGATGTTCCTGCCGGAATTGAATCCCACATATTTCCGTCCTTGTCAGACCAACCAACAAATGTATATCTATCCAAAACAGGCTTCGGCAAAGTTCTTTCTTCACCTGCTGTAAATGTCATATCTGCCTGAGGTACCATATCAGAAGCAAACTGAACCGTATATTTAACCTTTTCCCAATGAGCGTAAAGAGTCTTGTTTCCTGTTTCGCCGGATGCAATTTTTGTTACCCTTTCGCCACCTATTTGAGCTGTATACCATCCGACAAAATTATATCCCTTTACAATCAAATCTTGTAACACTACCCCTTCTTCTTTTGCGTATGTATGTGGGTTAGGGTTATTTATATTTAAAGACTGCAAATATTCATCATTGTTATCAATATGATATGTTATTGCATATTCTTCTTTTTGCAACATCGGAATCACTTGCTGAGCAACAATAACTTCTCCGCAAGAGGAGCAATGCTTGCCCTCAGTTAATCCTGTGCTGCTATAAGTCGGAGCTACAGCAGCATCAATTACAACAGAATGCCCTGTTGATGCCAGTTCGACCTCTTTAGCCGAAATCTCTGTTGTTCCATCTTTATCGCGGTATATTCTGCTACATTTTGTGCAAGTCCAAAATGCTATATTGCCCTTTGTCGTGCAATCAGGAGCTTTGTATTCGGTTTCCACCAATGTATGATCACACTTTGGTTTTGATGGTTTAAGCTCAACACCGTATCCACCGGCGATATAACGACGAACCAAAACAATATCTGCCGTGTTTGTTCTCATATCGTTATTTACATCAGCTGCAGATTCATTTAATATTTGATCATATCCTCCGGCGACATGTCTTCTTAACATAACAATGTCTCTTGTATTAACTATTCTGTCACCATCAAGATCACCGGGAAGATAATCAACAACCGAAACACAGCCATTTACCAAGACTGCCTCAACTGTTCCTAAGTCCGCATCAATGATATCACCCGACTGATATGATATATTGATGTGGTACTCTTCACCTGCTTTTGCAAAATCATCTATCTTGAATTGCAATGTCAAGATTTTTCCGTCTTTTGCATCATCAGATGTGATTTCCTGACCATCCCATACAAATTTACAAGGAGATATAAGTTTACCGGGTTTAGTCATTGTTAATGAAGAAAATGCATCACCTGCTGTTGCATTTAACAAGGTTAGTCCCTCATCATATTCAAACTCCAGCGTTGCTCCAAGAATACCGGGGTTATTTTCTATAACAACATTTACATCGATGGTAGCACCCGCAGTATCAACAAGTGATTGAACTGTAATAGTCGGAATGTCATAAGATGTTTCTGCCGCCACAGAAGCAGGAGTGATAATATTTAACATCATCACAAGTGACAACAAAAACGCTGCCATTTTCTTAATTCTCATACTCATCCGTCCTTTCAAACCTTTTATCTCAAACTGAGATATTTTTCCACGCAATATAATATCACAAATTGAGATATTCGTCAATATCTCATTATGAGATTTAATATAATAATTTATGAAAGGTTGGTGTTGTTTTTGAGGTTAAAGGATTTAAGAGAGGATTCGGATATCAAGCAGCGTGACATTGCAGAGTATCTGCACATAAGGCAAAACACTTATTCGCAATATGAAAACGAACAACGCCAGTTACCCATTGATGTTCTGATTTCCCTTGCAAAGTTTTATAATGTTTCTACAGATTATATATTAGGACTTACAAATATAAAAAAACCGTATCCACAGAAATAGATTTGTTTCCTGCGTGCAGTTATGGTGAACTGTTCCGCAGTATTTTTTAACTGATGAAATACAACATATGTTGTATTTTCGATATTCCTCTACAACAAATGATGTATTATGCAATATGAGATTTCTTTACTTCAGGCAGGATATGACATATGGCATATTACAAGAGACTTCGTGATCTTCGTGAGGACAATGATTTAACACAGGATCAGCTTGTTGCAATTTTGCAGATGCACAAAACGACGTATACGAATTATGAGCAAGGCAAGCGAGAGATTCCCTTTGAGCTTGTCATTCGCCTTGCGAAGCTATATAACGTATCGCTCGACTACATAGCCGAGTTGATTCCCCAACCGTTACCTTTTAAAAGATAAGACACACAAAAACGAGCCGTGAAAAAATTTTTCACGGCTCGTTTTTTTATTTTCTTTTAAAGAATTGCAGGAATCCCTTTTTCTTTTCTTCTCCGGGCATAGGGACAAACATATTACACTTTCCATTCCTCACAGACTCAATAAATGGGCACTGCACGGAATTCTCATCAAGCTCATACATTTCCTTGCCGGTCTTGCATCTTGAACATATTTTATTTTTCATATACGCAATAATTTACTTTTCAAGAGCAGACCAATCGGGAGTTTCGGTAAGTTCAGTCCATTTTTCATGAATGCCATCTTCCTTCATTTCAAAGTTATGGCTATTTGTTGCTTCCTGAACAGCGATATAGAACCATTCATTCTCATCGCTGTTATCTTCCCATCTTGCCATATCATCAAGAAGGTCTTCACGGCTTTCCGGCTGACGGTTGAGAACACGGTTTACAAGTGTCATAACCTCAGCTCTTGTTATATTGTCATCGGGTCTGAATTTTCCGTTATCACCATTTACCCAGCCTATGCTTGCAGCAGCATTGATATAGTTCTTTGCCCAATGCCCTTCTATATCTGCGAACAAGTTTTCCCCGTTATACACCACATCAGAGAAACGTGCTGCTATTGTTGTAAACTCAGCACGGGTTATGAATGCATCGGGTGCGAAAGTGGTCTCATTTCTTCCGTTGATAATTCCAAGATATGCAAGGGTTGATACTGCAGTATTATACCATTTGCTATCTCCCACATCTTCAAAATTGTTGGACTTGGAGATATTTGCACTTCTGACCTCATCCGTAAGCAAGCGGAAGAAGATTGTTGCAACTTCTGCTCTTGTTATATTATCTCTCGGACAAATAAGATTTTCGGATCGACCTAAAATATATGCACAATGATCCTTGAGAAGGATATCCGGTCTATAATCGGGTTTACTCTCGGGCACGCTGCTTTGCTGTCCTTCTTTCCAATTCGCATAGAAAGACATATCTCCTGTAACTGTTATGCTTGTTACTTTCTTTGTAAGTGCTTTGTCAGAATACCAACCCTCAAAGACATGTCCTTCTTTTTCATAACTGTACTTTGTCAGATCGAAAGTAGCTCCGATAACACGTTCGTATGAACCGAGGACTACATCATCGGTGGTTTTAAAGGTGATGACGTACTTCTGAGCGGTAGTGGCACCACCACCGCCACCTCCGCCGCCTCCACCGCCGCCTCCGCCGCCGGATTCATA